>NZ_BAAAQM010000086.1:0-31949 GCF_039531675.1 Catenulispora subtropica
GAGGTGCCCATCACCTTCGTCGAGCGCGAACTCGGCGCGTCCAAGATGAGCGGCACCATCGTGGCCGAGGCCCTGTGGCGGACCACGGTGTGGGGCCTGCGCTACCGGCTGGGGCGGCTGGCCGGGCGGAAGTGAGCGGGGTGGAAGCGAGCGGGGTGGAAGCGAGTCGGGCGCAGACCGGCCGCACCCTCCGGGTGCCCCGAGCAGCGGTCCCATCGCAGGGTTCGGGTATTCGAGGACGTAAAAAGGCCCGAGCCGCACTGTCGGGGGGATGCAGTGCGGCTCGGGGATCGTGGGCGCCCCGCTTCACGCGGCGGCGCACTTCCTACTGTAGTCGTATCAGCTGGTTCTGTGCGCGGCTCAGCTGTGGCTCAATCAGGACATCGGGCCCGGGCGGGCCGGGAAGGCTCCGAGGCGGCTCCGGAGCGCTCCGTGCGGCCGGGTCTCAGTCGCCGGTGTGCGCCGCGGTCTTGCGGGCCGCGGAGCGGGCCGACGTGGTCTTCGGCTTGCCGGCGGGGGCCGCCGGAGCCTTGACCGTCGACGCCTTCGCGGCCGCCGCCGACTTCTTGGCCCGGCCGGCGATCGTGCGCGCCGGAGCCGGGCGGACGCTGTCCGAGCCGGTGATGCCGCCGTCGCGCAGCACCGCCAGCCGCTCGGCCAGCACTTCCTCCAGGTCGGCCACGGTGCGCCGCTCCATCAGCATGTCCCAGTGGGTGCGGGCCGGCTTGCCGGCCTTCTCCTCCGGCGGGGTGCCGTCGACCAGCAGGGCCACGGCCCCGCAGACCTTGCACTCCCACGTCGGCGGCACGTCGGCCTCGACGGAGAACGGCATGATGAAGCGGTGCTCGTTCGGGCACACGTACTCGATGTCCTGGCGGGGGGCGAAGTCGATCCCCGCGTCGCTTTCATAGCTGGTCGCGCCCAAACGCGTCCCGCGCAGTGCCCGCTCGCTCATTGGTGTTCCCTCCAGACGGTCTCACCCGCTCACAACGCGTTGCGGCGCGTGTTTTGTTCCGGACCGGGTCGTCCGGACCGGGCCGCTGGCGTGGGCGGGTGTGAGTCCGAGCCTCCCACGGAAGGGTTCCACCGGGCAAAATCGGGCAAACGTCGTTGTTCAGCTGATAGGAGCAGTGTGACGTGGGATTCGTCACACTGTGTCACAGTCGTTCGGGGACGGGGTTCCCCGCGGTCCGGATCGCCGTGCGGAGGTCGGTGCGGGCCAGCAGGGCGAGCCCCAGGGCGAAGAACGCGACCAGCGAGATGATCGCCAGCCGGTAGGAGCCGGTGAACTGGATCGCCAGCGCCACCGTCAGCGACCCGATCCACGCCACGCCGTTCTGGCTCACCTCGTACAGCCCGAAGTACTCGCTCTCCTGCCCGGCCGGGATGATCTGCGCGAACAGCGACCGCGACAGCGCCTGCGTGCCGCCCAGCACCAGGCCGATGGCACAGCCCAGGACGTAGAACTGCCAGACGGCGTGCCTGGTCATGAAGAACGCCGCGGCCAGCAGCGCGATCCACACCAGCAGCGATCCGGCGATGGTCCGGCGCGTGCCGTGCCGGGCGGCCAGCCGCCCCAGCCACAGCGCCCCGCCGAAGGCCACGAACTGCACCAGCAGGATGGCGCTGGCCATCACCGACTGCCCGAGGTCCAGTTCCTTGGTGCCGTAGGTCGAGGCGAAGGAGATGACCGTCTGCACGCCCTCGTTGTAGGCCATGTAGGCCAGCAGGAACACCAGCGCGTCGCGGTTGCGGGCCAGCGCCGCCAGCGTGCGGCCCAGCTGGCGGTAGCCGGTGCCGGACTCCGGGCGCTGCGCGGCCGGGAGGCGGGAGGTGCCGGCGGTCAGGCGCCGCACGCCGGCGGTGCCGAACACCAGCCACCACAGGCCCGCCGAGGCCAGCGCGACCCGGGCGGCGTGCGA
Source organism: Catenulispora subtropica (assembly GCF_039531675.1). NCBI lineage: Bacteria > Bacillati > Actinomycetota > Actinomycetes > Catenulisporales > Catenulisporaceae > Catenulispora > Catenulispora subtropica. Next base: position 1,923 of record NZ_BAAAQM010000086.1, read on the forward strand.
CTTCGACAGGCCCAGCGGGTCGTGGGCGGTGTAGATCGCGAGGTTGAGGGCCAGCAGGACGGCGCCGCCGAGATAGCCGACGGCCCAGCCTTTGGAGCTGATCGCGTCGCGCTCGTCCGGGGAGGCCAGGGTCGGCAGGTAGCCGTTGGCGAGCACGTTGGCGGTGGAGTAGCCGAGCGAGGCGGCGAGGAACAGGCCGCCGCCCCAGAGGTAGGCACCGCCGGAGACCGTGTAGAAGAGCAGCGTCGCGGTGACGCCGAGGGCCATCGCCGCGGTCAGGTAGGCGCGGGTGCGGCCGCTGCGGTCGGCGGCGGCGCCGACCAGCGGGAGGATCGCGGCCTGGAGGAGGGCGGCGGCGGTGACGGCGAAGGGGTAGAAGGATTCCGCGCGGATGCTGAGGCCAGCGAGGTGGAGGTAGTGGTGCTCGCCGCCGGCGGCGTTCTGCGCGATGTCGGTGAGGTACGGGCCGAGGAAGACCGCGGTGACGGTGGTGGGGAAGGCGTGGGCGCCCCAGGCGTAGCGGTACCAGCCTTTGCGGCGGGAGAGCTGGGCCGGGTCCGGTGCCAGGTCCGGTCGCAGGTCCGGTGCCGGCTCCGGTACCAGGTCCAGCGCCGGGTCCGGTGCCGGGTTCGGGGACGCCGGTGCCGGTGCTGTCGCCGGTGCTGTCGTCGGTGCTGCAAACGGTGCGGTCACCGGCAGGGCCGCCTCGGCGGTGCCCGCGCCGTGCGCCGGTTCGGCCGGCGGTTCGGCCGTGCGCTCGGCGGTGTCGTCGATCGGCATCAGGACCAGGTTCCTCGTTTCGTCAGCACGGTCTTCAGGGTGTCGAGCCGGTCGGTCATGACGCCGTCCACGCCCAGCTCCAGCAGCCGGTCCATCTCGGCGTCGTCGTTGATCGTCCACACGTGCACCGGCAGCCCGGCGGCGTGCGCGGCGGCCAGCAGGCGCTCGTCGACGACGACGATCCTGCCGAGGGCCGGGGGCAGCTGCAAGCAGTCCGCGGCGAGCCGCGGCAGCGCGGCCGGATCCGGCACCTCGCCGGGCTTCAGCCGCCGCGAGGCCCGCCACATCCGCCACGCCTCCCGCGGCCCGGCGCTGGTGCAGACCCGCCCGCCGAGCGCCTCGCGCATGGCGGCGAGCCGGGCGTCGGAGAACGAGCTGACACAGACCCGCTCCAGCGCGTCGGCGCGGCGCAGCAGCTCGGCCAGCGGCGCGACGGTGTTGGGCTCCTTCACGTCGATGTTGAAGCGCGCGTCGGGAAACGCCTCCAGCAGTTCGGCCATCGTCGGCACCGGCTCGTCGCCGATCCGCGCCTTGCTGATCTCGGCCGCGCTCATGGCGCTGATCCGGCCCTTGGCGTCGGTGACCCGATGCAGGCGGCGGTCGTGGAAGGCCAGCAGCACGCCGTCGGAGCTGGCGTGGACGTCGGTCTCCAGGTAGCGGTACCCCGTCTGCACGGCGAGGCGGAACGCCGCCAGGGTGTTCTCGCCCGCCGGCCCGGCCGCGCCGCCGCGGTGGGCGAACGGGATGGGGGCGTCGTGGTCCAGGAACGGATGCCGGGCGGTGCGTGGGGCCATGGCGGCCAGTATCGCAAGTCGCCCGGGTCACAACTTAGTCAAAGTGAGCGTGGCGGCATGCGGACCCGGCTGAGGACTCCCTACGCTGATGCGATCGCCGCCCCGGGGAGCGCGGTCGGATGGTTTGCTGGAGGCGCACAGGTGCGGCGAGGCGTGGGGAGTGTGAGTGAAGGCGGCAGGCCGGGCGGCGGACGGTGCTGGGTCGGCTGGAGGCGGTGACGACGCCGGTACGGGTTCGGAGTCCGGCTCGGGTTCCGGTTCGGACATACCAGGACAGCGGGAGGGCCGGTTACGGCGCGCCCAGGACATCCTCAACGAGGTGCTGTTCGGAGGAGCGGGCGCGAGCGAGCGCCGCGCCGGGGGTGCGTCAGAGCCCGGAAACGCTCCCGCCGCAAGCGCCCCGGATCCGGCCGGCCCGGCTGCGGCCGCCCAGCCTTCGGTGCCCCGCACCATCCCTCTGACGTGGGACGCCCCGGCTCCCGGTGACGAGGCGACCCGGTACTTGTGCGCGGCGGCGCACGTCGACGCCGTGTTCGCCCGGCGGGCCCTGAAGGAGTTCGTGTTCGACGACGGCCGGGCCCCGGCGCCGTCGGCGGGTGTCGACGAGATCCTGGTGCTGCGGCACTGCCTGGCGGCCCGGGCCCGCCGGCTGCACCGGGACGTGGCGTTGGTCGCGTTGGTCGTGGTGGCCCTGGTGGTGTCGGTCTGGACGGTGGCGGCCTGGCTGCTGTGGGGCGCCGGGCTGCGGCTGCTGCTCTGCGGTGGCGGCGTCGGTGCCGCTCCCAGTCCTGGACCCGCTCCCGGCCCCGGATCCGCTCCCGGCCCCGGCTCCCGGAACGCCGACGCCCTGGCTTCGCGCCCGCCCTCGTCCGCCCCGCTGGCCCGGTTCGCCGCCCTGCTGTGGGGCGTCGGCGGCGGCGCCTTCATCCTGACCGCGGCCGGCGTGGCCAAGCCGTTCGGCATCACCGTCCCGCACCGGCTGTGCGACGTCGGCCCCGGCGGCCCGGGGGTGGCGTGGCTGTTCGTGCCGATCGCCGCCCTCGGCACCGCCGGGCTGATCGTGTTCGTCGAACGGGTGGCGGCCCGGCACGTGCTCGTCGACCGCCTGCGCCGGGACCGCTTCGCCACCCACCGCTGGGTGTCCACCGAGACCGTGTGGGCCCGCCGCGCCCTGGCCGAGCTCGCGGCGCGCAGCGCCTCCGAGCGCCAGGTGCTCGCCGACCCGGCGCGGCCGTTCGCCGGCTCGGGGCGGCAGGTGCTGCGGCGGCGCTGGCTGGTCGAGACCGGGCCGATCCGCTACGACGTCCAGGACATGATCGAGCGGGTGACCGACGCCCTGGCGGTGGGTGTGCCGGGCCTCGGGCCGGAGGGGCTGCTGGACACGGTGGCGTGGGACGACTTCGTGGTCGCCACCGGGCCCGTGCTGGCCGTCGGGCAGACCACGGACGCCTCGCTGCGGCTGCTGCCGTCGCCGCGCGGTGCGGCGGCTCCTCGCGTGTTCCGGCGGTTCCGGATCTCGTCCGATCCCGCTGAGACCGTGGTGACCGCGTACTTGTCCGCCTCGGCGGCGCCGGGGCTGGCCCTGGTGGAGATCCACGGCCTGGTGCTGGAACCGGTGGCGGCTGCCTACCGCGGCGTGGACCGGCTCCCGCGACTGGGACCGGCCACGGCGCTCGTCGAACTCTGGAACGCGGTCCTCACGCTGCCTCGTCTGCTGTTCGGCGCGCCCGCGCCGGCGGCCGGCGCCGCGGCCGATCCGCTGCGCTGGCGGCATCGGCGCGCGGTGCTCGACCGGGCCGCGGCCCGCGGGCTTCCGGCCGCCGACGGGGCACGGACGTCGCTGCGCGAGCTCGCCGTCGCCGGGGGAGCGGGACCGGGGACCCCGGCGCCGCTGGTGGACCGGGAGGGCGCGCCGTTCGCCCGGGAGGACGCGAACTTGGCGCTCGCGGTGGTGGAGCGGCGGGTGCGGGAGGCTCTGCGGCCGCTGATCTGAGGGCGGCCGGCGGCCCGCTACGCCTCCGCGCTCATCTCCGCCCACACGATCTTGCCCCGCTCCGTCGGCCGCACGCCCCAGCGCTGCGACAGCTGAGCGACTATCAGCAGTCCGCGATGGCGTTCGTCCATGGCCTGGGTCACCGCCGGGCGGGGGATGCGGCCGTCGCAGTCGGCGACCTCGACCATCAGCCGGCCCGGGTGGGAGCGCAGGGCCAGCTGGCTGGTGGTGGCCGCGTGCTGGGTGGCGTTGGTGACCAGTTCGGTGACCACCGACAGCACGTCGTCGGTGAGGTGCTCCAGGTTCCAGTCGGTCAGGGTCGCGGTGACGAAGCGGCGGGCCGCGCGCGCCGCCATCGGGTCCGGGTCCAGGTCCAGGGCCGCCTTGCGGATGCGGGTGGGACGCGTGCGGACCAGGAGCAGCGCCACGTCGTCGTGCTCGTCGCCGGACAGCATCGCGTGCAGCAGCCGGTCGCAGGTGCGTTGCACGGTCTCCGGTTCGCCGGGGGCGCGGCGGGCGCCCGGCAGGCCGGAGCCGGCCAGGACGGTGCCGGACGGCCCCAGGCCGCCGACCGGGCCGTCGTCCTCGCGGACCAGCTCCGTGGACAGCCGCGTCAGGCGTTCGGACAGCGGCGCGTTGTGGCACTCGACCAGGCCGTCGGTGTACAGCAGCAGCCTGGTTCCGGCCGGCAGCGACTGCACCTTCTCGTCGAACACCGCCTCCTCGATGCCCAGCGGCATGCCCAGGTCGTCCTCCAGCAGGTGCGCGGTGCCTTCGGGCGTGATCAGGGCCGGGGGCATGTGTCCCGCGCTGGCCCAGATCAGGGCCTCCTCGGCGGGATCGTAGACGGCGTAGACGCAGGTGGCGATCTGCTCGCCGATGCCGTCGTCGAAGGCGGCCAGGGAGCCGGCCGTGGAGTGGGTGCCGGTGGCGCCCAGGCCGTGGCCGCTGCTCGGCGGCGCGGAGGAGGACGACATCGTGCACACCAGCCGGTTCAGCAGGTGCATGATCTGGCCCGGCGGCAGGTCCATCACGGCGTAGGCGCGCACCGCGGTGCGGAGCTGCCCCATGATCGCCGCGGCCCGGATGCCGCGGCCCATCACGTCGCCGATCACCAGGGCCACGCGGCCGCCGGCCAGGGGGATCACGTCGAACCAGTCGCCGCCGACCTGGGTGCCCTGGGCGCCGGGCAGGTAGGTGAAGGCGATCTCGAGTTCCGCGATGTGCGGCGGGGACGCCGGCAGCAGCGAGTTCTGCAGCTCGACCGCCGTCTCCCGCTCCTGCCGGTAGAGCCGGGCGTTGTCCATCGCCGAGGCGGCCTGGGCGGCGATGCCCTTCACGATCTGCTCGTCGCGCTCGGTGAACCGGCCGGCCTCGGAGTGCCCGAAATACATCGAGCCCAGGACGGTGCCGCTGATCGTGGTGATCGGCAGCGCCAGGAACGACCTCACCGGCGGGTGCCCGGGCGGCAGGCCGTGGAACGGCGCGCGCTGGCCGTAGCGGGGGTCGGTGGTGACGTCGGCGCAGCGGATCGGGGCCGTGCCCGGGAACACCGCCCCGACCAGCGGGGTGGGACGGGGCATCGGCAGCGACTCGAACCGCTCGGCCGGCACCTTCCCGGCCAGCACGAACCGGGTCTGCGCCTGGCCGTCGGTGGACACCAGGGAGTAGAAGCAGGTCCCGAACTCGGCGTCGATGGCGGTGGTCGCGGCGTCGGTGGCCAGTTTGGCGATCTTGCGGGTGTCGAGCTCCCGCGCCAGCGACTGGCCGATCATGTAGAGGGTCTCGACGATCCGCGTCTCCTGCGTCAGCCGTCGCTGCGAGGCGCGCAGCTCGGCCTCGGCGGCCAGGGCCGCGGCGCTGCCGTCACCGGGCGTGGCGGCGGAGGACGACGGCGGCGGTGGCGGTGTCGCCTGCTGCGGGAGCAGCGTGATCGACGGACGCGGCCCGGCGCCGTTCCCCCCGGGGACCCCGTTCCCGTTCCCGGTCCCGCTTCCGTTGCCGCTTCCGTTGCCGTTGCCCGCCGGTCCGGTGGCCACGCCGTTCCCGGCACCGCCGCCGTTCCCGTTGTGGCTGCCGAACAGCTGGTGTCCCGAGCTCGGCCCCGGCGGCGTCGCGGCGAACAGCGGCGCCCCCAGCAGCGGGGTCAGCGCCAGCCGGATCGCGGCGGCCAGCGTCCGGAAGTGCGCGGCGGTCTCCGCCGGGATCCGTACCCGGGAGTAGAGCAGCGCCGTGTAGAGAGACGTGTTGCGGACGCCGGGCAGATCAGGGTGCTCCGGTCCGCCCGAGTCCAGCACCGCGCCCAGCGCGATCGCCGACCGGATCTGGTAGTCGCGCACGAACTCCGGCGTCGGCACGTAGGGGCTGCCCAGCGCCTCCGGCACGTGGAACACGTCGAACCGGTCCCGCAGCCGCGCCGACAGACCCGAGCCCTGATCGCCGGCCCCTGAGACCCCGTTCGAGCCGGGGGAGCCGTGGGAGCGCGGCCCGGGCGGCCCCGGCGGATCCGGCGGCGGCTGGAGCCCCAGCAGCCGGTCCAGCAGCGCCAGCGCCAGCGGCGCGCGCCGGACCACGTCCGAGGCGGACAGCGGGATCGCCTGGTGGTCGCGGGAGTTGCGCCGGTCCGACCAGTGCGGGTGGTCGCCGGAGGTGGCGAGCAGCGTCAGGTAGGGCAGGCCGTCGTCGTTGGCGGCCGCGGCCGGGTCGCGGGTGGCGATGTAGGTGTGGAGGTCCGGGGTGAGCCGGTCCCAGGTGACGGTGTGGAACATCCGGGCCAGCGCGAAGGCCGGGCGGCCGGTCGCGGGATCGGTGAAGGCGCGGCGCAGCCAGTCGACGATCGCCGCCGACCCTTCCTCCATGGTGGCTGCGCCGGCGGTGGCGGCCCGCAGCTCCCCGGAGGCGACGACCATGTCGGTGACTGAGAAACCGGAGAGGTCGAACGCCGACGCCATTCCCGCCGTCCTGTGGGTGGTCCGTGCGGCCCCCGGCGGGGGCCCAGACACAATCATGCCGACACATCCTCACCCGGCGCGGTCGTTTGCCCCATCCGGCGCGGCGCCGCCGCCGCTGCCGGTGGCCGCCTCACCTGGGGCGCTGCCACGGGTGTTGTGCCCGGACCGGGCCGGGGCGATAGCTTTTGCCCACGATCGGGGCACAACCCGCCACCAATCGCGGCATTGCCGCGAACATTCGGGGCGGGCGGCCGGAACAGCCGGACCGGTCGGGGCGACGGGCCGGAAGGCGTGGGGGCGGACGGAGCGGGAGCGGATCGCGGTGGGTGAGCGTACGACGACGGCGGCCGGCGGCCGCCGGGAAGGGGTGGGCGGCCGAGCCCGAGGCGGCCACGGTCAGAGCCAAGGCGGTCAGCACGCGGGCGGCCGCGGCGGTCACGCCGACGGCCCGGGCGGCTGGCACGGTCGCACCGTCCGGCTGGGCGTGGCCGCGGCGCTGGCCGTGGCGGCCGGCTGTGCGGCGCTGCTGGTGATGGGGCGGCTGGGCACGGTGCGGTCGCCGTCCTCGGCGTCAGCGGACTGCGGCACGGCGTGTGCTCCGCACAGCGCGCAGGCTCAGGGCGCTGCGGCGCCCGACGGAGCCGGACCGGCGGGTCCAGCGGGTTCAGCGGGCTCTGCGTCGCCGCGCGCGGGCGCGGCGGGGCAGCACTCCAGCCACCCGTCGCCGGCCTCCTCGGCCGCGCCGCCCGCCGCTGCATCCTCCGCTCCTATCTCAGCCTCCGCACTCGTGCAGTTCAAGGTAACCAGTCATTGGGACGACGGCTATCGCGCCGCCGTGACGGTCACCAACACCGGCGCCGTACCGCTGACCGGCTGGCGCCTGACCTTCCACCTCACCGGCGCCAGCCTGCACCAGCCCACGGACACCGGCGAGACCGCGATGAGCGGGGACGTGGTGACCGTCACCCCGGCGGACTGGCATCCCACGCTGGCCGCCGGAGCCGCGATCACCTTCGGCTTCGGGTTCGACGGCGCCCTCGCCGCCCCGGCCGAGTGCCGGATCGACGGGGCGCCGTGCGAACTGCAGTACGTGCCCGGACCGTAGCAGACCGCTGACGCTCCGGTCACCGGTCGCCTCAAGCGGTGTCCGACCACCCTGAATCAGAGCACATCCTGCCTGAGGCGGCCGCATCCGGTCGAATCAGGGCCGGATGCCGGTCGGCGGCGCCCTCAGTGCCGCCCGAGGCCGCCGAGCACCGTGCCGACCGCACTGCCGAGCGTGCCCAGGACGCCGCCGAGCAGGCCGCCGAGGCCGCCTTCCCCCGGGTCGCCGCCGCCGGGGTCGGACTGCTGGGGGTCGGCGGGCTGCGACGGCGTCGCCGAAGGCTGCGACGCGGTCGGCGGGGACGGCGGCGAGCTCGCCGGCGGCGCCGGGGGCCGGGTGCGCGGCAGCGGTTCGGGCACCGGCGTCTCCCGCGGCGGAGGCGTGGGGGACAGAGAGCCGTCGGCGTGCGGCGGCAGCGTCGCCGTGGGCGCCGGAGGCTGGGCCGTGCTGTGACGCGTCGGCGCGTCCTGTATCCGCGGCGCGGTGTCGGCGACCGCCGCGGGGGCCGCGGTCGTGGTCGGCACGGGCGCCGACGGTGTCAGCGGAGCCGCCGCGTCCCCGGTGACCGTGATCGCCGGGACCGCGTCCCCGCCCGAGGCGGACGAGCCGGGTGCCGCCGGCGCCGCCTGCACCGGCGATCCGGCCGCGGCGGTCGGCCCCGCCCCGGTGTGCAGGACGGTGGCCACCGCGGTCACCGCCCCGATCCCGGCGGCCCCGCCCAGCAGCGTCTCAGCGGCCTTGCGTATGGGGCCGGTCTTCCTGTGCCGGGTCGCCACGTTCCCCCACCTCCCATCTGCGCCGCACCCGTCGGGGTGCGGATCCGACGATCAGTGTGCTGCCGCGGCGCCGCGCCACGCCGGGGACGAACCCTCCGGTTCCCTCGAACGGGCGATGGGGAAGGCCGGTTTAAGTCCGGTCGGACCGGTCAGGGCCGCTGGGCACGACAGGCCCTTGTCACGCCGAGAGACAGCCGGGCCGGCCGGGCGGGATCAGCGGTGCAGCTTCGGCAGCACCTCGCGGCCGAAGACCTCGATCCACTCGGTCTGGTTGCGGCCGACGTTGTGCAGGTAGATCCGGTCCACGCCCAGGTCCAGGAACGCCTGGATCGACGCGCGGTGCACGTCCGGGTCCGAGGAGATGACCATCCGGCCCTCGAAGTCCTCCGGCCGCACCAGCTTGGCCATCTGCTCGAAGTCGAACGGCGAGCGGATGTCCTGCTTGGGGAACTTCATGCCGCCGTTCGGCCACTCCTTCACCGCGTTCGCCAGCGCCTCCTCGTCGGTCGGCGCCCAGGACAGGTGCAGCTGCAGGATCTTCGGCATCGACTCCGGGTCCTTGCCGGCCTTGCGCGCCCCGGCGGCGAAGTTCTCGAACACCCCGGCCACCTTGCTGTGCGCGGCGCCCGGGGTGATGATCCCGTCGGCCAGCTCGCCGGTCTTGCGGGAGGTGTAGGGGCCGGCCGCGGCGATGTAGATCGGCGGGGCCGTCTCCGGCATCGTCCACAGCCGCGTGGTCTCCAGCGTGTAGTACTTGCCGGAGTGCTTGACGTCCTTGCCGGTGAACAGCTTGTTGATGACCTCGATGGCCTCGAACATCATCGCCACCCGGGTCGGGGCCTCGGGCCAGTAGCCGCCCACGATGTGCTCGTTCAGCGCCTCGCCGGAGCCCAGGCCCAGCCAGTGCCGCCCCGGGTACATCGCCTCCAGCGTCGCCGAGGCCTGCGCCACCATCGCCGGGTGGAACCGGAAGCTCGGGCAGGTCACGCCGGGTCCCAGGTCGGTGCTGGTCCGGGCGCCGATCGCGGTCAGCACGTTCCACACGAAGGGCGCCTGCCCCTGCTGCGGCACCCACGGCTGGAAGTGGTCCGCGGCCATGGTCCCGGTGAACCCGTGCTGCTCGGCCAGCGCCGAGTAGTCCGTCACCTCCACCGGACCGAACTGCTCCAACATGGCGGCGTAACCGATGTGCGGTGCGCTCACGTCTAGGGCTCCCAACCGAAAGTGGAACGTGTTCACTTCTGCGTCATAGCCGACCTTAGAGCAGCGCCCTGCGCCTGTCGTGTGGGACGGGTGTGGCGTACGGCACGATGGGTGGCCGTGATCGCGCCCGCCGCCGCGGCCGCTGACCACACCCGATGGCCGGAACGTTCAAGATGCCGGCGGCGCGCCCGGGTAGCTTCGGCGGCATGAACCAGAACACTTCCGAATCCGGCTCGGTCCTCGACCGGGCGGAGACGTTCCTGTGGACCTCCGGCCGGGTATTGGAGCAGCGGCGGTTCGAGGTCCTGTTCGGCGGGGCCGACGGCGCGGGGCTGGTCGCGGCGCTGGAGGCGTACCGAACCGCCGACGGCGGCTTCGCCTACGGCCTGGAGCCGGACGTGCGCGGCCCCGCCCCGCAGCCGCTGTCCGTCGCCACCGCGCTGGCGGTCCTGGCCGACGCCGGCCAGTCCGCCGTGCCGATGGTGACGCGCGCCCTGGACTGGATCGCCTCCGTCACCGCCCCCGACGGCGGGGCCCCGGCGGTGCTGCCGACCCTGGCCCCCTACCCGCACCCGCCGTTCGTCCCGGTCGAGCCCGACCCGCCCGGCACTCTGCTGGCGACCGGCCAGATCCTGGCCCCGGTACTGCGCGGCGGCATCGACCACCCGTGGATCAAGGGCGCGGTGGAGTTCACCCGCAAGGAGGTCGAGGCGATCGGCCGGACACACCCCTACGACGTCCACGCGGCGGTCCTGTTCCTCGACGCGGTGCCGGACCGGACCTGGGCCCACGAGCAGGGCGAACGGCTCGGCGCGTTGGTCCGGGAGCAGAAGATCGTCCTGCTGGACCCGGCGCACCCGGAGAACGCCGTCATCGCACCCGGCTACGCACCGGGGGAGTACCACCTGCCCCACGACTACGCCCCACGTCCGGACAGCGTGGCGCGCGCCTGGTTCAGCGACGAGGAGATGGAGCGCGGCCTGGACTACCTGGCCGCGACCCAGGACGAGGACGGCGGGTGGCCGGTCACCTGGGCGAAGTGGTCGCCGACGACGGAGTTCGAGGCGCGTCCCGGGGTGACGATCAAGGCGCTGCGGACGTTGCGGGCCTACGGGAGGCTGTGAGGGCGGGCCGGGCCGAGCAACCGCGCCGGCGTCGTGCCGGCCAGGCGCTTCACCTCCCGGGTGAAGTGGGCCTGGTCGGCGTATCCGGCTTCGTAGGCGATGCCGGCCAGCGTTCCGGGTCCGCGCCGTCCGATGCGCACAGCGCGCTGGAAGCGCAGGATGCCGTGCAGCGTCTTGGGCGCGTAGCCGACCGCGTCGGTGAAGCGGCGGCGCAGCTGGCGTTCGGACAGGCCCACCCGCTCCGCGAGGTCGGGCACGTGCGGTGTCTCGCGGCTCAGTATCTTGATCGCGTGCAGGACCGCTTCGTCTGCTTCATAAGAGCGTGCCAGACCGGCGATGTACGCGTCCAACACCGCGACCGCAGACTGAGGCGAGTCGGCCCCCGCCGGTCGCGCATCGCCGCGCGCGACCACGTCCGTGAGCGGCACCTGCCGACCCTGCATCTCCGGCGCGGGCATCCGTCCCAACAGCAGCGGCGCGACGCCCGGGCGCAGCCGGATCCCGGCGATCGTCTCGCCCGGGGCCATCGTCGCCACCCAGGACCGGCGGTCCGGGCCGACCAGCTGGACGTCGCCGTCCCGCCACACCAGGTCCACGCAGCCGTCCGGCACCACGAGCTGTCCGTGCTCGTCCCGGCCCGGGTTGGCCCGCGTCCACACGCACGCGACCAAGCGGCCCGGCGAGTACCGGGGCCGGTGCTCTTCATAGGGCGAGCGCGAGGTCATCACCTTCGACGCTACGCCACGCCACCGACAGCCGCCTGCGCGTGCACAGGTACAGCGCTTGACCTTCGGCGGCGGGGCCCCGCAGGATTCTTGGGACATCAGAGTACTGTTTAGCCCTATTGCGCGGTATAGCGGGCATAGACGACCGTTGGTGGCGGTGCATGGACTTCTGCATACTGGGCCCGCTGGAGACGCGGCACAGCGGCCAGGAGGTGAGACTCGGCGGGCCGCGCCAGCAGACCGTGATGGCGATGCTCCTGCTGGAAGCCGACAAGGTGGTCCCGGTGGACCGGCTCATCGACGCGGTCTGGGACGACGAACCCCCGGCCACCGCGCGCGAGCAGATCCAGATCTGCATCTCGGCGCTGCGCCGCACGCTGACCACGGCGCACGGCGGCGACCTGATCACCACCCGCAGCCCCGGCTACCAGCTGAGGCTCGCCGGCGGCACGCTGGACGAGCGGACGTTCGACACCCGCGTGTGGGCGGGCCGGCAGGCGATGCGCCAGGGCGACGCCGTCTCGGCCGCCGGGACGCTGCGCGAAGCGCTGGGCCTGTGGCGCGGGGCGTGCCTGTCGAACATCGACAGCACCCTGGTGCAGCGGCGGGCCGCGCAGCTGAACGAGCGGCGCCTCGGCGTGGTGCAGGAGTGCGTCGAGGCCGAGCTGGCCGCGGGCCTGGGCGAGGACGTGGTCGCCGAGCTGGTGGCGCTGGTCCAGGAGAATCCGCTGCGGGAGCGGCTGCGAGCCCTGCTGATGAAGGCGCTGTACCGGACCGGCCGCCAGGCGGAGGCGCTGGAGGAGTACCGGCGGACGCGGTCGATGTTGCGGATCGAGCTCGGGGTGGAGCCAAGTGCGGATTTGCGGCAGTTGCACCAACTGATGCTTGCTGGTAAGCCCGTCGTGGAGCCGATCCGGCGGACGGCGCCCATTGCGCAGGTCGTGCCGGTTCCCACCGCGAGCGCGGGGGGCGCCGTAGCAGCGGCGTCGCATAGCTCTGCGAATCCAGCGGCGCCAGGGCTCGAGTCAGGCTTGAGCCCTTCCACCGAAGTGGCATCGGCCGAACAGATCTCCTCTCCAGAAGCCCCTGGCGGACCGTGGCCGGACCGACGGATCCCGGCCCTCCTGCCGCCGACGATCCCCGACTTCACCGGCCGCGCCGACCTCGTCGCCGAAATCCCGGAAGGCCTGGCCGAAGCCGGTGCCGACGGCAACGCCCTCCCGGTCGCCGTACTGTACGGCCGTGGCGGCGCCGGGAAGACGACCCTGGCCGTCCACCTGGCCCACCTGATGGCGCCCTCCTATCCGGACGGCCAGCTGTTCGCGCAGCTCCAGTCCGGTTCGCGGCGCCTCGACCCGGCCGAGGTGCTCGGCCGGTTCCTGCACGCCCTCGGCGTCAGCCGCCCGCAGGTGCCGGACACGCTCGAAGAACGGGCCGAGATGTACCGCGACCTGCTCGGGCGGCAGCGGATGCTGATCGTCCTCGACGATGCGGTGTCCGAGGCGCAGATCAACCCCCTGCTGCCCGGCGGCGCGCAGTGCGCGGTGCTCGTCACCAGCCGCCGGAGGCTGACCGGGCTGTCGGCCGCGCTGCGCACCGAGGTCGCGCCGCTCAGCGGACACGGCGCGGCCGAGTTGCTGGCCCGCGTGGTCGGGGCGGAGCGGGTGGCCGCCGAGCCGCAGGCCGTGGCCCGGTTGTGCGAGCTGTGCGGCGGGCTGCCGCTGGTGCTGCGGATCGTGGGCGCGCGGCTGGCGGCGCGCCCGCACTGGAGCGTGGGGTCGCTGGTGGAGCGGCTGGCCGACGAGTCGCACTGGCTGGACGAGCTGAACTACGGCGACATGGGCGTCCGGGCCAGTCTCGCTCTGTCCTATGACGCGCTCTCGCCGGGCGCGCGCCGCCTGTTCCGGCTGCTGGCGCTGTCCGAGGCGCCGAGTTTCGCCTCCTGGGTCGGGGTGCCGCTGCTGGAGACCGACCCTCTGCGGGCCGAGGATCTGCTGGAAGAGCTGACCGAGGCGTACTTGCTGGACACCGACGCCTCGGACGGTGCCGGGCCCTGCCCCCAACCCGTCCGTTACCACTTCCACACCATCACCCGTTCCTTCGCCCGCGAGCGTCTGATGGACACCGAGAGCCCGGCCGACCGGCGCGACGCGTTGCGGCGGCTGGTCGGGGCGCTGCTCGGGCTGGCCGAGGAGGCGCACCGCCGCGAATACGCCGGCGACTATCTGCTGCCGACGAGCGCCGCGGTGCGCTGGGAGCTGCCGGCGGCGCTGGTGGAGCGGGTGCTGGCGGATCCGATGGCCTGGTACGAGCAGGAGCGGCAGTCGCTGCTGGCCGGGGTGCGGCAGGCGGCCGCCGGGGGACTGGTCGACCACGCGTGGAGTCTGGCGCTGTCCGCGGTGGCGCTGTTCGAGTCGCACTCGTACTTCTCCGACTGGCGGGAGACCCACGAGATCGCGCTGAAGGCCGCGTGCCGGCTCGGCGACCGGCGCGGTGAGGCGGCGATGCGGTACTCGCTGGGGTCGCTGTACATGGTGGAGCGGCGCAACGACCTGGCCGAGCGGCAGTTCGAACAGGCCGGCGCGTTGTTCCGGCAGCTCGGTGACGAGCACGGCGCGGCGCTGGTGCTGCGGTATGTGGCGTTCCTGCGGCGGCTCGGCGGCGACATGGAGGCCGCTGCCGCGCGGCTGGCGGCGGCGCTGGAGGCGTTCCGGCGGGCCGGGGACCGGGTCGCCGAGGCGTATGTGCTGCACAACATGGCGCAGATCCGGCTGGAGTACGGCGAGGAGGAGGCGGCGCGCGAGCTGTTGGAGCGGGCCGCGCTGATCTGCGCCGAGACCGGGAACCGGCGGGTCGCGGCGCAGGTGCAGCACCGCCTGGGCCTGATGCACCTGCAACGCGGCGACCACGAGGCGGCCGCCGGGCAGTTCGAGGCGGTCCTGGCCGCCGTCCGCGAGGCCGGCGACCGCATCGGCGAGTGCCACGCGCTGCTCGGCCTGGCCGCCGTCGACCTGCGCCGGGGCGACGTCGGCCGCGCGGAGCGGACCCTGGCCGCCACCCGGGAACTGGCGGTGCGCACCGGCGACCGCATGCTGCACAGCCGGGTCGCCCTGGGCCTGGCCGAGGCCCGCCTGGCCGGCGGCGACCTCGCTGACGCCGCCGACTACGCCGACCAGGCCGCCCACGATTTCGCCGAGACCGGCGCCACGCTGCTGCGGGTCCGGGCCCTGATCATCCGTGGGCTGATCCACCGGGCCGGCGGAGAGGCCGACAAGGCACAGGCGGTGTGGCGCGGCGCCGCGGAGCTGCTGGCCGAGGGGAAGCTGCGGTTCGCGGCGGGGCTGCGGGCGGAGCTGGAGGGGCACTTGGCGGAGAGGCGGTCGTCGAGGTGAGCCTGACGCCGAGCCGCACTGGGGCTACGCCGCGGACACGGGCAGAACAGCTTGCTCGGCTGGTTCACCGTCAGGACGCCGGGGAGGGTGTGCTCCGTCAGACAGAAAGTCGTGGCCGGCGCGGCGGAGGGCAAATAATCCAGCGCTTCAGCCCTTGTCGTGCCCATCGGCGGTGATCTCCCTTACACTCCTCTTCTGCCATCGCTCAGCCCTGCCCCGATAGCGGTTCCACGCTGCCAGGCCGGGCACCTCTTCGCGATCGCGTCCGAAAGCCATGGGGGGCTGTGCTGTGACCACCGCTGAAGCTGTCGCCATACCGCCGCGAAGGACCGGCCGGCTGGCGGTCCTGGACGGTTGCCGGTTCGTCGCCGCGATGATGGTCGTCTCCTACCACCTCATCGGCATCAACTCGGTGGCGTGGACGGACCAGACTTCGAAGATCTTCCCGACGGTGCACTTCGTCGCGCAGTACGGCTGGCTCGGCGTGGAGCTGTTCTTCCTGATCAGCGGGTTCGTGATCTGCATGAGCGCCTGGGGGCGCGGCCTCGCCGAGTTCGTGGTCTCGCGGGTGGTGCGTCTGTATCCGGCCTACTGGGTGGCGATCGTGCTGACCATGGCGGTGCTGTTCATCTGGCCGAATCCGGATGTCCCTCGGCCGAACCTCACCGACGCCGCGATCAACCTCACGATGCTGCAGTCCGGTCTCGGCGTGCGGAGCGTCGACGCCGCCTACTGGTCGCTGTGGTGCGAGCTGCAGTTCTACGCGCTGTTCGCCGTCGTGGTCTGGCGTGGGCTGACCTACCGGCGCGCCATCGTGTTCTGTCTTGCGTGGACGGCCGCCTCCACCGCGGCGCTGGCCACGCAGAACGCGTCCGTCGAGGCGCTGCTGTCCCCGGACTACGCATCGTTCTTCATCGGCGGTATCGCGTTCTACCTGATCCGCCGTTTCGGGCCCAACCTGATCCTGTGGGGGCTGGTCGCAGGCTCCTTCCTGCTCGGGCTCCGCCCCACCGTGGGGATCACCACCGGCTCGGCCCAGAGACTGGTCGGCCAGCCGATCCCGGTGTGGGGCACGGTCTTCACCCTCGCGATCTTCTACCTGCTCATGGCCGCCATCGCCCTCGGCTACCTGGACCGGGTCCACTGGCGTGGCCTGACCGTCCTGGGCGCGATGACCTACCCGCTGTATCTGCTGCACGAGTTCATCGGGTGGAGCTGGCTCGCCCGCATGCACCATCTCCCGCACTGGGCCGCCCTGTCCCTGACGGTCGGGATGCTGCTCGCCATCTCCTGGCTGATTCACCGCTTCGTGGAGCGGCCGGGTTCCCCCGTCCTGAAGCGTGCCCTGACGGACGCCCTCAAGCAGATCAGGACGAACGGCGCCGCGCTGCCGAAGCCCCGGGAGTCGCAGGAGATCCTCGACCTGCCCGGGGAGCCTCGGCCGGCGACCGTAGGCGACTGACGGCTGTCACGTACGGCTGTCACGTCTGGCGCCATTCGTCTTCGAGGATCCCGAAGATCAGCGAGTCGCGCCATCCGTCCCGGATCAGCGCCGTGTGGCGGAGGCGTCCCTCGCGCGTCATACCGATCTTGGCCAGCACCCCGGCCGATCCGGCGTTGCGCGGATCGCAGGTGGCGTAGATCCGGTGCAGGCCGAGTTCGTCGAACCCGATGGACAGAAGCCGCCGGCCGATGGCGGTTCCCAGGCCCCGGCCCCACAGCTTCGGCTGCACGATGTACGTGATCTCGCCTTGGCGCTGGTCTTTGTTCCGGAGGAAGAGCTCGCCCATGCCGACCACGTCGTCTTCCAGGCGGGCGACGTAGGCGAAACGCCGTTGGGGTGTCTGCGACCATGCTTCGACCGCTTCGGCGACGAACTGCCGTGTCTCGTCCTCGGTGTTGGGTCCCCAGGTCTGGAAGCGGCATGCCTCGGCCGTCTTGGCCCAGAGGTGGACGGCCGGCCAGTCCTCCGGCGCGATCTTGGTGAGGATCACAGGCCGAACCCCCGTTCGAGCGCATCGAGCGCTTGCCCGACGCCGTCCTTCATCCGCTGCTCCACTTCGGCGGGTTCGGTTCCGGCGAGGAGCCCTCGCTGAAGCAGGGCGTGGCGGAGGGTCAGGGCCCCGACCATCAACGCTGCCCAGGGTGCCGATCCGGCCGCTTCGGCCAGCGGGTCCAGCCACGACTGGAGGATCGCCGCGCGGCCGGATCTCAGCGTCGGGGAGCCGTGCTCGCACTGGGCCCAGACGCGCATCGCGGTCCACGTGGCGGGGTCGACATGGCTCCACGGATGCGGGGCTGCGAGCAGCGGGCCGTCCAGGATCAGCGGCCGGAGTGCGCTCGTCGCCGAGGCCGGGCCGCGCTGTCGCAGCGTGTCGGTGAGGGCGCCGAGGACCAGCGGTTCGGCGTCGAAGAACAGGTCTTCCTTCGCCTTGAAGTAGTTGGTCACCGTCTTCACCGAGACGTCCGCCGCCTCGGCGACCTGCGCCAGGGTGACGTTCTCGAAGCCGTCGCGTTCGAACAGCCGCGTGGCGTGGTCGGAGATGCGCTGCCGGGTCTCGGCGCGCTTACGGTCGCGAAGCCCTCCGGATACCATGATAGAAACTTTACCATGATGGAAGTTTTCTTGGCGAAGGCCGTGGGCCGCGATGTCGACTACCAGGTGCTCCTTCCTCCGGACTGGGAGAGGGGTGAACCCCTCCCGCTCGTCCTCCACTTGCATGGTGCGATGTCGTCCGCGGCGTCGCTGGAGCTCGCGAGGCCGTTCTATGAAGAGCTGTTCCAGCGAGGGGAGTTCCCTCGGGCGATCGTCGCGTGCCCGAGCACTCCGACGTCCGGCGGTTTCTACCTCGACTGGCCCGGCGGGGACGCGTGGCAGACGTTGATCGCCGATGAGTTCCCCGAGCATCTCGCGCAGAAGTTCGGACCCTTCACCGCTACGGCCCTCTACGGTGCCTCGATGGGCGGCTACGGCGCTCTCAAGACAGCCTTCGACGACCCGGCACGGTTCGCCGCGGTCGCGGCGATCTCGCCCGCGGTGTTCCCGGGCGAGACGCCGGACGGCGTTCCGCAGGCGAATCTGCCTTCTGTCCTGGGCGAGCTGCATCAGGCCATGGCGAACGGGACCGGCGACGCCGGCGCCTACGCCGCGAACTCCGTCTACGGAATCGCCCGGCGCAACGCCGACCGGATCCGGAGCTCCGGCCTGCCGATCCTGGTGGACTGCGGCGCCGTCGACGAGTTCCTGCTGCACGAGGGCGCGGCCTACCTGCACGGTGTCCTCACCGAACTCGGCATCGCGCATGAATTCCGCCTCGTGGCGGGGGCAGGACACCTCGGGCCGACGGCGGACGTCCGCACGCGTGACGCGCTCCGCTTCGTCGGGGTCGCGCTCACCGCACGCTGAGAAGCTCAGTCCCAGGCGGTGTTCTCCTCCGCGCGGGCGGTCATGGGGGTGTGGGCGGCGAAGGCGGCGAGGGCGGTCATCGGTGGATCACTCCTGATCGGGCTTCCCGGTGGTCGGTGGGTCGCCGCCGACCGTAGGGGCAGCCGTCATCGGCGCGGCATCAGTCGGCCTTCGCCGCGCCATCGCCCGTCCACCGGCGGCGTGGCCGGGCGCGGAGCTGCGATGTCGAGCCGTGCGGGGGGAGTCTGCGTCGGCGGTGGAGAAAAGTCAATCGCCTCGGCGGGTCGCCGACCGGGGCCGATGGACCTCCGATAGCGGGTCGAAAGGCGCCGCGGGGAGCGTGGGGGGCAACGCATCCGCCGACGTCAGGAGACCAGCGTGCCCCCGATGTGCGGGAAGGACCCGCGGCCCCCCGCGCCGCCCCTCGCCGGCCTGCTGCAGGCCGCCCGGCGGGCCGAGCCGCAGACGCTCACCGCGCTGCTGGCCGCCCGCATCGCCGCCTCCGGCCCCGCGACCGCGCTGGTCGACGCCACCGAGCGGCTCAGCTACGCCGGACTGGACCGGCGGGCCGACGGCATCGCCGCGCGGCTGGCCGCGGCCGGTGTGCGCCGCGGACACCTGGTCGCGGTGCTGCTGGACCGGTCCGCGACGATGGTCGCCGCCTGGCTCGCGGTGCTGCGCCTGGGCGCCGCCTACCTGCCGCTGGACCCGGCCTATCCCGAGGCGCGGCTCAGGCTCCTGATCGACGACTCCGGCGCCGGGCTGGTGATCACCGAGGCGCGCACCGCGGCGCTCGCCGACGTGCTCGGCGTCCGGACCGTCGAGGTCGGACCGGCCGACGGCGTCGCCGGGCCCTGCGAAGCCCCGGCCGGACATGTCACACCGGACGACGCCGCCTACGTCATCTACACCTCCGGTTCCACCGGCACGCCGAAGGGCGTCGTCGTGGAGCACCGCAACATCGCCAACACCGTGGCCTGGTTCGCCGGCACCATGGGCCTGGAACCCGGCGACCCCGCGGGCCAGAGCGCCGCCGCCGGGTTCGACGTCGCGGGCATGGAGATCTGGGGCAGCCTGCTCAGCGGCGCCGCGCTCCACCTGCCCGCCGAGCCGGTCCGGCGCTCGCCGCGCGAGCTGTGCCGGTGGATCGTCGAGCACGGACTCGTCGCCGTCGGCCTGATCACGCCGGTCGCGGTGCTGGCGCTGCGCCACGGCTGGCTCGAGGAGGCCGAGCGGCTGCGCACGCTCTACGTCGGCGGCGACAAGCTGCACGTCCGGCCGCCGGAGCGGGCCGGATACCGGCTGCTCAACCTCTACGGCCCGACCGAGACCGCGGTCGTCGCCACCGGCGGCGTCGTCGCGGCGGACCGCCCCGGCGCCGAGGCCCCGGGCGCGCCGACGATCGGCCGGCCGATCGCCAACGCCACGGCGTACGTCCTCGACGAGAACGGCGCCCACGTCCCGGACGGCGTCGACGGCGAGCTGTTCATCGGCGGCGCCGGAGTGGCCCGCGGCTACCTGGGACGTCCCGACCTGACCCGCGAGCGGTTCGTCGCCGATCCGTTCCGGCCCGGCGGCCGGCTCTATCGCACCGGGGATCTGGTGCGCCGCCGGTCCGACGGCGAGCTGGAGTTCCGCGGCCGCGCCGACGACCAGGTGAAGATCGGCGGGTTCCGCGTCGAGCTCGGCGAGATCGAAGCCGCGCTGCGGCGGCATCCGGCGGTCGGCGAGGCGGCGGTGAAGCTGTGGGAGCCTGAGGTCGGGTATCCGAGGCTGGTCGGCTACTTCAGCGGCACGTCCGAACAGGACTCCGAGGCCGTTCTCAAATGGCTGGCTACGCGCCTGCCCGCGCACATGGTGCCGGCGGTGCTGATCCCGCTCGACGCCTTCCCGCTGACCGCGCACCAGAAGATCGATCGCGGCGCCCTGCCGGATCCCGATCCCAGCGAGCTGATCGTCGAGTGGACCGATCCGGCCGAACGCGAGCTCGCCGACGACTGGCGGCTGGCCTGCGGCGTGATCGCGCGGGACGCCGACGACACCCTCGTCGCGCTCGGCGCCGGTTCGCTGGACCTCATCGCGCTGCGCGTGCGGGTCGGGGAGCGCTTGGGCTTCGAGGTCCCGGCGGCCGCGCTGACCCTCACGCAGAGACTGCGCGAGCAGGCCCGGCTCATCGGCGGACTGGAACCCGGCCGGGCGGCCGCCGCCCCCGGCGCGCGCGAGGGCCTCGGCGCGGTGGGCCAGGAAGCGCTGGTGTTCCTGGAGGAGCTGAACGGGTCCAGCATGGGCTACCAGTACCAGATGGTCTTGGACGGCCCCGGCGCACCCGATCCGCAGACTCTTGAGAAGGCTCTGCGCGCGGTCACTCTGGCTCAGCCCGCCCTGGCGTGCCGGTACCGGATGACCGGTCGCGGCCTGGTGGCGAGTCCGGGACCGGAGGCCGACGTCCGGCTCGACGTGCACGACGCCGGTCCCGGCGAGCTGGACGCGCTGCTGGCCCGACTCGTCGCGAGGCCGATCGCCTATGACGACTTCCCGCTGGTCCGCTGGGATCTCGTCCGCCACCCCGGCGGCTCGCTGCTGCTCCAGCGCGAGCACCACCTCATCCATGACGGCTGGTCGGTCGGGGTGTTCATGGACCAGCTGATGGCCGCCTACGCCGAAGGCCGGGCGGCCGGCAACCGGGGCGAGACCTACTTCGACTGGGCTCTGCGCCAGCGCACCGAGCTGGCCTCCGCATCCGGTGAGGAACACCGGCGGTACTGGCGCGGCCAGTACGCCCTGCTCGACGGCGCCTGCCAGACAGAGCCCTCCGGCACCGGGCCCACCCGGTCGGCCGACCTTCTCCACGCTCTCGGTGCCGCTCGCTCGGCCGAGGTGGACCGGGTCGCCGCGAGCGTCGGGGTGACCGCGTTCGCGCTGCTGCTGGCGACTTTCCGCAGGCTCATGGGCGCCGGTCTCATCGGTTCCTCGCAAGCCAACCGAGACCCGTCGACCCTGGACGTCGTCGGCCTGTTCGTCAACGTCCTGCCGCTCATCCGCACCACCGGCGACGAGACGCCCGCCGAGGCCGCGCGGGCCGAGATGGCGCTGATCGCCGCCGCGGCGAAGCACCAGATCCCGACCAACGAGGTGCTCCGCCTGGCTCCCGCCGGCCTCGGCCTCGCCGAGCGGCAGCTGTATCCGGTGATGTTCAGCAAGCACGATTCGCCGCTGCCCCGGCTCCGCTTCGGCGCCTGGGAGCCGGAACTGCGCGAGCTGCCCAACGGCTTCGGCAAGACCGGGCTGTCGGTCGTGGTGAAGAACCGCGGTCTGCAACACGCCCGCGACGCCCGCCGCACCGGCGCGACCACCGCCGAGGCCGGTGACTACGAGCTGCGCTGGGCGCCGGACCTGGACCGCTGGTCCGAGGCGGCCGTGCGCGACGCCCAGCGGCGCTACGTGCGGCTCCTCGACGCCGTGCTGCGCCACCCGCACCAGCCCTGGCCCGACGCGACCTCTTCCAGTGACCCCGTCTGACCCCGTCTGACCCCGTCTGACCCTGTCCCGTTCCCGACCGCAGTGAGGCAGCCATGACCGACTCCGAACTCCTCGACACCATCCACGAGCGCTGGTGCGAGGTCCTCGACTCCGACCGCGCCGAGCCCGGCGAGGACTTCTTCCACTCCGGCGGCAACTCCCTGCTGGCGGTGCGGCTCACCGGCGCGCTGCGGGAGGACCTGGGCGTCAAGATCCCGATCGCGGCCCTGTTCGAGGCCCGCGAGCTGGGCGCCTACACCGCCAAGGTGCGTGCTCTGGTCACCTCGGCCCGGTGACGCCGTGCCGCAGCAGACCGATACCGCCGAAGTCGCCGCGATCCGCGCGGTCTGGGCCGGTGTCCTGAACGCCCCGATCGCCGACGACGCCGACTTCTTCGCCCTCGGCGGCAACTCGCTCGCCGCCATGTCCATCTGCGCCGGCGTCGAGGAGGCGACCGGCTCGCGCCCGCGGCTGCGGGTCGTCTTCGACCACCCGCGCTTCCACGAGTACGTGCACCAGATCGCCGCCACCGCCCAGGAGGGACCGTGATGCGCGCCCCGCACATCGACTACCAGCCCGCGATCGACCCCGCGGAGATCCGCAAGGACCCCGAGGTCTGCTTCGACATCCTGCGCGACGCCGTCGCCTGGCTGGCCGCGAACGCGGCGCACCTGCCCGGCGGCGAGCAGATCGCGGTGAGCCGCGAGGTCGGCATCCGCAGCGGCCTGTACGCGTGCCAGTTCCCGGTCGAGGCCGGCGGCGGCTCGGTGCCCGAACGGATCATCGTGGCACTGCGCGAGGAGGCCGCCGCGGTCGGCCGCCAGTACGCCCGCAAGATCCTCTCCGGGCTCGAAGGCCCCAGCTGGGTGCTGCTCGAAGGCACGCCCGCGCAGCAGGAGAAGTGGCTGCGGCCGCTGATCGACGGCGTGACCACCCGCTGCCTGGCCATGACCGAGGAGCGCGGCGGCTCGGACCTGACCCGCGTCCAGACCCGCGCCGTGCGGCGGGACGGCACCTGGGTCCTGTCCGGCCGCAAGTACCTGATCAGCAACGCCGCCAGGGCCGACGTCGCGATCGTGCTGGCGCGCGCCGAGGGCGACGCCGGCGAGGGCCCGACCATGTTCGTGCTCGGTACCGACACCCCGGGCTGGAAGGTCGTGCGGGAGCTCCCCGGCATGGACGCCCACGTCGACCAGTACGAGGTCGAACTCGACGGCGTCGAGCTCGGGGACGACGCCGTCATCGGCGGCCTGGACCGGGTCGGCGGCGGCGCCGGACTGGCCAGCGAGTACCTCCCCTACGGCCGCACCAGCATGGCGGCGCGCGCCGTCGGCATGGCCCGCTACGCCCTCGGCGTGGCGCGTCGGCACGCCGAGGAGCGCGTGGTGTTCGGGGTGCCGCTGAGCGAGAAGCAGTTCATCCGCGAGTTCATCGTCCGCTCGGACGTGAAGATCGAGGCCGCGCGCTGCCTGGTGCGGCTGGCCGCCGACGCGATCGACCGCGACCGGCTGGCGGTGCGCGAGGCCGCGATGGCCAAGCTGTACGCCACCGAGGCCGCGTGCGAGGTCGTCGACGACGCCATGCAGGTCCTCGGCGGCCGCGGCTGGCTGGTGGAGTTCGGTCTGGAGCAGCTGTACCGGGAGGTGCGGCTGATGCGGATCGTCGACGGCACCTCGGAGATGCTGAAGGAGACGGTGTTCAACCTGCCGCCGACGACGCCGCGGATGGCGAAGACAGCGAGGGCAGCGAGGGCAGCGAAGACGGCGAAGACCGCGAGGCAGTCGTGGTGAGTCCGCTGCGGGCCTTCGCCGCGGTGACTGCGGCCGCCGACACCGCCGCCGCCCGCGCCGAAGCCTCGACGCGGTGGCTGCATCTGGTCCGCTCCGGCGCGGACGCGGGCGCGGGCGCGATCGCGGGACGCCGGCTGGTGTTCTTCCCACCGGCCGGCGCCAGCGCTTCCAGCACGTACGAGCTGGCCCCGGCGGTGCCGGAGACGTGGTCGGTGTGGGGCGTGCAGTACCCGGGGCGCGGCCCGCGTCTGCGGGAGGCACAGGCCTCGTCGATTCGCGAGATCGCTGCGGCCTGCTTCCCCGACCTGGCCGACGAGGCCGACCACACGCTCCTGTTCGGCCACAGCTTCGGCGCCTACGTCGCCTACGAGGTCGCGCAGATCCTCCAGAAGGCCGGCCGTTCCGTGGCCGGTCTCCTGGTGGCGGGCATGCCCGCGCCGGGGTCGTGGCAGGCGCCGCCCGCCGACTTCACCGACGCCGAGCTGGTCCGCTCGCTGACGCGGATCGGCGGCACCGCCGCGGAGCTGCTGGCCGACGACGAGATGCTGGAGCTGCTGCTGCCGTCGCTGCGCTCGGACCTGGAGCTGTCCCGCGCCTATGTCGACGGCCACGCCGTCCCGCTGCGGGCCCCGGTGCTGGGCCTCGGCGGCCGGGACGACGCGCTGGTCCCGGCCGGGGCGGTGGCCACCTGGCGCCACCGCACCACGGCCTGGCTCGGTGCGGTGGCCGGCGACGGCGACCACTTCTTCTACCTGCAGGACCCCGCGGTCCTCGCCGACGTCCTGGGGCGGCCGTGGCCAGGCTGCTGACCCGGTTCGCGCGGGCGGTCCGGGTCGCGCCGGACCGCCCTGCGGTGCGCTCCGGCGACCGGACGCTGACCTTCGCCGAGCTCGACCGCCGCAGCGCCGTGCTGGCCGCCGGTCTGGTCGGGCGCGGCGTGCGGCGCGGCGATCTGGTCGGGGTGTGCCTGCCGCGCGGGGTGGATCTCATGGTCGCCCTGCTCGGCGTCTGGCGTTCCGGGGCGGCCTACGTGCCGCTGGACCCGGCCTATCCGGCGGCGCGGCTGGCCGCGATGGCGCAGGCCGCGCGGCTGACGGCCGTCGTGCACGACGGTCCGGTCCCGGACTGGGCCGGCTGCGCGGTCGTGGTGCCGCCGGACGGCGACGGCGGCGGCGACGGCGGCGACGGCGGCGTCGACGGCGACCCGGGGGCCGCGTTCTCCGACGACACCGTCGAAGGACCCGCCTACGCCATCTTCACCTCCGGTTCCTCCGGCCCGCCCAAAGGCGTGCTGGTCACCCACGCCAACGTCGCCGCTCTGGTCACCGCGCTGGAGACCGCCGGGGTCTACGGCGAACGGCTCGGCGTGGTGGCCTGGAACGCCAGCGTGTCCTTCGACGCCTCCGTGAAGCAGTGGGTGCGGGTCTGCCGCGGCGACACCGTCGTCGTGCTCGACGACCTGGACCGGTTCGACCCCGAACGCCTGCGCGCGCTGCTGGACCGGCACGCCGTCACCGACCTGGACCTGACCCCGACCCACTGGGAGATCCTCCGCGAGGAGCTCCTGCCTCCGGCCGCCGACGGCAGAGTGCTGCGGCTGCTCATGGGAGGCGAAGCGGTGCCGGAACGGACGTGGCGCGAGATCGCCGCCGCGCCCGGCCTGGAAGGGATCAACGTCTACGGGCCCACCGAGTGCACCGTCGACGCCACCGCCGCGCGGATGGCCGGCGAGCGTCCGAACCTGGGAACCGCGCTGCCCGGTGTCCGGTTGTCCATCCTCGGGGGCGACGTGGGCGAGCTGTGCATCGCCGGGCCCCAGGTGGCGCTGGGCTACCTCGGCGCCCCCGGGCTGACCGCGAGCAAGTTCGTGCCCGAACCCGGCGGTGAAGGAACCCGGAGGTATCGCACCGGGGATCTTGTGCGGCGCCTGCCCGACGGCGAGTACGAATATCTCGGCCGGGCCGACCGCCAGGTGAAATGGCGCGGCGTCCGGATCGAGCTCGGCGAGATCGAGGACCGGCTGCGCGAGTGCGCCGGTGTCGCCTCGGCGGCGGTCACGGTGAGCGGCGAGCGCCTGCTCGCCCACGTGGTGCCGACCGTGCCGGCCGCGTCCGACGACCGGGTCCCGACCCCGCGCGACCTGGCCCGGCACCTGGCCGACCGGCTCCCGGAGACCATGCTGCCCTCGAAGATCGTGCTGGTCGACGCGCTGCCGGTGACCGTGAACGGCAAGCTCGACCTGGCCGCGCTCGCGCACTGACTGGAGGAGGACGACGTGCGGACCGTGTACGTGCCCAAGGCGCAGGCCCGGCTGTGGCTGGCCGACCAGCTCACGCCGGACAGCGCCGTGTATCTGAGCAACGTCTTCTTCCGGCTGCGCGGGCCGCTGGACGCCGCGGCGGCCGAGGCGGCGCTGCGCGCGGTCGTGACGCGGCACGAGGTGCTGCGGACGTCGCTGCTGGAAGCGGACGGGGAGCTGGTCGGCGTGGTCCGGCCCGAGGACTGGTTCCGTCTGGAGACCGTCGAGGCCGCCGAAGCGGATCTGGACGTGCTGCTGCGGGCCGACGCCGCCACGCCGGTCGACGCGGCGGCGGGGCTGCCGTTCCGGGCCCGGCTGCTGCGCCTCGCCCCCGATGACCACGTGCTCTGCATCGGTGTGCACCACATGGCCGCCGACCGTGGTTCGCTGGACATCCTCTACAACGAGTTCGGGCTCTTCTACCGGCGCCTCACCGCGGCCTCCGACGAGCCGGAGCCGCCTGAACTGGCGAAACAGTTCCGCGACATCGCCCTGGCGCAGGACGCGTGGCACGACTCGCCGGCCCTCGGCCCGGCCATCGAGCTCCAGCGCTCCGCCCTGGCCGGACGGGACGCGTTCGAACTCGTCCCGGACCGTCCCCGGCCGGCGGTCCGCACGGGCACCGGCGCGCTGTGCCACACCTTCGAGCTGCCCGACGCGACGCTGCACGGCCTGACCGCGGTCGCCCGGTCGAAGGCGGCGTCCCTCTACATGGTGCTGCTCGCAGCCACCCACGCCGTGCTCCACCGCTACACCGGCCGCACCGACGTCACCACCGGCACCTCCTCCGCCACCCGCGAAGGGGCCGACGCCGCCGCGGCAATCGGGCCCTTCTTCACGATGCTGGCGCTGCCCGGCGACACCTCTGGCAACCCGGCCTTCAGCGACCTGGTGGCCCGGGTCCGCGACATCGCGCTGGACGCCTACGAAGGCCGCCGCATCGCCTTCGACACGCTGGTCAACGAACTCGGCGTGCCGCGCGACCCCTCCCGGACACCCCTGTTCCAGATCCTCGTGGACCTCACGACGCCGGTCCGGCCGCCGCGGCTGCCCGGGATCGAGGTCGCCGAGATCCTCACGCCGGGCAGCGGCGCCAAATACGACCTCACCATCGAGTTCCGCACCGAACCCGGCCTCGGCATCTCCGTCGAATGGGACTCGGCGCTGTACGAGCAGGACTCGGTGATGCGACTGATGGAGCATCTGCGGACCGTGCTGAACGCCGTCGCCGCAGATCCCCGGCTTCGCATCGACGACATCCCGATGCTCGGCGCCGCTGAGCTCGACGAGCTGCGGGCGCTCGCCGCGCCGGAGCGGGAGCCGTTGCCGCGGCGCTGCCTGCACCAGCTGTTCGAGGAACAAGCCGCGCGGACCCCGGACGCTGTCGCGGTCTGCGACGGCCAGTCGAGCTGGAGCTACGCGGACCTGGACGCCCGCGCCACCGAGATCGCGCGCGGCCTGGTCGCGCTCGGCGTCGGACCCGACGTGCCGGTCGCGGTGCTGCTCGACCGCAGCGCCGATCTCATCGCCGCGCTCTACGGGATCCTCAAGGCCGGCGGCGCCTTCGTGCCCGTCGACCCGGAGTCGCCGCTGGCGCGCGTCGGGACGATCCTGCGGCGTGCGGGCGCTCCGCTGTGCCTGATTCCGTCCGGAGACTTCGGTGCGGATCCGGCGCGGGTGCCGGAGGTCGCCGCCGAAGCCGGATGCCGCGCCGTGGACCTGGAGACCGTGTGCGCCGCCGCCGGTCGACAGACCGGCCTACCCGTCGTCCGGCCGGCGAATCTGTGCTCGATCTACTTCACCTCGGGTTCGACCGGCGAGCCCAAGGGCGTGGCCAGCACCCATCGCGGCTGGGTCGGGCAGATGGCGAACCTGCAGAAGCGCTACCGGCTCGCCGCCGGCGAGACCCTGCTGTTCAAGACGCCGCTGAGCTTCGACGACGTGGCCCGGGAGATCTTCTGGCCCCTGATGCTCGGGGCCCGGACCGTCGTGCTGCCGCCCGGGCTGCACCGCGACCCACGGGCACTGCTGGAGGCGACGATCACCCACCGGCTGCCGTGGCTGCAGTTCGTGCCCGGCATGCTGGCGCTGTACCTCGACGAGATCACGCCCGCGCACCTCGACGGTCTGCGCGGACTCCGCGACCTGGTCTCCGACGGCGACCGGCTGCCCCCGGCGACGGTCGAGGCGTTCCAGACGCGGCTCGGACGCCCGCTCGGGGTGCGGTTGAACAACCACTGGGGCACCACCGAGGTCTCCATCGACTCCACGCACCACGTGTGCTCGGAGGCTGACGCCGCCGATGAGGGCGACGCGGTGGCGATCGGTACGCCGATGGAGAACCACGAGGTCCACCTGCTCGACGCCACCCTGAACCCCGTGCCGCGCGGCGCGGTGGGGGAGCTGTGCATCGGCGGGGTCGGGCTGGCGCGCGGCTACCTCGGCGATCCGGGACGCACGGCCCGGGCCTTCGTGCCGCATCCGTTCCGTCCCGGCGAGCGGCTGTATCGCACCGGCGACACGGGGCGGCTCCGGCCCGACGGCGAGCTCGTGTTCCGTGGACGGCGCGATCACCAGGTGAAGGTGCGCGGGATCCGCGTCGAGCTCGGCGAGGTCGAGGCGGCCGTGAAGGCGTGCCCGCTGGTCGGGGACGCCGTGGTCGGGACGTGGGAGCCGGCGCCGGGGGACCGGCGGGTCGTGGCGTATGTCGTCGCCGCCGCGGGGGAATCGACCCTCGGCCGGCCTGCTGCGGCTCTGCGAGTCGAGCTGCGCGACTTCCTCATCAGCTCTCTGGCCCCGCACGCTGTTCCGGGCGCGATCGTCGTGCTCCCGGAGCTGCCGCGCAACCCCAGCGGCAAGATCGACCGGCGCTCGCTGCCGGCCCCGGACCCCGACGCGCTGTCCGACGGCCCGTTCGTCCCGCCGGCCACCGACGCCGAGCAGGCCCTGGCCCGGGTGTGGGCGACGGTGCTGGGGGTGGAGCGGCTCGGCGCGACCGACGACTTCTTCGCCGTCGGCGGCCACTCGCTGCTGGTGACGCGGGCGGTGAACCGGATGCGGGAGGTGTTCGCGGTCGACGTCCCGGTCCGGCTGGTGTTCGAACACTCCACGGTGCGCGCCGCCGCCGCTCGGCTGGAGGACATGATCCTGGCCGAGGTGGAAGCCCTCTCCGAGGAGGAGGCCGAGGCTCTGCTCGCGACGGTTGAGTGAACGCTGATTAACAGCGCTTGCTGCATTAGCCTTCAGGCATGAACGATCCGGTTCGGCGGCGGGAGTCCACAGCGCAGGAGGCGAAGGCGCTCGCGCACCCGCTGCGGCTGCGCATCGTCCGGCTGTGCTGGCAGCAGGAACTGACCAACAAGCAGCTCGCTGAGCGCCTGGACCGCGACCCCGGCACGGTGCTGTACCACGTCCGGCAGCTGGTCAAGGCGGGCCTGCTGGAACCGGCCCCGGTCCGCACCGGCGACAGCGGCGCCCTGGAGAAGCCGTACCGCGCCAAGGCCCGCTCGTGGTGGCTGGACGAGGCCCCGTACACCGAGGCGGCCGGCACCTTCGCACCGATCGAGGCGTTCCAGGAGGAGCTGCGCGACGCCGGCCCGGAGTCGGTCAGCACGTTCGTCCGGTTCGCGCTGCATCTTGCGCCGGACCAGGCCGCAGAGCTCGAACAGCGGATCCTGTCGCTGCTCGATGAGTATGTGAGCACGGATGAGGAGCGGCTTGACCAGCCCGCGCATGGCGGGCTGGTTGTGGTGCACCGGTTGGCGGAGTTGGGGGATGGGGTGGGTGGTTCGAGTGGTTCGGGCGGCTCAGGTGGTTCGGGCGGCTCGGGCGGCTCGGGCGGTTCGGGCGGCTCGGGCGGTTCGGGCGGCTCGGGCGGTTCGGGCGGCTCGGGCGGCTCGGGCGGCTCGGGCGGCTCGGGCGGCTCGGGCGGCTCGGGCGGTTCAGGCGGCTCGGGCGGTTCAGGCGGTTCAGGCGGCTCGGAAAACTCGGGGGATTAGAGTTCGGGTCGGGTGGCTGTGGCTGTGGGCGTGAGTGGCGGCCGGTCTGTGGGTTGAAAGCCTGATACGACCTTCGGCCATGGTGTTGAAAGCCCGCTGGAAGTCGCAGTTCTCGGTGCGTGTCCGGGTGCGTTGGCGGGTGGCGGCAGCGTGTAGGGGCTGCGGAAGGTCA
>NZ_BAAAQM010000087.1:0-31674 GCF_039531675.1 Catenulispora subtropica
TATACGCTGCCGCCACCCGCCGACGCACCCGGACACGTCGTAGCGAACTGCGACTTCCAGCGGGCCTGCAACACCATGGCCGAAGGTCGTATCGAGCCTTTGACCTTCAACCACAGGCAAACCGCACCACTACCACTACCACTACCACCGCGACCGTGACAGCGACCGCGACCGCGACTGCGACTGCGACCGCCACCGCCACCGCCACCGCGACCGCCACGGCAGCCGCCACCGCCACGGCGACCGCCACCACCCACCTACTCCTGCGGCAGCCCGACCAGCTTCAGGCTCAGCCGGTACAGCTCGGCGCGCGCCTGCTTGTCGTAAGCCTGCTTCAGCGCCTTCGCCTCGCGCTGCCGGTCGTAGAACCGTCCGCTGACGCCGGCCAGCTTCGGGTCGACCACCAGGCGCCTGGTCGCCTCGACGCCGGTCTCCAGGCTGTCGATGCTGTGGCCGATCTCCTGGAGCACCATCTTCGTCGGCATGAACGTCGCCGGGTGCAGGCTGTTGAAGGTGACCTCGTCGGCCGGGATCCGCTCCGCCAGCTCCACCGTCGAGGAGATCTGTGCCAGCTTGCTCTGGCAGTAGGCGCGCATGCCGTCGTAGTGGCGTTCCAGCATCACGTCGTCGAAGTCGATGTCCTGCTGGCCGAGCGAGGCGACGTTCACCACCCGCGCCGGGGCCGAGGCGCGCAGCAGGGGCAGCAGTTCGTGCGTCAGGAGGAAGCCCGCCAGGTAGTTCACGGCGAAGCGCAGCTCGTAGCCGTCCTCGCTGACGCGGCGGTCGCGGCCGTCGGGTTCGCCGCCGCCGACGCCCGCGTTGTTGACCAGGACGTCGAGGCGGTCGGTGGCCTCGCGGACGGCGGCCGCCAGCGCGCGGACCTGGGCCAGGTCGGCCAGGTCCGCGCGGAAGGTGCGCGGGCGCACCCCGTGCGCCTCGTGGACGGCGGCGGCGGTCGCGTCCAGGCGGGCCTGGTCGCGGCCGTGCAGCAGCAGGGCGGTGTCGCCGTCGGCGGCCAGGCGGTGGGCCAGGGCCCGGCCGAGGCCGTCGGTGGCGCCGGTGATGAGGACTATGCGGGACTGAGTCATGGCACGGACTCCTTGCGGTCTCCGAAGACGGGTGCCCGCTCAGCCTACTCCTTGTCGAGACGTTGCGTCTCGATTATTCAGATCCCCTGCCAGGCCGGCTTCGAGGCGTAGGTGGCGCGGTAGTAGTCCGCGAGCTTCAGCTGCTGGGCGGCGGCCTCGTCCACGACCACGGTGGCGTGCGGGTGCAGTTGCAGCGCCGAGGCCGGCACCAGGCTGGAGAGCGGGCCCTCGACGGTCGCGGCGACCGCCTCGGCCTTGCCCGCGCCGGTGGCCAGCAGCACCAGGTGGCGGGCCTGCAGGATGGTGCCGATGCCCTGGGTGATCACGTGCCGCGGCACCTCGTCCAGGCCGTTGAAGAACCGCGCGTTGTCCACCCGGGTCCGCTCGGTCAGGGTCTTGATGCGGGTGCGGGACGCCAGCGAGGAGATCGGCTCGTTGAAGCCGATGTGCCCGTCCGTCCCGATGCCCAGCAGCTGCAGGTCCACGCCGCCGGCGTCGGCGAGCTGCCGCTCGTACGCGGCGCAGGCGGCCGGCAGGTCCTCGGCCGAGCCGTCCGGCCCCAGGAACGAGGAGTCGGGGACGCGCAGCGGCTCCAGCACCTCCCGCTTCAGCACCGCCCGGTACGACTCCGGATGCCCGGCCGGGAGCCCGACGTACTCGTCGAGCTGGCAGACCCGGAGCCGCGAGGTGTCGACCTCGCCGGCCGCGACCTTGGCCGCCAGCGCCTGGTAGATCGGCAGCGGGGTCGAGCCCGTCGCCACTCCGAACAGCGCGTCGGGCTTGCGGGCGATCAGCTCGGCGACGGCGCCGGCTATGAGCTCCCCGCCGGCGACGGCGTCCTCGACGATGACGACTTCCATGGCGACCCCTGGGTTCGGTGATGACATGCGGACTACACGGCACATTGGTATAGACCAACCGTACCGGAGGGGGGTGGGGAGCCGCGCGGCCGGGACGTGACGACGTGGTGGCGGGCAAGCGGCGGTTCGGGGCAGGTGGGGTGAAACCGGGCCGCCGGACGGTCGTCCGGTTCCGCGGACGGCCGCGAACAGCCCCGAACAGTCCCGAACCGCCCCGGGCGGAGCCGGGCCGGTGTTACCGTCGCCGCCATGGCCAACCGTTCTTACCTTTATTCAGCCGACACCCTGCCGACGGACACCGACAACCCGCAGCGGATCCTGTGCATATCCGAGCACCGCTGGGACATTCCGCTGGCCCACAAGCTGCTCGTCGGCCGCGAGCCGCGGATCGTGCAGTCCATGATCTGGAACCCCAGGATCGGCATCGCCGCCGACTACGCCGGCGGCACGGCCTTGCTGCTGGACCTGCTGCGCGTGGTGTGGAACGGGCTGGAGGAGGACCCTGATTTCGCGCCCCGCCTCGTCAAGATGACGGTGCATCTGCAGCAGCAGCGCGCGGCCTACTCCATCCTGGAGGCGGGCGAGATGTTCTCCCTGGACGGCGGCGATGTCGAGGAAGCCGCCCAGCGCATGGTCGCCACCGACATCCCCAAGGCAGTGGCCCGTGCCGAAGCGGCGATCGCCGGCGAGGACGACGAGTGGCTGGAGGCGGTGCGAGCGTCGTGGCAAGATCACTTCGACTCCCACTACGCCAAGGTCCTCTACTTCTCCTTCCCTACGGACTGACCGGCGAACGCTTCCCGGTTCTCCGCGACCCACTCCCGCAGCGGCCGCGCCGGCCGCCCCGTGATCCGTTCCACCGCGTTCGTGAGCGGCGCCGGATGCCCGACGCCGGCGGCGGCGCTGTCCAGCAGGCTCGCCAGGACCTCCTCGGACAGCCACGGTTCGCGCCGCGCCACCGCCTCCTCGCGGCCGATCGGCCGCACCTCGATCGCCCGGCTCAGCGTGTCTCCCACGACGGCCACCGCCTCGTCCAGGCGCATCGACACCGGCCCGGTCACGATCTGCGTCCGGCCGCGGTGCGCCGGGTGCGTCAGCAGCTCGGCCGCGACGTCGGCGACGTCTCCCGGATGGATGGGAGAGATCTGCGTCGCCGGATACGCCAGTTCCACCGGCGCACCGGCGCGGATCGCCGCGCTCCAGTCCCGGCGCGCGTTGGTCGCCAGCCAGCTCGGGTACAGCACCGTGTGCTCGATCCCTGATGCGGCCAGCCGCTCCTCGTTGAGGCGGTGGATCCGCCCGATCGGCCCCCGGTACTCGGCCGCCTCGTACGAAGCCGGTGACGACAGCAGCACCGCGTACCGCACGCCGGCGCTCCGGGCCGCCGCCAGAAACGGGGTCGTGTCGCCCCGCGTCGCGTAGAGGAAGACGGAGTCGACGTCCTTCAGGACGTCCTCGAACCCGTCCGGCGCGGTGATGTCGAGCTCATCCCGGACCGTCGCGCGCACCGTCCGCCCGTCGGCGCGCAGCCGGGCGGCGAGACGGCTGCCGATGGACCCGCGTGCCCCGACGACCAGCACGGTCACCGCCGAACCCCCTGGTTAGCATGGGTTTGCTCCAGCCGAGCAAAAACATCTTTGCTATCAAAGATAAAAGGAGGCGCGGGCGGTGTCCACCAAGAAGACCGCCGGAGACGGCGCGGGGGACCTCGACGCGGCGGTCCGCTCCCTGCTGCTGCTGATGCCGCGCCTGGTCGCGCACGCCAAGCGCATCCCCCCGCCGCCCGAGCTCGCCGACCTCACTCTCGGCCCGCGCCACCTGTCCCTGCTGGCGTTCCTCCTGCTCGACGGGCCGGTCACGGTCAACGACCTCGCCGCCCGCCTCCAGGTGGCCCCGACCACCGCGAGCCTGCTGATCGGCGATCTGACCCGCAAGGGCGTCCTGGAACGCGCCGAGGACGACGCCGACCGGCGCCGCCGGATCGTCAGCATCGCGGCCGCGGCCCGGCCCGCGATCGAGGCCTGGCTCGCCCCCGGCGCCGAGGCCTGGCGCCGGGCCCTGGGGCCGCTGACCCCGCGGCAGCGCCGGATCTTCCTGGACACGCTGCTCGCCTATGAGGCCGCGGTCGCCGAGCTGCGGGCCACATGATGTCACGTTGAATCGGGCGGTTCCTCGCCGGAATCGTTGTGCCCCCGTGCGCCCATCGGCTAGGTTCGCCCGTTGAATCTTGTGGAATCTCAGGGAAGCGGGTCCCGGATGCCGTCCTCGTCCACCCGGGCCCGGCGCGACCGTCTTCGACTCCTGCGACTGCTGCGCGAAGCGCCCGTCCCGGCGGTGGCCGGCAGCGTCCTGCTGCAAGTGGCCCTGGGCGCGGCGCCGGTGGCCTTCATGCTGTTCAGCAGCGCCGCGGTCGGAAAGGTGCGGGCCGCGGCGGGCGGCGGCACTTCCTCGGCGGCGTGGCACCAGCTGGAGCTGCTGATGGTCCTCGCGGCCGCGACGCTGGTGGTCGGACAGGTACTGGCACCGGTGCAGCGGTTGGCCGGCTGGACGTTGCAGTACCGGATGGACCTGGACATCTATCGGCGGCTGATGGCGGCGAACTACTCCGCCCCCGGGATCGCGGTGATGGAACGGCCGCAGGTCCGAGCCGCCCTGGACGAGACGATCGCGGACATGCGGCGCACCCAAGCCACCCCCGGCGGTGCCGCAGCCGCCATGCTGACGCTCATCGCCCGCTACACCGCCTTCCTCGGCGCCCTGATCGTCGTCGCGGTCGCACTCAGCCCCGTCGCCGCACTGGCCGCCGGGACCGGCGGCATGGTGCTGCGGGTGACCCACCGGCGCGGCGCCACCGCCTACTCCACCGCGATCGTCGACACGATCCAGCTGCGGCGGCGGAACTGGTTCCTGTCGACGCAGGGCCTGAGCCCGGCGATCGGCAAGGAGGCCCGGGTCTTCGGCTTCGGCCCCTGGCTCGCCGACCAAGCGACCGAGGAGGGCCTGGGCTACTTCCGGATGCTGTGGAAGGTGCGGTCGCGGATCTTCATCGCGCCGTTCGCGCTCGCGGCGACCGTGACCGCGCTGGGCGCCGCGGTGGCGCTGGCGCAGGCGGCCTGGCCGCGTTTCGGCGGCGGGCTGTCCGCCGGGACCACGACCCTGGTCGCCCAGGCGGTGATCGCGGCGGTCGGCATCGGCGCGGCCTTCGAGGAGTCCGACTACGTCATCTCCTATGGCCTGACCTGTCTGCGGCACCTGGAGCAGGTGGAGGCCGCGGTGGGACAGGCGCGCGCCGCGACGGTCGACGAACCCGGCGGTGCGGCGTCGCCGGTCGGCCCGGTACGGGAGTCGATACGGTTCGAGGACGTCGGCTTCACGTATCCGGGTGCCGGCGAAGCCGTGCTCACCGGCTTCAGCCTGGAGCTGGAAGCCGGGACGTCGCTGGCGGTCGTCGGCGTGAACGGCGCGGGCAAGACCACCCTGATCAAACTGCTGTGCCGCTTCTACGAACCGGACAGCGGACGCATCGTCATCGACGGCGTGGACGCCGCCGCGCTGGACGCCTCCCGGTGGCAGCGCCAGATAGCCGCCACCTTCCAGGACTACGGGAAGTACCCCTTGTCGGCCGCCGACAACATCGGCTTCGGCGCCGCGGAGCTGGTCGCCGACCGCGACGCCGTCGAACGGGCCGCGGCGCGCGCCGGTGCGGCCGACTACCTCAGGGAACTGTCCCAGGGATTCGACACCACCCTCAGCCGCGACTTCAAGGGCGGCACCGACCTGTCCGGCGGCCAGTGGCAGCGGGTGGCGCTGGCCCGCGCGATGCTGGCCGTCGACGGCGGCGCCTCGGTGCTGATCCTGGACGAGCCCACGGCCAGCCTCGACATCCGCGCCGAAGCCGACTTCATCGACGGCTTCCTGGAACTGACCCGCGGCACCACCACGATCGTGGTCTCGCACCGGTTCGCGACCGTGCGGCGGGCCGACCGGATCGTCGTGCTGGACGGCGGCCGCATCGTCGAGGACGGCACCCACGACGAGCTGATGACGCTCGGCGGCCGGTACGCCGAGATGTTCACCGTGCAGGCGGCGCGGTTCGCGGTCCCGGCCCACGGATCCGGCGGCGACGACGGAGAGGACCGGTGATGGCGATCCAGCCGAAGCCGGGCCGGTTCCGCGGCGTCCGAGACGCGTTCGCCACGACCTGGATGGTCCTGCGCGAGGACCCGGCGCGGGGCGTCGGCGGCACCCTGATGATCTTCTCCGGCGCGCTGTCCGGCCCGCTGCTCGGTCTGGCTCTCGCGGCACTGGTCACGACCACGGCCGACGGCAGGACCGGTGCGGGTGTCATCGCAGGATGCTGTGTCGCCGTCCTCGCCGTGGTGCAGCTCACCATGAGCCACTTCGTGTCGATGGTGTTCGGGGTGCTCGGCGAGCGTGCCGTGGTGGCCACGGCCAACCGGCTGACCCGCGCCGTTCAGGACCGGGTGACGCTGACCAGACAAGAGGACCCGGATTTCGCCGACGACCTGTCCCTGCTGCAGAAAGACATCTTCGGCGTGCACTTCGTGGTGCGCGCGCTGTTGGAGACCTTCGCCGTCGTCACCCAGATGCTGGTGACGATCGCACTGCTCGGACGGCTGCAGCCGTTGCTGATGCTGCTGCCGCTGGCGGCCCTGGCGCCCTACTACGCGGGCCGGTACGGCCAGCGGATCGCGGAACGGACGCGGACCGCTGTGGAGGCGGACCAACGGCGGGCCCACGCGCTGCTGACGCTCGCGCAGAAGCCGGGACCGATGATGGAGATCCGGCTGGCCGGACTCTCCGGGGAGCTGGAACGGCGGCAGGAGGAGCTGATCCTGCGTTACGGCCGCACCCAGCAGCGTTCTGAGACGCTGGCCGCGCTCGCCCGCACCGCCGGGCAACTGGTGTTCGGACTCGCCTACGGCATCGCGCTGTTCGTGGTGGTCCGGTCGGCCGTCGAGGGGAGGGCCGGTGCCGGGGACGTGGTGCTCGCGATCGTGCTGGCGCGTCAGGTGGCCACCGGCGTCACGCAGATCCTCAGCCTGGCCCTCGACATGCAGCGCGCAGGGCTGATCGGGGCACGGATGCGGCGGATCATGGACGCCGCGGCCGTCGACGAGGCGGCTGAGGCGACCCCGAAGCCGGGGACGGGCACCGGCACGGGCACGGACGTGTCAGGGGCGTCACAGGCCCCTGGCTTGCTCGCTGAAGGCATCCGCCTGGAACGCGTCCGCTTCCGCTACCCGGGCGGCGACCGCGACATCCTGCGCGACGTCGACATGACGCTGCCCGCGGGGTCGGTCGTGGCACTGGTGGGGGAGAACGGCGCCGGTAAGAGCACACTGGTGAAGCTGCTGTGCGGGCTGTACGAACCGACCGGCGGCCGGATCCTGGTCGACGGTCTCGACCTCGGCGCGGTGGCGCCCAAGCGCTGGCGCGAGGCGACGTCGGCGGCGTTCCAGGACTTCGTCCGCCTGGAGTTCCCGGTGCGGCAGGTGGTCGGCGTCGGAGACCTGCCGCACGTCGACGACACGGCGGCGGTGCGCGCGGCCCTGAGCGACGCCGGGGCGCTGGACCTCGTCGAGGGATTCCCGAACGGTCTCGCCACGCCGATCGGCACCAGCTTCGCCGACGGCCGCGACCTGTCCGGCGGCCAGTGGCAGAAGCTGGCCCTGGCCCGCGCCATGATGCGGAGTGAACCGGTGCTGCTGATCCTCGACGAGCCGACCGCCGCGCTCGACGCGCAGGCGGAGCACGCGCTGTTCGAGCGGCATCTGGCGCGCGCCCGCGAAGCCGCCGCCGCGCGCGGCGCCATCGCGCTGTTCGTGTCCCACCGCTTCTCCACGGTCAGCATGGCCGACCACATCATCGTGCTCGACGACGGTGCCGTCATCGAACGCGGCAGCCACGCGGACCTGCTGGCCGCCGGCGGGACCTACGCGCGGTTGTTCGAGCTGCAGGCGCGCGGCTATCGGACAGAGGCGGCGGCTGGTTAGCGCGCCGCGGGTCACGGCCCGCGGGGAAACGGCGAGCGCCGCACCGGGGCGGGCCGGTGCGGCGCTGGCCGCGTGCTGGGATCAGCCGATCCGGATGTACTCCCAGAGCTCGTAGCCCTGCTGCCACTGGCCGACGTGGATGACCCGCTCGACCTCGTCGCACTCGTAGGAGATGGCGTTGGAGTTCTGCACGTCGGCGGAGCCCTGGTTGTTGCACTCGCTCCAGGTGTCCCCGTACCAGTACGTGGTGATGTACTGCTTGTAGCTGCTCGCCTGCGCGGCTGGCGCCACCAGCGTCGCCGCCGACGCCGCAACGGCCACCGTGATGCCCGCCTTCAGAATCGCCCTGCGCATTCCCCGTCCTTCCAGGGTTCTGATGATGACGAGCCGACCGTAGCGCCGACCGGCGCGTCCTGGCTTGTCGGGCGTCGACCACTTGAACACCCGGGAGCGGGATGCCCGGCTCCGGCCGCCGGGCATCCCGCTCCGCATCCCGCGTCCTATCCCTCCAGGTCCGCCGCCGGGATCCGGTCCAGCCACCGCGCGAGCTGCAAAGTCGAGATCAGGGCGAGCGTCGACTCGGCACCCTGATTGGGGTTGCGCCAGTCCTCCCCGAGTCCGTCGTAACAGCCGCCGGTGGCGTCGTCGATCATCGGGATGCGGCTGTCGTTGTCGCCCAGGAACCAGTCCACCGACATCCGCACGCCCTGCAGCCACCGGCGGTCGCCGGTCACCAGGAACGCCCGCGCGCACGCGTCCGCGTACGCCGCCGGCTCGATCGGCTGCTGGTGGTAGCCGGGACGCGGCTGGCCCGGCCCCCAGCCGCCGGCCGGGGTCGGCGACAGGTGGCCGTCGCGGGTCGCGGTGAACAGCAGCCAGTCCAGCAGGTTCAGCCCGTCGCGCAGCACCGCGTCGTCCCCCAGGTACTGCCCGGCCGCGATCAGGGCCTCGGGCAGGGCCGCGTCGGCGTACTCCAGGCGCGGCTGCGGCCAGGGCCACGCCGGATCGGTGCGCGCGCGCCCGATGACCGGCACGGCGTCGGCCAGCAGTCCGCGCGCACTGTGGTTCTCCGGATCACTGTCCGCCACCTCGGCGGCGCCCAGGGCGGCGAACGCCATGGCGTGCGGGATGGTGCTGCGCAGTTTCGCTCCGTCGCCGAACCGCTCCAGCGCCACGGCGCGCATCCAGGGTGTCGGACCACGCGAGGCCGCCGTGCCCAGCGCCCACACCCCGCGGCCCCACCACTCGCCGGTCTGCGGCTCGTCGTGCCAGACCCGGTCGTAGCCCATGCGGTTGTGGAAGCCGCGCTCCCGGTCCTGGGCGTGGAGCAGGAACGCGAGGTAGATCTCGGCGAGGCGGACCAGGTCGGGCGAGGGGTCGGGCTCCCGGCACACGACGATCAGCGCGCGCGCGACGTCGTCGACGCAGTATCCGTGCCAGCGCTTGGGCAGCGGCCCCCGGGCGTGCTCGAACATGCCGCAGTCGTCGCTCATCCGCACCAGATGCGCGAACGACGGCTCCGGCGTCCTCCCCGACGACAGATGCAGCAACTCGCGGTCGGACGGCCTGGTCTCCAGGCGGTCATCGATGGTCATCGGTATCGATCTCCTTTCATCCGAATCCGCCGCCATACCCGGTTTGCGACGAGGTAAGCGCTTTGGTGGCAACGGGTTTTCCGCCCGCCGCGGTGGTTACCCTGAGAACCCATGACGAGGGCTGAGTCGACGACCATCGCCGAATCGATCCCGCTCACACCCCACCGTCGCGCGCGGCATCCAGACCGGCGAACTGGTGACCCGCAAGCGTCTGCGGCTCAACCGTGATCCGAGCCGGGTCATCGACAAGCTCTTCATGCAGACACGTGTGGGGAGGGTCCGAAGACCCTCCCAGCGTGCTGTTCGCGAGGTGTCCGGTGCCCCCGCTTAGGCGGCTGCCTGCTTCACGAGGCCGGCGATGCGCTGCTCGGTGGCCGAGTCGAGCTTCGTGAGGGCGTAGGAGGCAGGCCACATCGTGCCGTCGTCGAGGGCTGCGACGTCGCTGAAGCCGAGGGTGGCGTAGCGGGTCTTGAACTTGGCGGCGGGCTGGAAGAAGCAGAGGACCTTGCCGTTTTTCGCGTAAGCGGGCTGGCCGTACCAGAGGCGAGGGGTCAGGTGCGGGGCGTTGGTGCGGACGATGGTGTGGATCACCTCGGCGAGGGCGCGGTCGGCGTCGTCGAACTCGGCGATCTTGGCGAGGACTTCGGCTTCGGGGTCGACGGCGGAGCCCGTGGAGCTGCTCTTGGATGCGCGCTTGGCGGACTTGACCTCCTTGGCGCGCTCCTTCATGGCGGCGCGCTCCTCGGCGGTCCATTCTTCGGTGGGGGCGGTCATGATGCTTCTCCTTCGAGGGTGGGTGTGAGGGTCGGGGCGTTCAGCGTGCGGGGTGCGGTTCAGCCCCAGGCGCCGGCGATCTGGCGGGTGGTGGCGTTCAGGCGGTTGAACATGTTGGTGACGCCGATCATGAGGACGAGTGCGGCGAGCTGCTTCTCGTCGAAGTGGGTCGCGGCGGCGTCCCAGATCTCGTCGGTGACGGCGTCGGGCCGGTCGGCCAGCCGCGTCGCGGCCTCGGCGAGGGCCAGGGCCGAGCGCTCGGCCGGGGTGAAGTAGGGCGTCTCCCGCCAGGCGGCGACGGTGCCGAGCCGCTCCTCGGTGAGGCCCGCCTTGCGGCCGGTCTTCACACCGGCGTCGACGCACGCGCTGCAGCCGTTGATCTGGCTGACGCGGAGGTGGACCAGTTCGAGGGTCTCGGCCTCGACACCGGCGGTGTGGGCGGCCTTGAAGATCTCCTGGATCGGCTTCATCGCGCCAGAGAGGATCATGGCTGGGTTCTGCATGCGGGGCTGCATCTTGGTCTCCGTTCGGTGTGCGGTCCGTCTCGGTGGTTCGGGGCCCTGTCCTTCGGGCGTGGCTCCATGACAGCGCGAACCGGTTGCCTCCGACGATGGCGATGGGACAGGCTGGGACAGCTGGAACACGGCTGACCAGCGGCGTCGTCGGCGGGAGAAGATCCGGCGGTGCGGGACGGAGAGCGAGGAACAGTGGTTTCCGAGGGACGCGCAGCAGGCGGGGGACGGGCGGCGGTCGCCGATCCGGCGGAGGAGCTGGCCGCGCGTTTGCGGGCGGTGCAGGAGTTGTCCGGGCTCGGCGTGCGGGCCCTGGCGCGGGACAGCGGGCTGAGCTCGTCGTCGTTGTCGCGCTACCTGGGCGGGCAGACGGTGCCGCCGTGGCCGGCCGTGGTGGCGTTGTGCCGGCTGGTGAAACGCGACCCCAGGCCGTTGCGGCCGGTGTGGGAACGGGCGTCGAATCCGTTGCCGGCGCCGCCGAAGTCGAGTCGGCAGGTGCATTTCCCGCCGCGGAACGATCTGCCGCGGGACGTGCCGGATTTCACGGGACGGGTGGCGGAGCTGGCTGCGGTGCTCGGCGCTGTTGGAGACAGCCGGATCGTGGCTGTCGATGGGATGGCTGGGGTCGGGAAGACCTGTCTGGCCGTGCACGCCGCGCATCAGCTGGCGAAGGACTATCCGGATGCGCAGCTATATGTGGATCTGCACGGGTTCACGGAGGGCCGTGAGCCGCTGGGCGCCGACCCGGCGCTGCGGTCGTTGCTCACGGCGTTGGATGTGCCGTCGGAGAAGGTGCCGCAGGGGGGAGTGGAGCAACTGGCCGCGTGTTGGCGGTCGGAGCTGGCGCGGCGGCGGGCCGTGGTGGTGTTGGACAACGCTGCTGACGCTGAGCACGTGCGGCCTCTGCTGCCGGGCGCGGGACCGTCGGTGGCGATCATCACCAGTCGGAACCGGTTGGTGGGGTTGGATGAGGTGCCGCCGGTCTCGTTGGACGTGTTGAGCGCTGCTGAGAGTGCTGAGTTGCTGGCGCGGGCTAGTGGCGAGACGGCTGTGGATGGGCAGCTCGGTCATGGTGAGCGAGTCGGTGAGGGCGGGCCGTTCGCCGAGGGTGGGCGCTTGGCGCGGGATCCGGAGGGAGCGGCCGAGGTCATACGGCTGTGCGGGAATCTTCCGTTGGCGCTGAGGCTGGCGGCGGCGCGGTTGCGGCATCGGCCGGGGTGGACGGTCGGGATTCTCGTGGAGCGGCTGGCTGAGGGGGCGAGCGAGTTCGATACCGCGTTCGCGATGTCGGTCAGGCAGTTGGACCGGGCGCAGGCACGGTTGTTCCGGTTGCTGGGGTTGTTGCCGGGGTCGAGTTTCGACGAGTACCTGGCGGCGGCGCTGGCGGACGTCGCGCCGCGGAGTGCTCGGGCGATGTTGGAGGACTTGCTCGACGCGCATCTCGTGCAGCAGCCGTCCGCGGGGCGGTATCGGATGCACGACTTGGTGCATCAGCACGCGCGGCGGGCGTCGGAGCAGCAGGATTCCGAAGCCGAGCGGGGGAAGGCGCTGGGGCGGCTGCTGGACTACTACGTGCATGCGGCCGCCGCCGCTGATGCGGCGATGCCGTTCTCGGCACGGAGCCGGGCGGTCTCGGCGGGGCGGGCGCCCGCGGAGCTGCCGCGGTTCGAGGACAAGCGGGCGGCGTTCGCCTGGTATGCGATCGAGTATGAGAACTTGATCGGGGCTTTCGAAGCGGCTGTTGCCACGGGAGCGGATGCGCACGCGTGCGAGCTGCCGCGGTTCATGCGGGCTTACTTTGCGCGGAGGTGCGGGACTACGCATCTCAACGTCTTGTTCGAGCGGTCGTTGGCGGCGGCTGAAAGGTTAGGGGATCCCGCCCATCTCGCCGAGGCTCACAGCGATCTCGGCTTCGCTCGCTACAACGCGGGGCGGATGGCCGAGGCCGACGCCGAGTACGAGGCGGCGGCCACGTTGGTCGCTCAGACCGGCGATCGGTGGTCTCAGGCCGAGTTGACGATGCGGCGGGCGTATCTGCGGTGGGATGAGGGGCGCGTCGACGAGCCTCTGGAGATGTTCCGGCAGGCGAGTCGCCTATATGCCGATGCTGATTGTCCGCTCGGAGCCGTGCACGCGAACGCTGACGAAGCGTGGGCGTTGCTGCAGCTGGGGCAGCGTGAGGAGGCGGCGCGGCTGGCGCGGGAGG
Source organism: Catenulispora subtropica (assembly GCF_039531675.1). Classification (NCBI taxonomy): domain Bacteria; kingdom Bacillati; phylum Actinomycetota; class Actinomycetes; order Catenulisporales; family Catenulisporaceae; genus Catenulispora; species Catenulispora subtropica. The sequence continues at coordinate 13,053 of NZ_BAAAQM010000087.1, forward strand.
CACTGGCGTCGTCGCATCCCGATCCCGCGTGGCCGCCGGCCCTGGCCGCGCGGATCACCTTGGGGGTGGCCATCGCGCAGGATCAGCCTGAGGAGGCGGTCGCGCACTTGCGCCAGGCCTTGGCGTTGGCGCGCGAGGACGGTCACACGCATAACGAGGCGTGGTGTCTGAACTGCCTCGGCGTGGCGCTGCGGCATATGGGACGGTATGAGGAGGCGTTGGACAGCCACGCGCAGGCGTTCGCGTTGCTGGAGGACCTGTTCGAGGAGCACTGGAAGATCCACTTCTTGGACAGCTATGCCGAGACCTGTCGGCAGGCGGGCCGGCTTGAGCAGGCCCTGGAGCTGCATCGGCAGGCGCTGGAGTTGGCGCCGCGGCTGGGGTACCGACAGAAGGAAGCTCTGGCGCACGAGGGGATCGCTGCGGTGCTTGAGGCCACGGATGCCGATGCGGCGGCGGGGCATCGGGCAGCGGCTCGGGGGATTGTGGAGGAGATGGGGGATGGTTGATCTGCGGATTCAAAGGTCCTAATAGACCTTCAGGTCAATGTGTGGAAGGCCCGCTGCGAGTCGCAGTTCGCTGAGTCGAGTGCTGGTTCGTCGGCGGCCGCGGGTCACGGCAGATCGGGGAGGCGTTCGTCCCACAGCCATTCAGCGAAGAAGGCGCTCAGATCACGCCCCGCCGTTGCTTCGGCCACCTTCGTGAAGCGTTCCGTGGACACCGTGCCGTGGCGGTAATCCGCGGTCCAGGTCCGCAGGGTGCGGAAGAAGGCATCGTCGCCGATGGTGCGGCGGAGGGCGTGGAGGGTGAGAGCGCCGCGTTTGTAGACCCAGTCGTCGAAGAGGTGGGGCGGGCCCGGGTTGGCGAGGATGAGGTCTTGGGGCTGGTGCTTGAGGCGGTGGTGCCACGTGCGGGCGTGCTCGTCGGTGGGGCGGTTGCCTGAGACGGGCGACCAGAGCCACTCGCTGTAGCAGGCGAAGCCCTCGTGGAGCCAGATGTCGCGCCAGTCGGCGAGGGTGAGGCTGTTGCCGAACCACTGGTGGGCGAGTTCGTGGGCGATGAGGCGTTGGTTGGACCAGTCCTCGGCCATGTGGTTGGCGCCGAACATGGACATGCCCTGGGCTTCGATGGGGATTTCGAGGCGGTCGTCGGTGACCACGACGGTGTAGGTCTCGAACGGGTAGGGGCCGAACAGTTCTGTGAACAGGTTCATCATCGCGTCCTGGTGGGCCAGGGCGGTGCGGGCCGCGGGCAGGCGGCGGACGGGGGCGACCAGGCGTTGGGGGACGGTGCCGGGGAGTTCGTGGCGTTGGTAGGGCCCGATCTGCACGGTCGCCAGGTAGGTGGCCATCGGGGCGTCCTGGACGTACGACCAGGTGGAGGTGGAGCCGCTGTGGGCCACCCCGGCCAGGCGGCCGTTGGCCACGACCTGGTACTGCGACGCGGTGGTGATGGTGAACCGGTAGGCCGCCTTGCGGTCCGGGCGGTCGTCGCAGGGGAACCAGGAGGGGGCGCCGGTGGGTTGGCTCGCGACGAGGACGCCGTCGTCCAGTTGTTCCCAGCCCAGGCCGCCGTAGCGGCTGGAGGTGGGGCGGGGGCTGCCCCGGTAGACGATCTCGATCACCAGTTGATGGCCTGCCGCGACGGTGCCCGGGAGGCGGATGCGGAGCTTCTCCTTCTGGTGCTCGAAGCGGAGGCGGCGGCCGTCCTGGAGGATCACGCGGTCCACGCGGAGATCGGCGAAGTCGAGGACCAGGCTGGTGAGGGACTCGGTGGTCCAGACGGTCAGGACGGCTACGGCGGTCAGGCGGTTGGGGCCGACGCGGTAGTCCAGGGTCAGGTCGTACTGCTCGACCAGGTAGCCCTCGTTGCCCCGGCGGGGGAAGTAGCTGTCGTTCACGCCTGCTCCGGCCACGGTGCGATGGGGTTGCCCTGCCAGCGGGTGTGGGAGGGGACGGCTTCGCCGCGCAGGACCAGGGAAGCGGGGCCGACGGTCGCTTGGGCGCCGATGGAGGCCGCGGGGAGGATCACGCCCTGGGGGCCCAGGGTCGCGCCCGGCTCCAGGGTCACCGTGTCCATGCTCATCACCCGGTCGTGGAACAGGTGCGTCTGCACCACGCATCCTCGGTTCACCGTCGCCGCGTCCGCCAACACGATCAGATCCGCCTCCGGCAGCCAGTAGGTCTCGCACCAGACTCCGCGGCCCACCTTCGAGCCCATGGCCCGGTGCCACGCGTTCAGGGGCGCGGTGCCCAGCCACGGGTCGGCGAACCAGGGGGCGGCGATCAGTTCCACGAAGTTGTCCGCCAACTCGTTGCGCCAGACGAAGGAGCTCCAGAGCGGCTGCTCACTTACCCGGATCCGGCCGACCAAAGCCCACTTGGCGGTGACGGAGATGAGGGCGGCCGCCACGCCCGCCGCCAGGAACACGACTCCGCCGAGGAGGACGGCCCAGGGGGTGCCCCAGCGGTGGGCGACGTCGGCCAGTACCGCTACGGCCGCCACCGCCAGGGCCGCCGTCAGGTATGCCGGGACCAGGCGCAGTACCTCGATCGCGGCACGGGCGGCCATCAGCTTGCGCGGCGGGTTGTAGGTCAGGGCGTCGTCGACTTCCTGGCCGGGGCGGCGGAGGCGCTCCGGGGGCATGCCCAGGTAGGACTTGCCTCGTTTGGCCTTCTGCGGGGCCGCGGACAGGACGCCGACCAGGCTCTCCTTGGGCAGCTTGCGGCCCGGGGCGACCATGCCGGAGTTGCCGACGAACACCCGCTTGCCGATGCGCGACTGGCCGACGCGGAGCCAGCCGCCGGCCATCTCGTAGGGCGCCACCATCGTGTCGTCGGCCAGGAACGCGCCGTCGTTCACCGTGGTCATGGCCGGGACCGCCAGCACCGTGGACATCTCCACGCCGCGGCCGACCCGCATGCCGAGCAGGCGGAGCCAGGCCGGTGTCAGGATGCTGGCGTAGAGGGGGTAGAGCCAGATGCGGGCCATCGCCATCAGCTGCAGCGTGCACCAGGTCTGCCAGGCGCGGTAGCTGTGCAGCGGGTGGTCGCCGGCGGTCATGCCGGCGCTGAGGGTCCGGACGCACACCAGGGTCAGCAGGGCGTAGCAGAGGACGAACAGCGGCGTGGCGGGCACCAGGCCGGCCAGGGCGTAGCCGAAGCCCTCCCACACGGTCTCGGTCCCGCTCAGGAACGTCGCCACCACCATGAGGGCGGGGATCGCGGCCACCAGGGGGAACAGTGCCAGGCCGACGGCCGTCAGGCCGTAGATCCAGGTCCACGCCCGCGAGCGGCGGGCCGGGCCGGGAGAGCGCTCGGCCTTGCGGAGGCGCACGGCCGGGGAGCCGGCCCACTCCTGGCCGGCCGGGACCACGCCGCCGACGGAGGAGCCCGGGGCGATGCGGGCCCGTTCGCCGATCTTCGCGCCGGGCAGCAGGGCCGACCGGGCGCCGATCGAGGCGCCGGCGCCGATGCGGAGTTCGCCGATGCGGACGCGGCCGCCGTCGATCCAGTAGCCGGTCAGGTCCACCTCCGGCTCCACCGAGGCGTCCTCGCCCATCCGCAACATGCCGGTGATCGGCGGCGGTGAGTGCAGGTCCACGCTGGGGCCCAGACGGGCGCCGAGGGCCCGCGCGTAAACCGTGTTCCAGGGGCCGGTCGCCGTCGTCAGCACGCCGACCCGGGCCGCCAGCTGCTCGGCGGCCCACAGCCGCAGGTGCACCGAGCCCCCGCGTGGGTACTCGCCCGGGCGGAGGCCCCGCAGGAGCAGGTTCGCGCCGGTCGCGGTGATCAGGATGCGGCCCGGAGGCGTCACGAACAGCACGAAGCCGGCCAGCACCCACCACCACGACACCGTCGGCACCCACGGGGCGTCGGTGAGGTTGCCGACCACGGCCAGCAGCGTCAGCCAGCGGATCACGCCCAGCGAGGCGAGCGGCACCATCAGCAGCATCTGCGCCAGCTGCGCCCCCCGGGGGACCGGCGGCACGTCCGGCACCGACTCGGCGATCTCGTCCGTCTCCTCGGGGGCCATGGTCATCAGCCGGGCCGCGAGCTCGCCGAGCGTGGGGTTGTCGTAGACGTCCCGCACCGTGACCGTGGGGTACCGGGAGCGGAGCATCGACACGAACCTGGCCGCCACCAGGCTGCTGCCGCCGGAGTCGAAGAAGTCGGTGTCCGGATGGTTCGGGCGCTCGCCGAGGATCGTGGCCCAGCGTTCGGCCAGCCACTCCTCGGCCACGGTCAGCTCGGCGGCCTCGGTCGGCTCCTCGACGCCGGGCAGCGGCCACGGCAGGGCGTTGCGATCCACCTTGCCGGAGGTGCGCAGGGGGAGCGTGTCGACGGTGGCGATGCGGGGGACCAGCGCGGCGGGCAGCTGCTCGCCGAGGAGAGTGCGGGCGCCGTGCGGGTCGAAGGTGCCGGGGTCGGCCGGGACGACGTAGCCGACCAGCACCTCGGCGCCGCCGGCGGTCTTCTTCACCGCGGCGGCCGCGCCCCGGACCCCGGGCAGCGCCTGCAGCGCGGCGTCCACCTCGCCCAGCTCGATCCGGCGGCCGCCGAGCTTGACCTGCTCGTCGGCCCGGCCCAGGAACACCAGGCCCTCGGGATCGGCGCGGACCAGGTCGCCGCTGCGGTAGGCGCGGTCCCAGTCCATCGACTTCAGCGGGGCGTACTTCTCGGCGTCCTTCTCCGGGTCCAGATACCGCGCCAGACCGACGCCGCCGATCACCAGCTGGCCGGAGCCGCCCATCGGAACCGGCTCCTCGGCCTCGTCCACCACCACCAGCTCCCAGCCGTCCAGCGGCACGCCGATGCGCACGACGCCGCGGCCGGTCAGCGGCGCGGCGGTGGCGACGACGGTGGCCTCGGTGGGGCCGTAGGTGTTCCAGACCTCGCGGCCGGACACCGCCAGCCGCTCGGCCAGCTCCGGCGGGCAGGCCTCGCCGCCGAAGATCAGGAGCCGGACGTCGGCCAGTGCCTCGGCCGGCCACAGCGAGGCCAGGGTCGGGACGGTGGAGACCACGGTGATGCCGTTCTCGACCAGCCAGGGGCCCAGGTCCACGCCGCTGCGCACCAGGGCGCGCGGGGCCGGGACCAGGCAGGCGCCGTTGCGCCAGGCCAGCCACATCTCCTCGCAGGAGGCGTCGAAGGCGACGGACAGGCCGGCCAGGACGCGGTCGGCGGGGCTGATCGGGGCGTTCCGCAGGAACAGCCCGGCCTCGGCGTCGACGAACGCGGCGGCGTTGCGGTGGGTGACCGCCACGCCCTTGGGCTTGCCGGTGGAGCCGGAGGTGAAGATGATCCAGGCGTCGTCGGCCGTGGCCGGGAGGGCGGCGGGGCGGCGGTGGGGGGCCGGGAAGAACTCTTCGCGGATGGCCTCGGCCGTGGCGTCGGCTGCGCTCGCGGCGGCGTCGGCGGTCTCGTCAGCTTCAGCTTCATCAGCGGCCGCTCGCCGGGCCTGAGGTTTGATCCGCAGCCCCTCCCCGACCACCGCCCGCACGTCGGCCTCGCCGAACACCAGCTTCGCGCGCTCGTCCGGGTCGTCGGCGTCCACCGGAACGTAGGCGGCCCCGGCGGTCAGCACGCCGAGGATCGCGATGTAGAGGTCGACGGTGCCGGAGGGCACACGCACCCCCACCCGGTCCCCGGCGCCGACACCGGCCACGGCCAGCCGGCCGGCCATCGCGCGGACCTCGACCAGCAGGGTGGTGTAGTCCAGGGCGCGACGGCCGTCGTCCAGCGCCGTGGCGTCCGGGTAAGTCTCGGCCGTGGCCCGGAGGATGTCGATGAGAGTCCGGGGGGCGGGCGCCGACGCCGAGGCGTCGTACACCGCAAGGGGGGTGCCCGGACCGGACACCGGCTCGTCCATGTGCTTCCTCGCGACGGGGGCGGTTGGCAGGCGCGAGTGCGTCTCGCCGCCGGCCCTGGGTCCAGGATATCAACCGCGACCTGGGATGACGGTCCATCGCCGTCCACACCTGGACGACACCTCCCGTTCGCGCGGCGTTGGCTTTGGCAAGATCCATCAACGACTGAGTAGAGTGCGTGCCGCACGCCCAGCCGGATCCGCGGCACGACCGCCGGGTATCGAGCATGATGGCGTGTCGGCCGTTCGCCCGGCGGGGACATCGGTAGGGGGCGGCCGGTGCTGGCTCGCGTTCTGCCGCGGGCCCGGGGCGGGTCGGGGGGTTTGCGGCTGGCGATCAGGGCTATGCGGACGTGCGCGGATGTTTGTGACAGGGATGTTCCAGGGTTCACAAGGATTCACAGGGGAGTGGGACAGTGTCCGAAGCAGCTCCGGTCCACGGCCGGTCGAAGAGCCTGGTGCTGGCGGCGATGATCTTCGCCGTCGCGATGACCTTCATCGACCAGACCATCGTGTCCATCGCGGTGCCGCAGATCCAGACCAAGCTGGGGCTGTCGGCGACCGGCGTGCAGTGGGCGGTCAACGCCTACCTGCTCGCGCTGGCCTCGCTGTTCGCCTTCGGCGGGCGGCTGGCCGACACCCTGGGTCACCGCCGGATGGTGACCTGGGGTGTGATCATCTTCGCCGGTGCCTCGGCGCTGTGCGGCGCCACGCCGAAGGGCGGCCTGGCCGAGGCCTGGCTGATCGCCTTCCGCGCCCTGCAGGGCCTGGGCGGCGCGATCATGTTCCCGGCGGCGCTGGCCATCGTGGTGCAGACCTATGAGGTACGCGAGCGCGGCAAGGCGCTGGCCACCTTCTTCGGGATCGCCGGCGCCCTGACCGCCGTCGGCCCGATCATGGGCGGCTTCCTCACCGCCTGGACCTGGCGCGCGATCTTCTGGGTCAACCTGCCGATCGCGGCGATCGCGGTGCTGCTGATCGCCCTGTCCAAGCCGGAGACCGACTACCGCCCGGCGCGTATGGACTACCGCGGCCTGGCGCTGATCACCGCGGGCATCGTGCTGGGCGTGTTCGGCTTCCAGCAGGCGCCGCTGTGGGGCTGGTCGAACCCGGCGATCGGGATCTGCATCGCCGCCGGCCTGGCCCTGCTGGTCGTGTTCTACCGGGTCGAGGTGCGCACCGAGGCGCCGCTGATCGACATGAACATCTTCCGGAACCGCACCTTCCTCGTCGAGAACCTGGTGCTCGGCATCGCGATGCTGACGTTCGTGCCCTTGTTCGTCTTCTCCAGCGAGTACGCGCAGATCTCGCTCGGCAAGCAGGCGAAGGACGCCGGCGTGTTCCTGCTCTTCTTCTTCGTCGGCTTCGCCGTCGCCACCCAGGTCGGCGGGCGACTGCTGGACAAGGTCGGCGCCAAGCTGCCGGTCACCCTGGGCTGCGCCGTCGCGGCGGTCGGCTTCTTCCTGTGGGCGGGCAAGGTCACCACGCTGGACTTCGGCAAGCAGCAGTGGTTCATCGTCGTGGCCGGCGCCGGCATGGGCCTGATGCTCTCCCCGGCCAACACCGACGCCGTCAACCAGGCCGGCCGCTTCTCCTACGGCGAGGCCACCGGCATCACCCAGACCATCCGCAACTACGCGGCCAGCCTGGGCCTGGCGGTCCTCGGCACCACGCTGGTGTCCCGGATGCGCACCAACGTCGCGAACCAGCTGGTCGTCGACCCCGACTACCACCTGCCCCGAGCGGCCGCCGACAAGGCGGCGGCGAGCCTGGCGCAGATGCAGAACAGCGGGTCCAGTGGCGGCGGCGCCCCCGACCTGTCGAAGATCCCGCACTTCTACCAGCTGGCCTTCGCCCAGTCGACCGAGACCATCTTCTACGCGATGGGCGGCATCATGGCGGTCGCCGCGATCGTGGCGTTCATCGGGCTCAAGGCGGGCGTGCAGCACCAGGAGGCGGCCGAGGCCGAGGCCGCGGCGGCGCCGGGGCTCGAGGCGACGGCCTGACGCGACGGCCTGACGCGACGACCTGACGCGACGACCCCGGGTGTCCGGGTTCTGACCGGGATCCGCTGCGGGCGGGCGTTTTGATCCGCCCGCAGCGGTCACCAGGCTGATACGGCGCGAACTGCCGTCACACCGGGCGGGCGAAGCACTCGCCGGCGGCAGCGAACGCCGCAAGGTGGTGAGAACATGACGACGCACACCCCCGTCCACGCACGTCAGGTCCGGCCGATCGGCGTGGCCTCGCGCATGCTGGTCACCGCACTCGGCGCCGCAGGCCTGATCGTCGCGGCGTTCCTCAAGTGGACCAGGGACATGAAGGGGATCGACACCTCCTGGCGCGCGGTGTATCAGGACACGTTCGGCGGCGCGCCGGACGCCGTGCACAGCGTCGGCGGCCCGGCCATCGTGCTGGGCCTGCTCGCGGTGCTGGGCCTGGCCGAGCGCTCGGGGTGGCTGACCCGCCTGGCCGGCGCCCTCGGGGTGATCGGCACGGTGCTGGTGGTCGTCCAGATCGAACGCGCGACCGACCACAGCATCCAGTGGGGCATCTGGTCGGCGCTCGCCGGGTCGATCCTGTGCATCGGAGCCGGCCTGACGTCGACCCGCGCGACGGTGACGACGGTCGACGAGGCCTGAGCCGCCCCTCCACGGTCTCGTCAGCCGACCCCCGGCAGCCGGACGGCCCGGCCCCCGCGATCGCGGGGGCCGGGCCGTCTTCGTCCTCGTGGAACTACGGTTGCGGCGCGATCAGGAACTTCACGCCGCCGTCCGCGCCCACGGTGGCGTCCAACTGCTGGTCGTCGAGGGCGGTCGCGGCCTCGGTCTCCAAGAAGACCCGGGCCGTCCCCGACTCGACGACCTCGTCGCCGCCGTGCGGTGCTTGGGACAGGGACAAGGAAAGCTCGCCTCGGCCGGAGTCCTGCGCCGCGCCGTGCGCGACGATGCGCAGGCCGGCACTCTCGTCTGGCAGATCCGATTGCTTGGTCAAGGTGGCGATGGCCGCGACGGCCCGGTCGGTGAGAGTCAGCACGACGTCCTCCCGGTGCTGATCGACGGATGTGATCGTGGGCTGTTACCCGATCGCCCGGCCTCAAACCCGCCGCGCTCAGGGTAATTCCGTAACCGGGGGAGCGCGCAGCGCCACATCGGCACCGCCTTCCTCATTACAATGGCTGGTCACCGGCGCCATTCCGGAGCGGCTCCTGGGGGGTTGGGGTGGCACCACGGATCGTCTTCGTCCACGGCATCGGCGGCCTGCGCGACCCGTCCCGGGACCTGGCCGCCTGGACCGAGGCCCTGGCCCTCGGCTGCCGGGACGCGGGCCATTCCCGCTTCGCCCGCCAGCTCCGCGAGGGCGCCACCGGCGCGGTCTTCGCCTATTACGGTGATTTGTTCTACAAGTCCCAAGCCCAGGGCGACGGTTTCCTCGACCTCGACGACGAGGAAGCGGAACTCCTGGCCACGTTCCTGGCCGGCATCCTGGACGAGCAGCTCAGCACCGACGACCCCGACACGGACCGCCCGGCCCTGGACGCGGAGACCGTCCGCCTCCTGAAGCGCGCCCGGTCCCAACTGTCCCCGGCCGGCCAAACCCAGGGCTCCGGCCAGATCCTCCGCCACACCGCCAACGCGATCACGACCCTGCTGAGCATCCGCCCCCTGCGCAAAGGCGGCCAGTGGACCCTCAGCAAGACCATGATCGGCCATCTCTCCCAGGTCGCCCGCTACCTCGCCCGCAAGGAGACCGACACCGCCGGCCGTCCTCTGGACCAGCGCATACGCGCCCGGGTGGCCGACGCGCTCAAGGCGGACAGCGCGATCGTCGTGGCCCACTCCCTCGGCTCGGTCGTGGCCTGGGAGGCGCTGCACGAGGCCGACACGCCGGTGCCGCTGTTCGTGACGCTCGGGTCGCCGCTGGCGACCCGTACCGCGGTGTGGCCGCGGCTGTACCCGCAGCCGCCGAGCACACCGGAGTGCGTGGGCCGGTGGCTGAACTTCTGGGACCGCGACGACCTGGTGGTGGCCCGGCCCCGCCTGGAGAAGGACATCGTGCCGAACTCCGCCGGCGTGGGACCGCGGAGCCAGCGCGTCGACTCCGACGGGCTGTGGGTGCACTCGGCGGTGAAGTACCTGCGGCAGGCACGGGTGGCGGGACGGATCGCGGAGGCGGTGCAGACGCCGGCCGGAGTCGACGATGCCGGCTGAGCGGCGTCATGTTCTGGTGATCGCTTCGCAGTGCGATGCGGAACGGACGCTCGACCATCTGGAGACCGCGGCCCGCGAGCTCGCCGAGGCACTGACAGGTCATGGCGAGTGCGAGCCGGGATTGCGCGACGGCGAGGCGTGGATCTGCGGGAAGCTGACCGTCCCGGAGATCCGCGAGCACGTCGCCGAGGCGGTCGCCTACGCGGCCCAGGAAGAGGCGGTGCTCGTCCTGGGGCTGCTCGGCCACGGGTTCACCCCGGGCGACAAGAGCTCTCACCTGTACTTCATGGGCAGAGACAGCACGCTCGACAAGACGCTGAATGCTTACGACGTTCCGGCGGCCGTGCAGGACATCGCGGACCACCCGGACCTGGCCGGGCTCGTCGTCATCGTCGACACCTGCGCCGCGGCCGGTGCGGTGCCCGTGGCCGACGCGCTGGTCGGCGGCGCGAAGATCGGCGGCCGGCGCCTGGCCATGCTCGTGGGCTGCGCGGTGTTCCAGCCGGGGATCGACATGCGGGTGTCACGGGGACTGGCCGGAGTCCTGCGCTCCGGGGTCGCCGACTCCGGGGAGTTCTTGTCTTTCGCCGACATCAAGCCGCCCCTCGAAACCCTGGTGCCGGACCAGGACATCACCTACTTGGACTTCAACTCGGTCCCCGGCGGCGCCCCCCTGTGGGTGGCTCGGAACGCGGCATGGCCGGAACCGGCTTTGCGCGCCGCCGAGCATCCGCGGCTCCACGCCGCCCTCGGCGCCTTGCTCGGGGGAGCCGAACTCCTGCCGCAGCAGTGGGACCGGAACCTGGTCGCCGACTATCGCGCCCGTATCCTGCAACTCCCCTGGTCGGTGGAGCGGGACCAGGCGACCGAGTTGCTGGCGAACCTGGAGATCGCGGCCAAAGCGAAACGGATGCTGCGCACCTGGCTCGGTCCGCGGCTCACCACCACGCTGATCCGCCGCGCCTGGGAGCTGACAGGCCGTTCGGCGCCGCCCGGGCCGCTGAGCCTGCGTGCCGCGCTGGCGGACATCGCCGACGGCGGCTACCCGCCTCACGACCCTGGATGCCAGTACGCGCTCGCCCAGTTCGCCGCCGCTCTGGGCTGGGCCGCCGGCCAGAACCTGGAAGCGCCCGAGGTGCTCCGGTGGTTCGACGCCGACGATGTGGACGCCGGCGAGCAGTACAACGAGGCGGTGGGGCGCTTCCGCAGTCTGGAGGCCCGGGAGAACCAGCCGAGACTGGTCGTGTGCCTGGCTTCGTTCTCCGACGGCTGGCCCGAGGAACTCGTCGCCTACCTGCTGCACGGCGACGAACGCGTGGCCCGGGAGCCTTTCGCCTGCCCGCAGCGCGACGAGACCGCCGGGAACCGGGCCCTGGTGGCGGCGGTCCGGTGGGGACGTGACCGGGCCCGCGCGGCCGGCGGGGTCCTGAGCCGCGTCGACATCGCCGCCCGCGAACGGGTGCTGCTCACCTGGTGCCCGGAGAACGTCAAGGTCGGCAACCGGCTCGGCGTCGGCTTCGACGTCCGGCTGCGCTGGAGCGAGCAGATCAACCCGCCCGACGACATCTGGTGGGTGAACGACCACGCCCGCGACTGCCTGGCGAACCTGGCGGAGCACGACGGGCCCTCACCGATGGCCTGGCTGTCCCAGGACCACGTCGGCGACCGGGAGGCGCTGGAGAACGCCCTCGTCGACGGCGCGTACCGGCACAAGGCCCTGAGCCTGGACCACCTGCCCACCGATCCGGCTGTGTTCCGGCTGCTCAAGGCCTACTCGGCTGTGGTGTTGTGGCCGCAGGACGCCGGAACGCTGTCTCCGGAGGCCCGGGAACAGATGCGTCTCTGCTTCCGGCGGCTGCCGCAGTCCGTGCGCGAGGCGTACCGCGCGGAGCTGCGCGACGAGGTCGGAGAGGTTCCCGGCATGCTGCGCACGGTCTGGGACGACCCGGCCTGGCTGGATTTCTGCGACACCTTCACCCCCTTGCGGCTGGACCTGAGGAGCGAGGAATGACCTGGGCCAGGCCCTATACCGGCGACGGCACGCCGCGGGACGTCGAGCTCCCTCCGGCACCGCCGTGGCGGCGCTTCCCGCTCCCGCAGATCGGGGACGTCTACCAACCCGCACCCGGACTGGTCGACGCGGTCAACGCCGCGCTCTGCCTGCGCCGGCCACTGCTGCTGACGGGACTCTCCGGCTCCGGGAAGTCGACCGCCATCGAGTCCGTCGCCGCCGAGCTGAAGCTGGGCAAGGTCCTGCGCTGGCACATCACCTCCCGCAGCACCCTGCAGGACGCGCTCTACGAGTACGACGTCCTCGGCCGGATCCACGCCCAGCAGCTCGACCCGGCCCGCAAGGCCGACGACATCGCCGCCTTCCTGCGGCTGGGCCCGCTCGGGACCGCCCTGCTGCCCCGCGACACGCCACGCGCCCTGCTCATCGACGAGATCGACAAGAGCGACCTGGACCTGCCCAGCGACCTGCTCGAGGTCCTCGAACGCGGATACTTCGAGATCCGCGAGCTCATCCGGCACGAGCAGCCGGAGCACACCGTCGCCGACTGGGACGGGGAGGGCCGGCACGTGATCCGCAACGGCCGCGTCCAGTGCCGGGAGTTCCCGTTCGTCATCATGACCAGCAACGGCGAACGCGACTTCCCCGCACCTTTCCTGCGGCGCTGCATCCGGTTCGACATGCCGCCGCTGGACGCCGCCGCCCTGGCCGCCATCATCGAGGCGCACCTGGAAGGGGCCGCCGACCGCCCCGGTGACACCGTCCTGACCCCCATCATCGAGCGTTTCGTCAGCCGGATCGCCCGGGGCGAGACCCTGGCGGTCGATCAGTTGCTCAACGCTGCGCACCTGCTCGCCGAGCGCGGACTCACCCGCGAGGAGCGGACCGGCCTCGAAGCCCTGCTGCTGCGCGGACTCTCCAGTGCGTGACGGCGTCGCCCGGATCGCCGACGCCTTCGCCGAGGCGTCGCCGGGAACCGACGCCGTCACACTCGCCGAGGCCGTGTGGCTCGCCGCCGTCCTGCCGGAAGTCGCCGGCAGCGTCGGCGCCGCCCCGGCGGCTCGCACCGGGGCATCGACCACGGCACCCCCGGCCGTTGACGGATCCGACGCCGAATCCGGGCCGGCTCCGCAGACCGACGACCGGCCGCGCCTGTTCGACGCGCTGTCGGCCGAAGGGCCCGGCGCCCCCGTCACCGAGGCGGCGATCGGCACCGGAAGGGCTCTGCCTTCGTCCCTCGACGTGGCACGCGCCCTGCGGCCGTTCAAGAGCCGCTGGCCGCGGGGCCGGCGGAGCCGCCTGGACCTGGACGCCACCGTCGACGCCTACGCCCGCAGCGGCCGGCTCCTGCCGGTCTTCAGCCCGGCCCCCGAGCGCTGGTTCGAGGCGGCCGTGGTCGTCGACGCCGGGCTGAGCATGACGCCCTGGCAGGACGCGGCCACCGAACTGGTGCGGCTGATCGACCACACCGGTGCGTTCCGCACCGTCCGCAGATGGAACATCGCCGCGACCCCGGAAGGCGCTGCGATCCGCACGCTGGCCGGACGCCGCGTCACCCCGGCCGAACTGTCGGCCCCCGACGGGCGGCGTCTGGTGATCGTCCTCTCCGACTTCAGTTCCGGGTATTGGCACGAGGCCGCCATGTGGTCGGCGCTGCGCACCTGGGCGCTGCGCGGGCCGACGGCCGCGGTGAGTCCGCTGCCGCCCCGTCTGTGGCGGCGGACGGGGCTGAACCTCGCCGCCACGAGCGTGGCCTCACAGCGCCCCGCGACGGCCAACCGCGGGCTGGTCGTGGAAGCGGGCGGCGTCGGTGCCGCTCCCGGTACGCCGCGCGGCGACCGACGGTCCTGGATCCCTCTCCCGGTGGTGTCGCTGTCCCCGCCGGCGCTCGCCCGATGGGCCCGAACGGTCATGCACCTGGGCGTCGAGACCTGCGAGGCGGTGCTGCTCCCACCCGGCGGCCGCATCGTCCGCTCCGGGCGTGCCGGGCCGGATCAGGACCCCCATGGCGACCGGCAGGTCGCCGCCTTCCTGATGACGGCCTCGGAGGCGGCGGTCGGCCTCGCGGTGCTGTGCACACCGTTCCGCAGCCTGGGCCTGCCGCTGCTCAACCTGCTGCGCCAGGTCGTGGTCGGCGAAGTGACCACCGCGGACGTCGCCGAGGTGCTGCTGAGTGGACTGTTCGAGGTGAACGCGGGCACTGAGGGGGAGCTGTCGCTTGTCCTGAAGCCGGAAGCGCGCAGCAGCTTGGCGGCGAGGCTCAGCAAACGCGATGTGTGGCGGTCCTATGAAGCGGTGAGCCGCGTCGTGAACGAGGTCAAGGCGCTGCCGGGGCGCGCGATGGTCGCCGTCGAGGACGGCCGGGGGCCGGAGTCGGTGCCGGCGGAGGTGCAGCCGTTCGCGGCGGCGCACCACGACCTGCTCGTGATGCTCGGAGCGGCGCCGAGCGGCGGGGCGGGAGTGGGCGGAGCGGGCTCTGCGCCGGCGGCTCCTTCGCAGGGGGCTGCGGTTTTCGCACCGCCAGTGACGCCGCCAGTGACGCCGCCCGTGACACCGCCCGTGATATGGCCCAGACCCAGTGACGAGCGTGAAGAGGAGTATGGGTCGTGCTTCTTCCTCAGCTATGCGCACACGCCCCGCGTGTTCGAGGACGGACCTGACCTCAACTACTGGGTGCGGCAGTTCTACCGGGACCTGTGCAACGAGTTGGTTTCAGTGGATTCTCGCTGGCATCGCAGTACGCAGCCGCCGGGGTTCATGGACGAAGCCTACTCTGCAGGTGAGAGGTGGCAACATCGCCTGGCGAGGGAACTGGCCAACTGCCGGGTCTTCGTTCCCCTGATCAGCCCGGGCTACTTCGCATCGGAGTACTGCGGTCGGGAATGGGCGGCCTTTCGCTCCCGCCAGATGGCGCATGCGGCCCAAAAGGGGACTCCGAACGAAGCGATCCTGCCGGTGGTCTGGAAGCCGGTGCGAGACGAGATCCCTGAGGTCGCATCCACCATCCGATACGCCGGCTCCGGCCTGAGCGACGCGTACTTCGAGCGAGGGCTCTACGAGCTCATCCGCCTCGATCGTGACCGCGAATACCTCAACGTCGTCCTTCAGCTGGCTGAGATCATCGACCGGACGGCGCAGACAGAGGCGCCGCCGGTCGGGCACTTCGTGGACTTCGAGACCGTGCGGCCGTTGTTCCCCCCGTTCGCTGCCGTCAGCCGCGGTCAGCGTCACCTGAAGATCACCGTCGTCGCGCCGGACCGGGACAACCTGCCGCCCGGCCGTGATCCCGAGTTCTACGGCGACCGCCCGGAGGACTGGAGGCCGTACCACCCCGAACTGACGGTATCGCTGGCCGAACGGACCTCGGATGTGGTCCGGGACCTCGGCTTCATACCGATCATCAGCGCGCTGAGCGGTGACTCGCCGGAGGCAGCCGGCGCTGACGAAGGGCCGGAACTGCTCCTGATCGATCCCTGGGCCCTCCACGAAGGCCGCGACGTCACCGACCTGATCGAACTCGGGCGGCACCGCAGACCGTGGGTCCGAGTGCTCATCCCGTGGAGCACGAACGACCCCCAGACCGAGGAGCGTGCCTCGGACTTGTTGGCCAGGCTGCGAACCGTTCTTCCTTGGACCCTCGCGGAAGGAAACGTCGCCCTGTGGCCGGTCCCGCTGGGTGACTTCGGCCGCCACTGCGCGGAGAACGCCGAACGCGCTTGGCGCAGCTATGCCCGACAGGCCGACAGCTCGTCCACGACGGGGCCCTACCCGGACCGACCGCGACTTCTCGACTTCCCAGCCGTTCAGGAGGAAGCCGCCGATGGAGAATAAGGCTGCTCGGATGCGCGACTACGGGCAAGGGCGGATCGTCACCTTCTATTCCTACAAAGGCGGCTGTGGCTGAACCATGGCCCTGGCGAACGTCGCCTGGATCCTCGCGGCGAACGGCAAGCGCGTCATCGTGCTGGACTGGGACCTGGAGTCGCCGGGGCTGCACCGCCGTCGACGTGCCTATGCCACCCGCAGCCGCTGGTATCCGGTGATCACCCGTACCTCCGCGATCATTCTCGCGATCAGCGCTTCGGGAGCGTTGTCCGTCCAGACGACCGCCAGGTCGAAGGTTCCGGCGTCGGTGACCGGGATCCAGCGCACGCCGCCGGTCGATGCCACGCGGCTCAGCGGTTCCGGTGCCATCCACACGCCGCGGCCGCGGGCGACCGCCAGGAGGCAGTCCTCCGTTCCGGGCACGGTCGGTCCCGGCGGGGCCGGTGTTCCGTCGGGGCGGGGGTCCACGGCCCAGAAGCGTTGGGCCTCCGGTGAGGTGAGGACGTCCGGGTGGATGACGGGTTCGTCGGCGAGGTCCGTCAGGCTCACCGCGGATCGTTCGGCGAGGCGGTGTCCCGTCGCCACGGCCACCGCTCGGCGGTCGGTGCGGATCACCGCGTGGTGGAGGCCGACGTCGCCGACCGGTAGCCACATGAACGCCGCGTCGGCCCGGCCCCCGCTCAGTTCCGCCAGTTCCCGCCGGGGGGTGGGCACGCTGGTCAGAGCCACTTCCAGGCCGGGGAACGCGGCCTCCATCGCGTCGGCCACCTCGACGGCGAAGAGGTCGGTCGCGTAGGGGCAGCAGGCCAGCCGTACCTGTCCGCCCTGGCCGGCGGCGACGGCTCGGACGCGGTGTGCCAACTCGGTCAGTCCGCTGACGACGCCTTGGCCTCCGCTCGCCAGCTCCCGTCCTGCTTCGGTCAGCAGTACTCCGCGGGATGTTCGCACGAGCAGGAGGACCTGCAGGGTCCGCTCCAGTTGCTGGATGTGGGTCGAGACGGCCTGCTGTGTCAGGTGCAGCCGACTGGCGGCGCGGGTGACGTTGAGCTCCTCCGCGACGGTCAGGAAAGATCGCAGATACCTGACGTCTATGTCGATCATACTCGGACCCTAAAGGTCACACGGGGATCACCGCCAGCACGATGAGCGGCGCCGCCGCGAGGCTCAGCGCGGCGATGACCAAGGTCGACAGGCGGGGCAGTCTGCGTGTCATGGGAGTCCTCGTCTCGTGAGCAGCGGATCTCGTCGCCTACAAGACGAAACGTCGTCAGACGGTGTGACCGTTCAGCGATGTGACGTGGGCCACCTGGAGGCGCGGCGACGGCTCGCGCGGGGGCGGTGGACCCCGCGCGAGCCGTCATGGACCGCTACTGGTGCAGGTACGTCTCGGTGAAGCTGGTGCCACCGGACAGGGCACCGGTGCGTGCCTCGTAGATCCCGTTGGAGCTGGGGTCGAGGGCGGTCGGGCTGAACGAGCCCAGGGACTTGCCGTTGACGGTCGCCGCGCTGAAGCTCAGCGTGCCGAAGTTGGGGTACGAGCCGGTCGGCGACTCGATGATGACCTCGGCGCTGGTCCGGGACGCGCTGATGGACTGGGTGGTGGTGTACGTCCAGCCCCGGCTGCTGTCGGACAGCGTCAGCGTGTACTTGCGGCTGCCGGCGTAGGTGACCGAGGCGTGGATGACGTCGCCCGCGGACACCGGGTAGGTGGTGGTGCTCAGGTACACCGGGGCCTTCGGGTACATCTCGTACCAGGCCTGGTGGACCGCGTGGCCGCTGGAGCAGTCGGTGGCCACGCCGGTCTGCTCGACGCTGGAGGAGCCGTAGCCGTCGATGCCGACCCACGGCGCGTACAGGTCGTTGGTGCTGTTGCAGGTGGCGTTGGCCTCGGTCCAGGTGGCGGAGACCGAGGAGAACCCACTGCCGGTGGCGGCGTAGCCGCCCCAGTTGTACCCGTTGATGTTGTACGACAGCGGGCGGAACGAAAGGGTCTGCGCCGCGGCGGCGGACACCGGGGCGACGGAGGCGGCCACCGCGGTGGCCGAAGCGGCGAGGGAAGCGGCGCGTATCAGGAACCTGCGCATGCTGTGCTCCTTGTGGGGACGCCTTGCGTGGACGGGTGCGCCGTCAACGTAGCGAGAGGTATCAGGTTGCTCAATAGGGCGCAGAGGACAGGAACTGGACACATAACCGCAACGTGAGGGCGGTCGAAGGCGTGAGCTGCAACGACCGGAGCCGGCCCGCCGCGCGGCGCGTGGACCGGCGGGTAATGTCAAGGGCAAAGCAAGGGTGTGCGGTGCTGTATCGCGTTAGTCCCGGCGCGGATCGGGCGCCGATCGCCGCTCAGGGAGCAGATGACGGCGTTGTCGCGGTTCATCCGGCGCTGCGGCAGAGACTGTCGATCTGGACGTCGCGGTGGCGGGGTCCACCCGACAGGGCAAAGCGGCATAGCCCCCGGTCGGGAATCCCCGCCGAGGGCTGCCGCTAGCTTGCTATCAGGGGCCGACGAAGGTCCAGTACAGGTTGGCCGGGGACCACTGCGACCAGGCGCCGCCGTTCACGCTCTGCGTGAAGCCCATCTGTCCGGTCGGGCTGCCCTGGCCGCGGGCGAAGACGGCCGTGGTCTTGGCGTTGGGGTTGTAGACGACCGTCGGGTCGCCGGCGAGCTTCCAGTAGTTGTTCAGCTCGGCCCAGTTCGACCACGGCC
>NZ_BAAAQM010000088.1:0-30975 GCF_039531675.1 Catenulispora subtropica
GCGCGCCCGTCCCGGCCGCCGCGGTCCCCCGCGCGCGCACGTCCCACCGCCGGGCCGGGCGCAAGCGCCGGGTGCCCGTCTACGCGGCCGTCGGAGCCCTCGTGGGGGCCGGCGCGGCCGCCGCCGTCCTGATGCTCCCCCGGGGCGGCCACGGCGCCCCACAGCCGTCCCACGGCCCGGCCGTGACGTCGAGCCCGCCGGCCGCGACGCGAAGGACCGCCCCGCCTGCCACGTCGGGCGGGCGGAGCGGTCCCTCTCAGCTCGGTGCGACTACTTCCGCTTCTCGATCTCGTCCGTGACCTGCGGCACCACCTTGAACAGGTCGCCGATCACCCCGAAGTCGGCGAGCTCGAAGATCGGCGCCTCCTCGTCCTTGTTGACGGCGACGATGGTCTTCGAGGTCTGCATGCCGGCGCGGTGCTGGATCGCGCCGGAGATGCCGGCGGCGATGTACAGCTGCGGGGACACGGTCTTGCCGGTCTGGCCGACCTGCGACTGGTGCGGGTACCAGCCGGCGTCCACCGCGGCGCGGGAGGCGCCGACCGCCGCGCCCAGGGCGTCGGCCAGCTTCTCGATGATCGCGAAGTTCTCGCCGCTGCCGACGCCGCGGCCGCCGGAGACCACGATCGAGGCCTCGGTGAGCTCGGGACGGTCGCCCTTGGGCAGCACGACCTTCTCCACGACCTTGGCCAGCTTGGCCGCGTCGGTCAGCTCCACGCTCACGTCCACGCGCTCGGCGGCCGCCGGAGCGGCCTCCGGGGCGGTGGCGTTCGGGCGCATCGCGATGATCGGGGTGCCCTTGGTGACCTTGGAGTGGGCCACGGTCGAGCCGCCGAAGATGGACTGCTCGGCGACCAGCTCGGCACTGACGTCGACGGCGTCGGTGAGGATGCCGGAGCCGGTCTTGACGGCCAGGCGGCCGCCCACCTCCTTGCCCTCGGCGGTGGCGGGGACCAGCACGGCCGCGGCGCCGGTGTCGGCGACCAGCTTGGCCAGCAGCTCGGCCTTGGGGGCGGTGACGTAGCCGTCCAGTTCGGCGTCCTCGGCCACGTAGACCTTGGCGGCGCCGTACTCGGCCAGCTTCTCGGCGGCCTTGTCGTAGCCGGAGCCGATGAAGACGGCGCTCGGCGCGCCCAGCGCGCGGGCCTTGGTCAGCAGCTCCAGCGTGACCTTCTTGACCTCGCCGTCGGCGTGGTCGACGAGGACCAGGATCTCAGCCATGTTCCAAAGCTCCCTTAGATGAACTTCTGCGCGGACAGGAACTCGGCGAGCTTGACGCCGCCGTCGCCCTCGTCGGTGACCTTGACGCCGGCGCTGCGCGGCGGACGCTGCGCCGCGTCGGTCACGGCGGTCCAGGCCGCCCCGGCGCCGACCAGCGCCGCGTCGATGCCGGCGCCGGCCACGTCGAGCTGGGCGATCGGCTTCTTCTTGGCCGCCATGATGCCCTTGAAGGAGGGGTAGCGGGGCTCGTTGATCTTCTCGACCACCGAGACCACCGCCGGCAGCTGGGCCTTGACGACGTCGTGGCCGTAGTCGGTGAGGCGGTTGACGGTGATGTCGGTGCCGTCGATCTCGACCTTCGAGGCGAAGGTGAGCTGCGGCAGGCCGAGGCGCTCGGCCAGCATCGCCGGGACCAGCGAGGTCCGGGCGTCGGAGGACTCCGAGCCCAGGATCACCAGGTCGTACTCGGTGGTGGCCAGGGCCTGCGCGATGGCGTAGGAGGTGGACAGCGCGTCCGAGCCGGCCAGCGCCGGGTCGGACAGCAGGATGCCGGAGTCGGCGCCCATCGACAGGGCCTTGCGCAGCGCGGCGTCGGCGCCGTCCGGGCCCATGGTGAGCACGGTGACCTCGCCGCCGTGCGCCTCGACGAGCTTCAGCGCCTCCTCGATGGCGAACTCGTCCATCTCGTTGAGCACCGGGTTCGAGCTCTCCCGGTCCACGGTCAGGGTGTCCGGGAGGAGCCGCTTCTCGGCCTCCGTGTCCGGCACCTGCTTCACACAGACGACGATTTTCATATCGCTGTCCGACCTCCTGCTTGAGGGCATCTCTTCCGGTCTCTCCTCCGCAGCTTGCCATGGTCGGACCGATGATCCGAACACGGGGTCAGGCGCGCGCGAGGCTTTCCGCATCTTGTGGTGCGGCCCGGCGATTGTCGACGGTGCCGCCTGCGATTGCGACTAGGCGCATGGTATCCCGACAAAGTTACCGCTTGGTAGTGCCAGCGGGAGCGACGCGCGTCACGTGGGAACTAGCCCGAACGAGTGACGACTTACGGTATTCGAGTGACTACCGTGGGCAAAGTGATCCAGGTAGAATGATCGAAACACTTTGATCAGGGGGTGGTCCGGTGCCCGCTCCGGGATACGACTTCGAGGTGCGCCCGCCGCTCCTGACCGCGTACGCGGACACGCTGGAGCGCGCCGCGACGGACCTGGCGGCGGTGGCGGACGCGCTCGCTCGCGTGCGAGTGGAGCGCCACTGGTTCGGCGAACTCCCGCAATCGGGATTCCTGGCCGAGCGCTATGCGGGGCATTGCGAAAGCGAGCTTGCGGTCGCGGGCGAACTGGGTGCATGGCTCAGGGAGGCCGCCGAGGGACTGCGCCAGACGGCCGCGCGGTATTCGGCGGCCGATCGGGTGGTGGCGGACTTGGCCGGCACGGTGGAGGCGGGGCTCGGGGTGGGGATCGAGACGCGTGGCGAAGCGCTTCAGGAGATAGGCGAGCCGGGCGGAGCCGGCGGGTGAGCGGGTGGTCGTTGCCGGGTAGCCGGTCCGGGGCGGATGGCCGGTCCGGGGCCGACGGCGGGGCCAGGGCCGATGCCGGGTCCGGGGCCGATGCCGGGTTCGGCATCGGTTACGGCTGGGTCGTCGACGCGCCGCCGGTCTTCGATGTGAGCCTGGCCCCGGTGCATCGAGCGAGACCCGCGGGGCTGGACGGGATGTTCACCGCGGGGGTCGAGTGGGTGCTGCGGGAGGCACGCCTCCTGGCGGTCCTGGAGCGCGTCACCGGTGATGCGGGAGCGTTGCACGCGGCGGCGTGCGCCTGGATGGAGCAGGCGCTGGTGGTGCGGGGGATATCCACGCGGGTTCGCGAGGACGGGACCGGCCCGGCGGGAAGCTGGCGAGGGGAGGCGGCGCAGGAGTTCGGGGCGTCGATGGGCACGTGGCTGGGGGCGCTGGACCGGATGGCCGCCGGGTCGGCGGCGACGGCGCATCTGCTCAACGAGGCGGGCGTCGCGGGGGCCGCGGCCGAGGACCTGGTGACCGGGGTCGTCACGGACGCCGCCGAGTGGGTGGCGGCGGAGCTGGCGGCGACCGCGGCGGCCGATGTGCTGACCCTCGGGCTGGCCACCGTCGGGGGCGCACTGGCGGCGTCGGCGACGATCGCGGCCTTCGTCGCGCGGGCCGAGCGCATCGCGGCCGAGTTCGGCACGTCCCTGGAACGGCTCGCCACCGAGCTGGTGGAACTGCGGGCGATCCGCGACGCGGTCACCGCCGCCCACGGGCTCGGGAAGCTGCGGGCTCTGCGCCAGGCGCGGGAATCGATCGCCGAGCTGCCCGGGACCGGAGCCGTCCTCCACGCCGCCGAGCGCACCGCCGACGCCGTCATCGGGCTCAGCACGGGGCTGCCGCTCGACGCCGAGGGGCCCGGGAGCCTCGGGTCGGCCATCGCTCACACCGCCGCCGAGGAGGCTCGCGCGGTCGAGGAAGGACGCTGAGGACCGGTGAAGACCCCAACGCCCTGGACCCCGAACATCCTCAGTACCGCCGCAGCGCCACCTGACACGGCTCATCAGGGTCACTCGTGCTGCACAGCACCAAGTCCGGCCCGGCCTTGTAGAGGTCGAACCACAGCGAGTCCGACAGGTCGCCGTCCACCAACAGCCGCACGCCCGAGTGCCCGTCCGCGCTCTCCGACTCCCAGCGCCCGGACGACGCCGGTACCGGCTCGCCGCTCCGCAGCCCGCCGCCGGACAGCGCGCTCGCGGCGAACGTCCCGTCGACGCGCAGCTCCACCGACATGCCGGCCCGGGAGTGCCACGTCCCCAGCAGGTCGCCGTCCGCCCCGACCGTGGTCTGCCGCGGGTCCACCGACGGGGCGTCGACGCGCCAGGCCAGACCGCCGGCCGCGACCAGGACCGCCAGTCCGGCCAGCAGCAGTCGGCGCGACATCGCGGCGCCCGGGCGCCGGATCGCCACCGCGGCGACGGACGCGGCCATGCCCATCGGCCAGAAGAAGGCCGTCACCAGGCAGCTGAAACACCACACCAGGCGTGGGCCGCTCCCCCGGGTCGCCAGCCCCCACACGCCGACGCCGACCGCCCACAGGGCGCCGACCAGGTAGTACGCGGTCCAGGGTCGGCCGTCGGGGAGGTGGGGCATATCAGGGTTCGCCTGTGCGCCCTGGAACAGGCGGTAGCCGTACAGGGCCGCCAGGACGGCCCAGAACAGCACGCCGAGGCCCAGCGCGACGGCCAGGCACACGCGGCCCAGCCGGCGGATCCCGGGGCCGAGGGCGAGGGCGGTGAGCACCAAGCCCTCGCTCTGCATGCCGAAGAACGACTCCTCGGCGCCGTCCGTCTCGGGGTCGTAACCCGCTTCGGCGTCGGGGTCGGAGTGTGGTCCGGCGTCCGGATCGATGTACGGACCGGCGTCCGCGCCGGTGTACCCGCCGGCGTCCGGATCGACGGGCGCACCGGCCCCCGGGTCCGCCCCCTCGTCGGCCTCCGGCTGGAAGCCCGACCGCCCGTCCGCACCCCCGTCTATATCAGTATCCGCATGAACATCGGTTGCTATGTCGCTTTCGGCGTCGGCGCCGGAACCCCTGGAGAACACCCGCCCCACAATGCCGAAAGCCCGGCGGGAGCGAAAGCTCCCACCGGGCTCGGTGACCGTACCCTTACGCGTTCTCCGGGAAGTGGCACGCCACCTGGTGCGCGTAGCCGGCCTCGGACAGCCCGCCGATCTGCAGCAGCGGCGGCTCCTGCGTGCGGCAGATGTCCTGCGCCTTCCAGCACCGGGTGTTGAACCGGCAGGCCGGCGGCGGGTTGATCGGCGAGGGCACGTCGCCCACCAGCCGGATCCGCTCGACCTGGCCCTCGGCCTTGCCGTCCTTGCGGTCCGGGTCCGGGATCGGCACCGCGGACAGCAGGGCGTTGGTGTACGGGTGGTGCGGCTTGGTGTACAGGTCCGCCTGGTCCGCGATCTCGACGATCTTGCCCAGGTACATCACCGCGACGCGGTCGGAGATGTGGCGCACCACCGACAGGTCGTGGGCGATGAACACGTACGCCAGGTTCAGCTCGTGCTGCAGGTCCTCCAGCAGGTTCATCACCTGGGCCTGGATCGACACGTCCAGCGCCGAGACCGGCTCGTCGGCGATGATCAGCTTCGGCTTCAGGGCCAGCGCGCGGGCGATGCCGATGCGCTGGCGCTGACCGCCGGAGAACTCGTGCGGGTAGCGGTTGTAGTGCTCCGGCGACAGGCCGACCATGGACAGCAGGTCCTGCACGGCCTTCTTGACGCCGTTCGGGGTCTCGATGCCCTGGATGTGGAACGGCGCGCCGACGATGGTGCCGACGGTGTGCCGCGGGTTCAGCGACGACTGCGGGTCCTGGAACACCATCTGGATGTCCCGGCGCAGCGGCCGCAGCTGGCCCTGGCTCATGTGCGCGATGTCGCGCCCCTCGAACACGATCTTGCCGCCGGTCGGCTCCTCGAGCCGGGCCAGCATCTTGCCGGTGGTGGACTTGCCGCAGCCGGACTCGCCGACCAGGCCCAGGGTCTCCCCGGGCCGGACGGAGAAGCTGATGCCGTCCACCGCCTGCACCGCGCCGACCTGGCGCTGCAGCAGGCCGCGCCGGATCGGGAAGTGCTTGACCAGATTCTCGACCTGCAGCAGCGCGTCCGGTTCCACCGCGGAGGTCTCGGACGGCTGCGCCGTGGTTTCGGTGCTCACAGCGACCCCTGGATCTTCTCGGTGAATATCTCCCGCCGCCGGGCCGGGTCCATGTGGCAGCGCACCAGGTGGCCCGGCGCGGTCGCGGCCAGCTCCGGAACCTCGGTGGAGCTGCGGCCGCCGGTCTCGGCGGTGTACGGACAGCGCGGGTGGAAGGCGCAGCCGGACGGGACGTTGATCAGCGACGGCGGGTTGCCCTGGATCGGGGTCAGGCGGTCCGCCCGCTCCCGGTCCAGCCGCGGCATCGAGGCCAGCAGGCCCCAGGTGTACGGGTGCTCCGGCGCCTTGAAGACGTCGTGCGCCCGGCCGTACTCCACGGCCTTGCCGCCGTACATCACCATGATGTCGTCCGCGAGCTCGGCGACCACGCCGAGGTCGTGGGTGATGACGATCAGGGCGCTGTTGAACTCGCGCTGCAGGTCCCGCATCAGGTCCAGGATCTGGGCCTGCACGGTGACGTCCAGCGCGGTGGTCGGCTCGTCGGCGATCAGCAGCGCCGGGTTGCAGACCAGCGACATGGCGATCATCGCGCGCTGCCGCATACCGCCGGAGAACTGGTGCGGGTAGTCGTCCACCCGGGTGTTCGGCTGCGGGATGCCGACCAGCTCCAGCATCTCGATCGCGCGCTTGCGGGCGACGTCCTTGGAGACGTCGTTGTGCACCTGGTAGGCCTCGATGATCTGCGCGCCCACCGTGTAGAACGGGTGCATCGCGGACAGCGGGTCCTGGAAGATCATGGCCATCTTCTGGCCGCGCAGCCGGCGCACGTCCTCGGCCGAGGCGGAGACGAGCTCCTGGCCGTCCAGCCAGATCTCGCCGGAGATCTGCGCGCCGCGCTGCTTCTTCTTGTCCGTCGAGGTGCGGTGCAGGCCCATCAGCGCCAGCGAGGTCACCGACTTGCCGGAGCCGGACTCGCCGACGATGCCCAGCGTCTTGCCGCGCTCCAGCGCGAAGGTGATGCCGTCGACGGACTTCACCACACCGTCGTCGGTCGGGAAGTGCACGCGCAGGTTGCGCACGTCCAGGAACCCGCGCGGGCTGGTGTTCTCCAGCGCGACGTCCTCGACGATCGGCGCGTAGTCGTTGTCGCTCATTACAGCCTCACTCGGGGGTCGACGACGCCGTACAGCAGGTCGACGACCAGGTTCGCCAGCACGATAAAGGCACTGGCCACAATGGTCACGCCCAGGATCACCGGGAGGTCGTCCTGGCCGACGGCGGTCACCGCCTCCCGGCCGATGCCGGGGAGGCTGAACACCTGCTCGGCCAGCACCACGCCGCCGAGGGCGAAGCCGAGGTCGATGCCGAAGATGGTGACGATCGGGGTCAGCGCCGCGCGAAGCGCGTGCTTGAAGATCACCGTCCGTTCCGGCAGGCCCTTGGCCCGCGCGGTGCGGATGAAGTCCTCGTTCATGGTGTCCAGCATCCCGACCCGGGTGAGCCGGGCGTAGAGCGCCGCGAGCCCGAAGGCCGTCGCGGTCCACGGCAGGATCATCAGGCTCAGCCACTCGAAGAAGTTGTCGCTCGGCGCGACCCACTTCGGATCGGGGAAAATGTGCCAGTTCACCGTGAACAACAGCACCAGCAGCGGGCCGATGAAGTACACCGGAAGCGACACGCCGATCAGCGCGGTGATCATGCCGGCCCGGTCCACCCAGGTGCCCCGGCGCAGCGCGGAGGCGATGCCGACGCCGACGCCGAAGACCAGCCACAGCACGGCCGCGCCCAGCGACAGCGAGAGGGTCACCGGCAGCCACTGGCCGATCTCGGTGCTCACCAGGGTGTTGGTCTTGAAGGAGTAGCCAAGGCAGGGCGCGGGGCAGTTCACCAGCGCGGTGCCGTTGTCGTAGTCGCTCCCGAAGAAGATGCCGCGGATGTAGCGGCCGTACTGCACCCAGACCGACTGGTCGAAGCCGAACCGGTGGATCACGCCGGCGATCGCCTTCGGGTCCTGGGTCTTGCCGACGTACTGCGAAGCCAGCGACTCCGTGGTCTGGCCGCCCAAGCGGGGGAAGACATAGAAGATGAAGAACGTGATCAGGCTGATCACGAACAGCAGCACGACTGCAGCGAACAGGCGTCTGATGATGTAGGTAATCACGGAGTGCGGCGGCGGTCGCCCGGAGGCGCCGCCGGGATCTTGTGGATCCCGGCGGCGCCCTCGGGCTTCCCTGCCTTCACCTGCCTATCTGTGAAAGCGAAGGATGGGGACCTTCGACGGGCTGGGTGTTACTTCACGCCCATCTGAGAGAAGTAGTACATGCCGAGGCCCTGGTTGAACATGACGTTCGTGGCGGACTCCGGACGGTAGATCAGGTTCTTGTCCCAGACCAGCGGCACGACCAGGGCGTCGTCCAGAGCCTGGTGGTCGACCGCGGCGTAGTCGGCGCCACGCTTGGTCGGGTCGTTCTCGGCCAGCGCCTTGTTGAAGCCGTCGTCGATGGCCTTGTCCGGGTAGAAGGACAGGTTGTAGCCACCGGCGTCGTGGATCGCCGAGGAGGCCAGGATGCCGTACATGAAGCCGTAGCCGGACGGGAAGTCCGCGCCCCACTTCATGAAGCTGATGGCGACCTTGTGGTCCGCGTCGTACTTCTTGTTACCGGCGAACTGCGAGTTGTACTGGCCGAACGGCTTCTGGTCGATCGTGACGTTGATGCCGATGCTCTTCAGGTTGTTCTGAACCGTCTGAGCGATGGCCTCTTCCTTGGTGGAGTTGTCACGGTGCATCAGGGTGAAGGTGTCCTTCATCGAACCGTCGGCGTTGAACGCGTCCGGCTCGGCCGTCTGGCACTGCTTCAGGGCGTCCTTGGCCTTGGTGACATCACCCTTGTTGTCCTCGGTGATGTACTGGTCGCCCTTGACCCAGCCCGGGATGGTCGGCGGGGTGATGGTGCTGGCGATGTCGCCACCGCCGATCGAACCGCCGGACTGCGTGAGGATCGTCTTCTTGTCGACGACCCACTCGATGGCCTTGCGGCACTGCACGTTGTCGAACGGCTTCTGCAGCGTGTTGATGGCGAAGTACTCGGTGGAGTTGGCGTACGCCGAGTCCGAGTCCGCCTTCAGCTTCGGGTCGCCCAGGATCTTGGTCTGGGTGGCCGGCTGCACGCCGACGCCGGCCAGGTCACCGTTGGCGGTGCCGTCCATCAGCTTGTCGTCGATGCCGGCCTTGTCCTGCTTCAGCAGGATCTCGATCTTCGAGGCGCGGGCGACGTGCAGCTTGTCCGGGTCGGTCGACGGGTCGAACGCCGGGTTCGGCGACAGCTCCATCTTGACGCCGACCTGGTAGCTGTCGATCTTGTACTGACCGGTCGACAGGATGTTCTTGAAGTAGTCCGCGCCGTTGTCCTTGTCGCGCGGGACCGGGGCCGAGCCGGGGATCGCCATGATGTAGTCGAAGTCGGCGAACGGCTGGGTCAGGTGGAAGACGATGGTGCTGTCGTCCGGGGTCTCGATGCCCGACACGCCGTGGCTCGGGTCCTTGTCCTTGTACGGACCCTGGTACTTGGTGTCGTCCTTGACCAGCTGGGCCACGTAGTTCGGGCCGTTCTGCAGCACGTCCTGGCCCCAGTTGGAGCGCTCGATGGCGTACTTGACGTCCGCGGACTTGACGACGCTGCCGTCCTGGTACTTGACGCCCGGCTTGATCTTGTAGGTCCAGGTCAGGCCGTTGTCGGTGACGACGCCGGCGGCCTGGGCCAGGTCCGGAACCACCTTGGCCCCGTCGACGCCCGGCTTCGGCGCGTAGGTCATCAGCGAACGGGAGTACCAGCCCGCGGCCGACCACGAGAACGCGGCGTAGGTGTTGCCCATGTCCGGCGAGTCCCAGTCGGAGCGGGTCACCAGGGTCATGGTGCCGCCCTGCTTGTCCGTCGGGTTCACGATGCCGGTCACGGCGGCGTTGAAGCCGGTGGCGGCGCCGGTGCTCCCGGACGGCAGCGTGGTGACGGCGGAGGTCGGCGTCGACGGCTTGCCGGAGGACGAGCTCTTCGAGCTCGAGCACGCCGAGGCCGCCAGGGCGACGGACGCGGCGAGCGCGACGCCTCCCAACAGCTTGGAGTGACGATTCATTACGGGTGGACCCCCTTGGTCAGCCCGGCATCCCAGCATGTGGGATGCTAGTGGTGTCTGTGCAACTGATCTTGCTGATCTCGCAGATGGCGGCGGGGCTGCTCGGCCTGCGAACCGTCCCGCCTGGCCCCCGGCGGTGCGACACCGGGGGAATCCTCATTGGTCTGTCCGCGCGCGGCGCGCTCAGTGCGCCTTCGGGTCGAAGGCGTCGCGCAGGCCGTCGCCGAACAGGTTGAACGCCAGCACCGTGACGAAGATCGCGGCGCCGGGGATGATCAGGAACGTGGGGTCGACGCGGTAGTAGTTGATCGCGTCGTTGAGCATCTTGCCCCAGGAGGGCGTGGGGTTGCGGATGCCGACGCCCAGGAACGACAGCGCGGCCTCGAACAGGATGTTCGCCGGGATCAGCAGGGTCGCGTAGACCAGGATCGGGGCGACCAGGTTCGGCATCAGCTCCCGCAGGATGATGCGGCGCGGCTTGGCGCCCAGCACCCGGGCCGCGTCCACGAACTCGCGCTCGCGCAGCGCGATGGTCTGGCCGCGGACGATACGGCCGGCGTAGGGCCAGCCGAAGAAGCCGATGATGAAGACCAGCATCGCGATCCGCAGCGTGTCGCCGCTCATCCCGAAGAAGGTGTCCGGCGTGATGGCCGCCAGGGCGAGCGCGAACAGCAGCAGCGGGAAGGCCAGGAACACGTCCATGACGCGGGAGATCGCGGCGTCGATCCAGCCGCCGAAGTAGCCGGCCACGACGCCCATCGTGATCCCGATCAGCAGCGACAGCAGCGAGGCCAGGGTGGCGATCAGGAGGCTGACGCGGGATCCGTAGAGCACCCGGGAGAACACGTCGCGGGCGTTGACCGGCTCGATGCCCAGCCAGTGGTGGCTGTCGATGCCGCCCATCGCGCCCATCGGCATCGAGGTGTCCGGGTTGAGGTTGTCCGCGTACTGCACGGTCGGGTCGCCGGCACCGGTGATGCTGGCCAGCAGCGGGGCCAGGATCGCGATGACCACCAGGATCAGCACCAGGATCCCGGCGCCCATGGCGACCTTGTCCTTCTTCAGCCGGGCCCAGCCGATCTGGGTCAGCGACCGGCCCTCGATCGCCTTCGCCGCCGCGGTACCCGGTTCCGGCGTGTTCTCCTCGCCGAAGTCGTTCAGGGTGGAGGCGTCCCCTGGCAGCGTTGTCATGTGAATCCTTGGTGGTCGTCTGACTCGGAAGGCCTTGTGAGCGCACCGGTGAGCCAGGCAGGGCGGAGTCGTGTCACGCCCGGCGATCGCCCCCTGCGAGCGCCGGTGATATTGCACATTGCACTGTCGGGCCGGAGCCCTCCACAGGAGAGTGGCGCGTGCGGCCCCGGCTTGGCTAGGGGGTCCGGGCAGGCTTGTCCGAACTGTGATCAATCCTGGATCGCCCGGTCACCGACGGTTTTTCGGGCATCGGAGCGCCGCTTTCCCTCCTGAGGGAGCAGCGGTAATCACCCTGGGGATTCACGGAGTATTACCTTCGAGGGATCGGATCCTTAGGCGGATGCCCCTTGACACGAGGGACCTTAGGCGGGATGCGACCGCGGGCCTAAGGTAGCCGCGCGAGGCCGGCCGTGACCGTATCGTGGCCGTTCCGAGGCCGTTTCGCCGGTGACGGCCTTCTAGTCCAGCCGGATCCGCGGGTCCAGCACAGCATAGGCCGCGTCGACCGCGAAGTTGGCCGCGATGATGAAGAGCCCTGAGAACAGCGTGACGCCGAGGACCACCG
This sequence comes from Catenulispora subtropica, assembly GCF_039531675.1. Taxonomy (NCBI): domain Bacteria; kingdom Bacillati; phylum Actinomycetota; class Actinomycetes; order Catenulisporales; family Catenulisporaceae; genus Catenulispora; species Catenulispora subtropica. The sequence goes on from NZ_BAAAQM010000088.1 coordinate 11,785, forward strand.
GCAGGTCCTGGCCGTCGACGCCGTTCTGCGCCAGGTCGCCGATCCCGTGCAGGCCGTAGATCTTCTCGGCCAGCACCGCGCCGCCGAGCAGCAGCCCGAGGTCCATGGCGAAGACGGTGGCGATCGCCGGGAACGTCACCCGCAGGGCCTGCCAGACCACCCGGCGCCGGGGCAGGCCCTTGGCGTGCGCGGTGCGGATGAAATGGCCGGACAAGGCGTCGATCATGCCGGAACGGGTGAGCCGCGTGTAGAGCGCGAAGTAGCCCAGGGACAGCGTGAGCCAGGGCAGGAACAGGTGGTCGGCCCAGACCAGCGGGTTGTCCAGGAACGAGGAGTAGCTCACCGACGGGAACAGCCAGGCCAGCTTGGCGCGGGCCAGCGGGCCGATGAACACCACCGGCAGGCAGACGCCGAGCAGCGCCGCCACCCGGATCGCGCGGTCCACCAGGCCGCCGCGGGCGACGGCGGCCGCCGCGCCGGACCCCACGCCCAGGACCAGCCAGAGCACGGCGGCGCCGGCCGCGATCGACACCGTGACCGGCAGCCGGTCCAGGATCAGCGTCAGCACCGACTCGTGCAGCCGCCAGGAGTAGCCGAAGCAGGGCGCCGCGCAGTGCGAGGCGCCGGAGCCCGGGGGCAGGTCGGCGCCGGCCACCAGGGCTCTGAGATAGTCCCAGAACTGGACCGGCACCGACTGGTCCAGGCCCAGCCGGTGCTTGATGAGGGCCAGCTGCTCCGGGGAGGGGTCGCGGCTGGCGAACTGCGCGGCGAGCTGGTCCATCGTGCGGCCGCCGATGGCCGGCACGACGTAGAACACCAGGAACGTCACCACGGCCACGCCGAGCATCAGCACCAGCGTGGTGACGGCCCGGCGCACAAGGAAGGTCGTCATGCCGCGGCGCTTTCCCCTCGGTTCACGTGTGTGGTTTGCGCCGTCCGCGCGCCGGCGCCGCGCGCGGACGGCGGACGGACTACTTCAGGCCCAGGACCGACAGGTCGTAGCCGCCGCTGCCGGCCTGGTCGATCATCACGTTGGTCAACCGGGACGAGCGGAAGCGCATCACGTGCCGCTGGATCAGCGGGACGTAGGCGGCCAGGTCCATCACCCGGTGGTCCATCTTCACCCAGTCCTGCTGCTGGGTGGTGGCCTCGGCGCTGGCCAGAGCGTGCTTCTCCAGGTCGTTGACGATGCTGTCGTTCAGGAAGGCGTAGTTCTGGCTGCCGGTGGCGGCGATGCCGTTCTTGGTGACCAACTGGTCGAGCATGCCGTAGCCGGTCAGCCAGTCCGGGCCCCAGTTGACCAGGCACATGCCGAGCTTGTGGGCCCTGGCGTAGTCCTGGTTGCCGCAGTACTGGCTGTACTGGCCGAACGGGTAGAGCTTGACCTCGGTGTCGAAGCCGACGGTGTTCAGCGAGGCCTGGATGGCGGTCGCGGCGTTCTGCAGGTCCGGGGCGTTCACCTGGGCGGCGATCTTGAAGGACAGCTTGCCGTCGCCGTCGAACAGGGTCGGCGAGGCGGCCTTGCACTTGGCCAGGGCGGCCTGCGCCTTGGGCGCGCTGTAGTCGTAGGTGGGGAACTGGACCGCGCCGGGGATGCTGTCCGGCAGCAGGTTGGTGGCGATCTTGCCGCCCCACTGGCCGCCGAGCTGGTTCAGCACGGTGCTCTTGTCGATCGCGAACTCGATGGCCTGCCGGCAGTCGACGTTCGGGATCAGCTGGGTGTTGATCGAGGCGTAGGTGCCCGAGGAGTCCGCGGCGTCGTCGGTCTGCGACTTCAGGACCGGGTCCTGCAGCACCTTGGCGTGGTTGGCCACGGTCAGCGCCGAGCCCAGGTCGGCGTCCGCCTGGCCGGTCAGCAGGCGCTGGTCGCGCTCGGCGGAGTCGACGCCCAGCTGCACGTCGATGGTGTCGGCCAGGGCGACGTGCATGTGGTCCGGGTCGGACTGGGCGTTGTAGGCGTCGTTCCGGACGAGCTTGAGCTCCTTGCCCGCCGAGTAGCTCTGGATCTTGTAGGCGCCGGTGGAGATCGGCCGCTTGCCGTAGGCGTCGCCGGAGCCGGTGTCCTTGTCCTTCTCCACCGGGGCGGTCTGCAGCAGGGTCATCACGTAGTCGAACTCACCGAAGGCCTGCGGCAGGTTGAAGACGATCTTCTTCGGGTCCGTGGTGACGATGATCTTGTCGAACGCGGTGTCGCCGTCCTTGTAGACGTCCAGGTCCTTGAACTTGGGGTCGCCTGGAGGCGTGAGGATGTTCCGGAAGTAGGTCGGGCCGTTGCCGATCAGCGTGGACCAGTTGGACCGTTCGATGGCCCAGCGGACGTCGGCCGAGGTGATGGTCTTGCCGTCCTCGAAGGTGGCGTTGTCGCGCAGGGTGTAGGTCCAGGTCCTGCCGCCGTTGCTCTGCACGCCGGGGCCGGTGGCCAGGTCGCCGACGATCTGGTTCCCGCCGGGGGTGTGCTGGTAGGCCATCATCGGCCGGGCGAAGGTCCGGTACAGGTTCCAGGTCTGGGCGGCGTAGGTGACCCCGGGGTCCAGCGAGTCGAAGGACTGCGAGGAGACGAGGTTGATGGTGCCCCCGGTCTTGGTCGACGGGTTCAGCACCTGCTTGCTCGCCAGGTCGAAGCCGGGGCCGGCGGCGGCGGCCCCGCCGCCGGCGGAGCTGGAGCCGCAGGCCGTGGCGGCCAGGGCGATCGCGGCGGCCGCGGCCAGGGCGCGTATCGAGTGTCTGGGTATCACAGCGGGTTCCTCACTAGATCGCCGAAACGCCGTGCCGCGAAGCGTCACTGTGCGGTGGGGTCGAGGGCGTCGCGCAGCCCGTCGCCGAACAGGTTGAACGCCAGCACGGTGATGAATACTGCCATGCCGGGGACGACGAGATACGCCGGGTCGGTGTAAACCGTGGCGACCGCGTCCGTCATCATCTGCCCCCACGAGGCGGCAGGTGGATCCAGCCCGATGCCCAAAGCGGACAATCCGGCCTCGAAGATGATGTTCGCCGGGATCAGCAGCGTGGCGTAGACCAGGATCGGCGCCATCAGGTTGGGCATGAGCTCCCGCCACACCACCCACCAGGTCCGGGCTCCCATCGCCCGCGCGGCGTCGACGAACTCCCGCTCCCGCAGCGACAGCACCTCGGCCCGCACGATCCGCGCGAGATAGGGCCAGTTGAAGAAGCCCATGACGAAGATCATGACGGCGATCCGCAGCGCGTTCCCGCTGAGCCCGAACGCCTCGTCCGACAACGCCCCGGTGAGCCCCAGCGCGAACAGCATCAGCGGAAACGCGAGGAACACGTCGGCCACCCGCATGACGACCATGTCCACCCGGCCCCCGAGATACCCGGACACCACGCCCAGACCCGCGCCGAGCACCACGCTGAGCAGCGTCGCCCCGAACGCGATGAGCAGACTCACCCGCGCCCCGGTCAGCAGCCGCGCGAGGACGTCCCGCCCCATCCGCTGGTCGACACCGAGCGGATGCGCCCAGCTCATGCCGCCGAACGAGCCGTGCGGACCGAAGGTGGCGTCGGTGAGCTGGGGATGCGGCGTGTCGGGGTCCACCCCGAACAACCCGGTGACCACCGGCGCGCACACCGCCAACAGGATCAGCACCACGATGGTGTAGCCGCCGAAGACCGCGGCCCGGTCCGCTTTGAGCTTGCGCCACACCGTCGCCGCGGTCGAGCGCGAACGGATGCGCTTGGAAGGCGCGACGGCCGGGCGGCCCATGGCGTGGAAGGGCCACAGCGTGGAGGCGAGGCTGCGCTTGGCCCGGCGACGCCCGCGGCCGGACGCGGCGGGAGCGGGCGCGCGCCGGGTCGGGGAGGACGCGGCGGTGGGAGCCTCATCGGTGTTGAGGCTGGTAAGCGGCTCGTGGCCGGAGACCGGCAGACCGGACACCACCGGACCGGCGCTCGGCGGCCGAACCCGCTGCTGCCCGGAGCCGGCGGCCCGAGACTGCGGCTCGGTGACGCCGCGCGGCGGCTGAGGGCCGGACGCGGGCCACACCGAAGCGGCCAGACCGGAGCTCGGCGGCCGGACCCGTTGCGACGTAAGGGGTTCAGCGACTGGCGCAGAGCCGGTCAGCCACGGCTGCGGCTGCGACTGCGACTGCGACTGCGACTGCGGAGACGCTGGCGCGCTCGGCGGCCGGACCCGTTGCGACGCAGGGGGTTCGGCGACCGGCGCAGAACCGGCCGGCCACGGCTGCGAAGACGCAGGCGCGCTCGGCGGCCGGACCCGTTGCGGCGCAGGGGGTTCGGCGACCGGCGCAGAACCGGCCGGCCACGGCTGCGAAGACGCAGGCGCGCTCGGCGGCCGGATCTCTTGCGGAGCAGACGCTTCGGCCCCGGGCGCGGAACCGGCCGGCGACTGTGACCGAACCGGTCCCGGCTCCACAGCTTCGCCGCGCGGTTCGTCCGGGTTCGGATGCGCGACCTGGTGGCGGCTGGGCATCCGGTCGGGGATGCGGTCGCCCGGTGCCGGGGCTTCGGCGCGGGCCGCGGGGATGCGCGGAGATGGTTCGGCGTCCGGGCGGGCGGGGTAGGTGAAGAACTCGGGGTAGCTCTCCAGTGCGCGCCGTGGTCCGGGGCCTTCCGGGTCGGGCCCGTCGTCGAGCGGCGTGGTCATCTGGGTCCGTGCTTCCAGGCGGCGGCGGGGGTGGGTGTGGCCGGTGGGCACACGCGCCCGTTACTTTGCCGCGTGCGGCGGCCGGCGCGCCAGTCGGGGTGGCGCGCCTTTGCCGATTCGTGATCTAGTCGCCCAGGACGAAGCGCTGGAGGATCGCGCGGGCGCGGGCGTTGTCGCGGGCCGTCTCGGCGATGGCCGCCGAGAGCGTCTCGATCCAGACGTCCAGGCCGACCTTCTGGCGGGACAACACGATGCCGCGGACCTCCTTGCAGATCTCGCCCACCGGCCCATGCTTCTCCAGGCGGAGCGTCATGCGCTGCTCGCCCAGGGAGACGTCCACCGACTCCACGCGGCCCTCGCGGCCGGCGGCGCGGTCGGCCAGGCTGCGCTTGCGCTCCAGCTTCACCGCGCCCGGGGGCAGGGTCTCGATCAGGCTGGTGGACAGGACCCGGGCGTAGACCTCCAGGTCCGCGGTGTCGGCGCGGAGCGAGGCGGCGATCAGCTCGGCGGAGACCGCGTCGTCCCCGGGGGCCGGCTCGGGCAAGTTCTCAGTACTCATATATAAGGAGTCTTCCTAGTCCAGGCTCAGCACCATGGTCGGGCGCTCGATGCGGTGGTCCGGACGCAGCGGGCGGACCGCGGTGCCCAGGGCGAAGAACTCGGTGGTGTGCGAGCCCCAGGTGTGGCTGTGGTTGCGCAGCTGCACACCCACGATGCCCTCCGCGTGCAGCGCCTCGGCCTCGGCCTGCATCCGCGCCATGGCCAGCTCCCGGGCGTCGTACAGGGCCTGGGTGAACTGCTCCAGCTCCACGTTCTTCCCGATGTTGCCCATCATCGCCCCGAACCGCTGGTGCGCGATGTGGTACACGCACGAGCCCATCACCATGCCCAGCGGCGCGTAGCCGGCCCGGATCAGGGTCCAGAAGTCCTGTCCGGACAGATCCGAGGTGAACGGCTGGTTCTTGTTGTTCCGCCAGGTGACGTCGCCGTGCTGGCCGGTGCCGTCGTCCTTGACCGCGGTGCCGATGGCGATGAACTCGGCCACGTCCGAGCCGAACTCCTTGAACTCCACCTCCAGCCGCACACCCACGATCCCGTCCGCGCCGAGCGCGTCCGCCTCGGCCTCCATCCGGGTCATCGCCAGCTCCCGGGCGTGGTACATGGCCTGGGACAGCACGTCCAGCTCCTGGCTCTTGCCCCAGCGCGCCACCTGCAGTCCGACGTGGTAGATCGACGAGCCCAGCACCAGCCCCAGCGGCCGGAACCCGGCCTCCTTGACCAGCAGGAACTCGTTCACCGACAGGTCCGAGGTGAAGATCGAGCCGGGCGCGCCCGGCTTCAGCTCGGCCAGGCGCCGCATGGCGTCCTCGGGCACGCCTTCGGCGGTGTGGGCGATCTTGTCAGCCATCTTCGTCTCTTCTCCAGCCTCAGCTCACAGGTACCGCAGGGAGGTCTCGCGCCGGGCGGCGGCGCGCCGCTCCGGGTCCAACGACATGATCGCCAGCGATCCGGCGCGGGGCGGTTGGGCCCGGCTCCGGAACGCCGCGATCGCCGTGCCGACGGCCGTCGACTCGCAGATGTGGTCGCGCTGCCCGTCGGTCACCGGGCACTCGCGCTCCCGGATCTCCAGCTCGATGGAGGACACCACGACGCCGTCCGCGTGCGCCGCCTCCACGTGCCGCTTCAGCTCGACCCTGGACTCGTGCCGGGTGCGGTTCACCAGGTCGGTGTACCCCTGCACCTCCTGGTTGCCGGCCCAGCGCCGGGCGGCCATCCGGGTCCACCAGTCGTCGTGCCGGGTGCCGATGGCGATCCCGAGCACCAGCGACACCGGGATCCAGCCGTTCGCCACCAGCTTGGCGAACTCCTGCCCGGTGACGTGCGACGTGAACGGCCGCCGAGGCCGCACCGAGCTGCCGACGGCGCGCACCGCGGTGCCGATCGCCGTGAACTCGACGCCGCCGGCCGGGAAGCGCCGGATCGCCAGCCGCACCCCGACCACGCCGTCGCCGCCCAGCAGCCCGCACTCGGCGGTCATCCGCTCCAGGGCCCGGCGCCGGGCGTCGTACAGCGACTGCACCATCGGACCGTACGCCGCGTAGTAGCCGCGGGACGACGTGGTCTGTGTGTAGCCCGACCCGCCCATCCACGCACCGGGGCACTGGTAGGCCCCGGAGTATCCGAGGTGGTACACGCACGAGCCCAGCACCTGGCCGACCGGCTCGAAGCCGACGGCGCGCACGGCGGCGAACTCGTTCGTGGTGAGCGCGGAGCCCCAGGTGCCGGAGGCCCGGATCTCCTCCATCCGGGCCCGGGCCGCCTCCGGGAGCTGTTCCATGCCGTCAAGCCTCCCTGGCCTGTCGGGAGCCCCTGATGGGGCTGTACGGGCGGTGCGGACGGTGCCGTGCGGCCGGGTGCGGGGAACCCGGGCTGCCCGGCGCGGGAAGGCGCTCAGCGGCCGGTGAAGCCCGGCTTCTCCTTGGCCACGAAGGCACGCATGCCCTCGCTGCGGTCCTCGGTCGCGAAGGTGCCGGAGAACTGCAGCCGCTCGATCTCCAGGCCGGTGTCCAGGTCCACCTCCAGGCCGCGGTTCACGGCCTCCTTGGCGGCCTTCAGCGCCAGCGCCGGTCCGTCGGCGAAGCTCGCGGCCCACTCCACGGCGGTCTTGTAGACGTCGGCCGCCGGCACCACCCGGTCCACCAGCCCGATCGCCAGCGCCTCGGCGGCGTCCACCTGGCGCCCGGAGAAGATCAGGTCCTTGGCCCGGCTCGGGCCGACGAGCCGCGGCAGCCGCTGGGTGCCGCCGGCCCCCGGGATCACGCCGAGCAGGATCTCCGGCTGCCCGAGCTTGGCGTCCTCGGCCGCGACCCGGAAGTCGGCGGTCAGGGCCAGCTCGCAGCCGCCGCCGAGGGCGTAGCCGGTGACCGCGGCGATGACCGGCTTGGGGATGTTCGCCAGCGCCTTGAACGCGTCCTGGAGCCGGACGGAGTGGCGCGCCATGTCCGCGTAGGACATCTGCTCCATCTCCTTGATGTCGGCGCCCGCGGCGAAGACCCGCTCGCCTCCCCAGATCACCACGGCCTTGACCGCGTCGTCGGCACTGACCTGGTCGGCGGCCTCGTGCAGCTCGCGCTGCACCTGCACGTTGAGCGCGTTCATCTTCGGGCGGTCCAGGCGGATCACTCCCACCGCACCCTCAGTCTCCACGCGTACGAACTCGCCCATGATCAGCGCTGACCTCTCGTCGATGTACCGGAGTTCTCATCAAAGCAGAAGGCCCGGCCCGCCGGGAGGGCGGGCACGGGCACTTCGTGATCTGTGTTTCCCCTTCGGGGTACTCCAGCGGTCGTCAGGACTGCGGACCGACGTTGAAGCCGGGGACGTTCAGCGTGTCGGAGGTCAGCAGGTACTGGTCGACGTGGACGTCCGTGAAGGTGACCGGCGGCAGGGGCAGACCGCTCTCCAGCAGCGTCATCACCGTCTTGCTGAGGAAGTCGTCCCCGGACTGTCCGGGCGGCCCCAGCGTGACCTCTCCGAGCGGGATGGGAAGGATCGGCAGGTGGATGATCCCGGTCTGCTTCAGGACGTGCAGGGTGACGTTGGTCAGGTGGACCGTCTTGCCCTTGCCGCCGTTGCCGTGGATCTTCTGGTTGCCGTCCAGGTTGTAGGTCACCATGTCGGTCAGGTCGATCATGTCCGCGTGGATCGCCATGACCGTCACCGTCCGGCCGTCGCCGGTGGTGATGTCCTGGAAACCCAGGAACTTCTGGTTGGTCAGCGTGAGGCTCGAGGCGTCCAGGTGCCACTCGACTTCACGGTAGGGGGTGTCCGCCGAGGCGGCCTGCACGCAGACCGTCGGGGCCGGCGGCGGCACCGTCTGGCCGTCGATCACCAGCGGGGTCGTCGAGCTCGTCGCCGAGGGCGTGCTGCTCGGCTGGGTCGTCGGCGTCGCCGGGGCGGACGGCGGCGGGGTGACCGAGCCCGTCGGCTGCGGCGTCGACGGAGCCGAGGCGGGAGCCGAGGTGGGCGCCGAAGTCGGGGCGGACGTCGGGGCCGAGGTCGGCGTCGTGGTCGGGGTCGTGGTCGTGGTCGGACCGCCGATGGTGACCCCGATGACCGGGTCCGTGCTCGACGGGCTCGAACTCGGCGTGGTCGGCGTGCTGCCGGCCAGCGCCACGCCCTGCGACCCGTTGGTGCTGAGCTGGTTGGCCGTGCCGGACGTGGTCCCGTTCGGGTTGAACACCTGGTCCGTGGTGGTTCCCAGCCAGGTCAGCGGGTTCCACCAGGTGACCGTCGAGGTCGGGCTCGGGCTGCTCACCGGCGAGCTGCTGGGCTGGGCCGGGGCGGCGGAACTGGCCGGCGCCGAGGGTTTCGGCGTCGTGGTGCCGGTCGGCTGCGGCGCGGTGGGCGTCACCGTGGAGGTGGGCGCCGCCGCCGGGGGCTTCGAGCTCGCCGAGGGCTTGGGCGCCGTGAGCGCCGAGGTCGGCGCGGACGTCGGCGCGGCGGCGGCCGGCGCCCCGCCCTTGGAGCTGGGCGCGCTGGTCGGCTTGGTGCTCGGCTTGGTGCTCGGCGCGGTGGCCTGCTTCGCCGCGGGCGCGTTGGCGGTGGTGGTGGCCCCGGACGGCGCGGCGGGGTTGGCCTCCACCCGGCTCCCGGCCGGGCACGCCGACGACGAGGGCGTCGACGACGCCTGCGCCGCGTTGGCCACGGTCGGGATCACCGCGACGCCGGACGCGGCGAGCACGACCGCCGGCAACCCGAACGCGGTGACCTTGCGTGCCCGGCGCTGGCGCGCGGCCTCCACCAGGCGCACCGCCTCCGACGCCAGCAGGGGCGTCGGGACGACCACGCGCGGGGTGTTCACGCCTCCGGCCCGGGAGCGCAGCGGCGCCTCCGCTTCGGTGCTGGTCTCGTTTCCGTTGCTGGCACTCAAGACGTCAAGCCCCCAGAGGAGTGTCCTCGGCGCGGGGCAGCGGCGGGACGGCGTCCTGCGGCGGCACGGCCGGGACCGTTTCGGCGGGTGTGGGGTCGGCGGCCATCGGCAGCGACGGGGCGACCTCGCCCCGCACGCCGGAGTAACCGGCGACGCCCTTGATGGGCCCGGCGGCGAACTGCGGCGGCTCGCCCTCCGGCTGGTAGGGGTCGGTGTAGGGGCCGGTCTCCACCGGCTCGGCGGTGTCCGCACCGGTCCCGCGCAGGCCCAGCGGGGCGCGCGCGGAGGGCGGCATGTCGCCGGCCAGCGCGTCCCGGTAGGCCTGTTCGGCTCTGGCCTGGGCGGCGATCTGCTCCTCGGTCAGCCGGGGCTGCCAGGAGAAGGCCAGGCCGCCGCCGAAGACGCCGAGCAGCATGCCGAGCAGGAAGCCGCCGAAGTTCGAGACCACCATGGACAGCAGCGCGCAGATCAGCGTGAACACGCCCGCGAAGATCCGGTAGCTGGGCGCGAACCACATCGCGGCCGCCATCATGATCAGCGCCGGGGTGATCGCCATGGTGGACACGCCGGCGATGCCGGCGATCTTGATGTTCAGCTTGTGGTGGACCAGCAGCGGCTGCAGGAACGGGATGCTCCACAGTTCCAGGGCGGCCAGCAGGGTCCACAGGCCGGCCCAGAACGGCCGGCTGCGACGCCAGACGGCGAAGGAACGCCATCCTCTGACGATCGCGTTCTCCTGGCCCCCCGGGAATTCGGCGTCCATGGTGCTCACTACTTCTCCCGCCGTCGTGCTGATGGGATCGGGGCGGACGCGCCCTACTCGCGCCCGCCCCTGGGTGTCTCAGGAAGCGTCAAGCCCTCGGGAGAGCTTAGAAGCACTCCTGGCCGTTGAGGTTCGCCGAGATCGACAGGCCCGGCAGGGACATGGTCCCGGCGGTGGTCGAGTACGCGGTCTGCTTCACGTTGTTCAGCACCGCGTGGTCGACGACCTGGGCGAAGTCGCCCGCACCGTAGGCGGCGGCCTGGCCGTGGGCGTCGTGCTTCTGCCAGCCGGGGATCTTGGTGGCGGCGTCGACCTGGGCGGCCGAGGCGCCGATGTTCACACCGCTGAAGTCGGCCTGCGAGGAGTCCACCTGGTTGGCGTCGAGCACCAGGTCGGTCGCCTTGACGTCCGAGGCGGCGCCGGCCTTCAGCACGATGGTCAGGTTGCCCAGCACCGGGACCGGCACGTTGACCGACTGGCACATGTTCTTGATGCTGGCGGTCTTGATGCCGGCCACGGCCACCGCGTGCACCTGGCCGTCGGCGGTCGGGATGACGTCGCCGGACTGGACGAACGTCTGACCGTCCAGGCTGTCCGCCGAGACCTTGAACTGCTGGCCCGAGACCGCGAACGAGGCGGCCAGGACACCGTTGGCCATCATCACGGTCATCGCGCCGGCGATGCCGACGGTCGGCACCATGACGAGCGCGAAGCGCTTCCACTTGGTACCGCCCAGCACCTGGGCGCCCATTGCGTCCTTCATGCGTTACTCCTCCACGAGCGGGTGGGACGGGTCCAGCGCGCGCCGGACCGCGGCATGCGGCCGAGGAGGCCCGTGCGGGCCGGCCGTCGGCAACGGCAGCGACGAGAGACCTCTGCCGACCCGGTGGGGACCTGCCGCCGCGATCGTTTCAGGGATCGACGGATGAACAGACCGAGCGGAAGTGATCCTGTTCTACTCGCGCCCGCCGCACAAGGGGTTCGTTACCGACCGGTAACACGTTCGCCGTGATCCGGTCGCCCGAACCCGGTCCCCGAGGGTCGGATCGACGGGAACTGATGGTCTATTGGATACGCTGTGTAGTTGAAGAATCCGGACAAAATCCCCGATTCCTTCGGCTGTGACCGTCATCTCATCGGAGCTCTGACGACCCGTCAGCAGCGTGTGACACTTGGCAAAGAAAAAGTAAAGAGATCGCCCCGCGCCCTGGTGATCAGGGGCGCGGGGCGTCGGCGGAGCGGGGCCGGAGGGCTCAGAAGAGCACCCGGGTCAGGGCCTGGCGGCCGGCCGCGGTGCGCGGGTCGTCGGGTCCGAGGAGCTCGAAGAAACTCAACAGCTTCACGCGGGCCGCGTCCTTGTCCGCGCCGGCGCTGCGGGCCACGAAGGAGACCAGCCGGTCGATCGCCGGCTCCACGTTCCCCATGGCCAGGTCCAGCTCGGCGGCCGAGATCTGCGCCCGCACGTCGTCCGGTCCGGCCTCGGCCGCGGCCCGCACCTGGTCGGCGTCCAGATCGCGGGTGGTGAGCATCAGCTCGACCTGGGCCAGGGCCAGCTTCGCCTCGGTGTCGGCCGGGTTCGCGGCCACCACGTCGCGGAAGGCGCGCGCGGCGCCGTCGAGGTCGTTCTCCTCCAGCGCGGCGTAGGCCGCGGCCAGCGCCGGGTCCATCGGCGGCTCCGGCACCTCGGCCGGCGTCCCGCCGCCGGCCACGCCGGTGACGCCGTTCTCCGCGGCCAGCCGCAGCAGCTCGTCGAGCAGCCGGCGGATCTGCGCCTCCGGCTGCGCGCCCTGGAACAACGGCACCAGGCGGCCCCCGACCACGGCCAGCACCATCGGAATGGACTGGACGCCGAACTCCTGGGCCAGCAGCGGATTGGCGTCGACGTCCAGCTTGGCCACCACGAACCGGCCGCCGTACTCCGCGGCCAGGCGCTCCAGCACCGGCGAGAGCTGCTTGCACGGGCCGCACCACTCGGCCCAGAAGTCGATGACCACCGGGACGGTCAGCGAACGTTCGATGACGTCGGCGTCGAAGGTGGCGTCGGTGGTGTCGTAGACGAGGGGCGAGGCGGTGCTGCCGGAGCCGGCCGCACCGGCGTCGCCGGGCACCGGGCCGGACCCCGCCCCGGCCGGGGCGGCGGACGCGGGCTGCGGCTTCGCGGCGAGGGCCCCGAGGTCCACCACTCCCCGCAGGGCGGAGGCGGGGAGCCCCGGGCCCCCGCCGGAGGCCATCCCGGGGAACTGCGGTCGCTGTGTCATGGCGCCATCCTCCCCTTTCCGGCTAACCTCACGCCAACCGCCCTCCGGGTCCCCACCTGGAGGGGGTGGCGCTCTTGCGTGTCCCGCTCGTGGAAGCAAGACTCGTTATTAAGATACGCGACGAAGCGTATCGCAAAGGCACCGGGGAGGGAACGCCCGGGTGTGACGATCAGGTGAACATCCCGGAACCCTCACACCCGGACACCCCACGACCGGAAGGAGAGCACGTGGACGGCACCGCCGCGGCGCCGGCCCGCACCCGCGGCCGCCCCCGCAGCGCCCGAGCCGACACGGCGATCCTGGCGGCGACCCGCGCACTGCTGGCCGAACGCGGCTGGGCGGACCTGACCATCGCCGAGGTGGCCGCCCGCGCGGGCGTGGCGAAGACCACCCTCTACCGCCGCTGGCCGGGCAAGGCCGATCTGGTGGTGGACGCGATGGCGGAGCTGTTCTCCCGCCTGGAGGTCGCCGACCGCGGCTCGATGCTCCACGACGCCCTGGCGGCGGTGGGCCAGTATGTGGACCTGCTCCAGCTGCCGGAGACCCAGGCGGCACTGCTGGCCCTGGCCGCCGAGGCCGACCGGGACCCCTCGCTGCGCGCGAAGGTCCGCAGCCAGGTGATCGACCCACAGCGGCGGCTGGTGTACGAGGCCTGGGAGCGGGCTTGCGCCCGGGGTGAGGTCGAGGGGGAGACCGACGTCGACCTGATCTTCGACATGATCTGCGGGACGCTCGTCCACCGGATCCTGATCAAGGGGGAGCCGGTGGACGAGGCGTATCTGACGCGGTTCGTGTCAGTGCTGCTGGCGGGGTTGGCGCAGCTGCGGATGAGCGGGGGGATCTGAGCGGGGTCCGCGCCGTCGCCGGGACTGAGCTCGAACATGACGCCGGCGGGCCCGGGCTGGTTCACCAGCCCGGGCCCGCCGATCAGCCTTCGAACGCCGAACCCGGCTGAATCTCAGATCCGCGCCGGCTCCCGGTACACGCCCCACTCCGCACGCAGGGCATCGCAGATCTCGCCGAGCGTGGCCTCGGCGCGGACCGCGTCCAGCATCGAGGGCACCATGTTCGCGCCGGAGCGCGCCGCGTCGATCATCTTCCCCAGCGCGGCCTCGACCGCCGCCCCGTCCCGCGCGGCCTTACGCGCGCCGAGCACGCGCACCTGCTCACGCTCCACCTCGTGCGAGACCCGCAGGATCTCCAGCGGCTCCTCGATCGTGTCCAGATGCGCGTTGACGCCGACGACGCGCTTGTCGCCCTTCTCCACCGCGCGCTGGTAGGCGAAGGAGCTCTCGGCGATCTCGGAGGTGAACCAGCCGTCCTCGATGCCGCGGAGCAGGCCGGCGGTCATCGGGCCGACGGGGTGGTCGGCGCCGTTCGGGGCCAGGTCCTTGATCCGCTGGAAGATGGCCTCGGCCTCGGCCTCGATCCGGTCGGTGAGGGCCTCGACGTACCAGGAGCCGCCCAGGGGGTCGGCGACGTTCGCGACGCCGGTCTCCTCCAGGATCACCTGCTGGGTGCGCAGGGCGATCTCCGCGGACTTCGCGCTCGGCAGGGCCAGCACCTCGTCCAGGGCGTTGGTGTGCAGCGAGTTGGTGCCGCCCAGGATGCCGGCCAGGGCCTCGATCGCGGTGCGGACCACGTTGTTGTCCGGCTGCTGCGCGGTCAGGGACACGCCCGCGGTCTGGGTGTGGAAGCGCAGCCACTGCGCCTTCTCGGTCTTGGCGCCGTACACGTCGCGCATCCAGCGGGCCCAGATCCGGCGGGCGGCGCGGAACTTGGCGATCTCCTCGAAGAACTCCACGTGCGCGTCGAAGAAGAACGACAGGCCCGGGGCGAAGACGTCCACGTCCAGGCCGCGGGACAGGCCGAGCTCGACGTAGCCGAAGCCGTCGGCCAGGGTGAACGCCAGCTCCTGCGCGGCCGTCGCACCGGCCTCGCGGATGTGGTAGCCGGACACCGACAGCGGCTTGTAGGCGGGGACCTCGGCGGCGCAGAACTCCATCAGGTCGCCGATCAGGCGCAGGTGCGGCTCGGGGTCGAAGAGCCACTCCTTCTGCGCGATGTACTCCTTGAAGATGTCGGTCTGCAGCGTGCCGTTGAGGCGGCTGATGTCCACGCCCTGCCGCTCGGCGGCGACCAGGTACATGCAGAACACCGGGACCGCCGGGCCCGAGATGGTCATCGAGGTGGTGACGTCGCCGAGCGGGATCCCGCCGAACAGCACCTCCATGTCGGCGGCGGAGTCGATCGCGACGCCGCAGTGCCCGACCTCGCCCAGGGAGCGCGGCGAGTCCGAGTCGTGGCCCATCAGCGTCGGCATGTCGAAGGCCACGGAGAGCCCGCCGCCGCCGGCGTCCAGGATCATCCGGTAGCGCTCGTTGGTCTGCTGCGCGTTGCCGAACCCGGCGAACTGGCGGATCGTCCACGGCTTGCCGCGGTACCCGGTGGGGTGGATGCCGCGGGTGTACGGGAACTCCCCCGGCCACCCGATGCGCTCGAAGCCGGGCACGGTGGCGCCCTCGGCCGGGCCGTAGACCGGCTCGACCTCGGCGCCGGAGATCGTGGTGAAGTCGGCGTCCCGCTTGCGCGCCGCATCGTACCGCGCCTGCCAGCGCGCGCGGCCCGCGGAGATCTGCTCGGAGTCCATGGAGCGAGATTTTACTAGGACGTCCTACTAAATGCGAGCGGGCCTTCCCCGGGCCGGCCTCTCCGCGTGCCGACGGGCCGGCTACGCCTCGAAGTCCCCGGCGGCGACCCGCAGCTCGCGCAGCACGGTGAACAGCTCGCGGTGCTGCTCCGACGACAGCGCCCCCATCCCGAACTCCTCGGCCATCAGGTCCCGCGTCGCCTCCTCCACGACCTCGCGCCCCTTGGCGGTGATCTCGGCCAGGATGCCGCGGCCGTCGTCCGGGTTGGGCCGCCGGGCGACCAGCCCGGACTTCTCCAGGCGGTCGATGATGTTGGTCACGGAGGTCGGGTGCACCTGCAGCCGCTGTCCGATCTTCGACAGCGGCAGCGCGCCGGCCCGGCTGAAGGTGAGCAGCACCAGCGCCTCGTAGCGGGCGAAGGTGAGCCCGTACGGCTTCACGATCGCGTCCACCCGCGCCAGCAGCAGCTGCTGCGCCCGCATGACCGAGGTGATCGCGAGCATCGAGGTGGACTCTCCCCAGTGCTCCTTCCACGACTGGAAGGCACGCTCGATCGGGTCGAAGTTGAGGCTGTGGTCCTTGGGCACCCGGTTACGTTAGCCGGTCCCCGCGTGCGGGGTGTTCCCCTACAGCGGACGGTGTGCGCGTTGAGTGGACGAACCCCAACCCGATCGCGTTGACTGGCAAACGTGACAGAGGTCAAGAGCGAACCAGGCACGCCGCGGGCAGAAGCCGCCGCGTCTTTCCCCTGGCCGATCCACGAAGCAGTGCTCGACAACGGTCTGCGCGTCGTGGTCAGCCCCGATCCCACGACCCCGATCGCGGCCGTGAACCTCTGGTACGACGTCGGCTCCCGGCACGAGCCGGCCGGCAAGCACGGCTTCGCGCACCTCTTCGAGCACCTGATGTTCGAGGGCTCCGCGCATGTGGCCAAGGGCGAGCACTTCGAGTGGGTGACCGCGGCCGGCGGGGCCGCGATCAACGCCACCACCAACCCGGACCGCACCAACTACTTCCAGGTCATGCCCTCGGCCCAGCTGGAGCTGGCGCTGTGGCTGGAGGCCGACCGCATGGGCTCGCTGGCCCTGACCCAGGAGACCCTGGACAACCAGCGCGAGGTCGTGAAGAACGAGCGCCGCCAGCGCTACGACAACCCGCCGTACGGCCGCTGGGTGGAGTACGCGTTCGAGCTCACCTTCCCCGAGGGCCACCCGTACCACCACACCACCATCGGCTCGATGGAGGAGCTGCAGGCCGCGGCCCTGGAGGACTTCCAGGACTTCAACGCCGTCTACTACTCGCCGAACAACGCGGTCCTCACCGTGGCCGGCGACGTCGACCCGGCCGAGGTGGTGCGCCTGGCCGAGAAGTACTTCGGGGGCATCCGGCCGCACGGCGCGATCCCGCCGGCGCCCGACGGCGCCCTGCCGAGCCTGAAGATCGGCGAGACCAGGCGCCGCGTGGAGCCGGACGAGTCGGTCCCCCGCCCGATGACGTTCTTCATGTTCCGCGCCCCCGACTCCCGCGACGAGAGCTTCGCCGCGGTCGAGGTCCTCGCCGCGGTCCTGGGCCGCGGCCGCGGCTCCCGCTTGTACCGCAAGCTGATCACCGAGAAGAACCTCGCCCAGCGCGAGGAGGCCTACACCTCGACCTGGGGCCTGGCCTACGGCGCCTCGGTGTTCATCGGCCTGTTCAGCCCCCGCGACGGCGTCGAGGCCGCCGACGTGGAATCCGAGTTCCTGGCGGTCCTCGACGCCCTCGCCGACGGCTCCGCGCCGGTGTCGGAGGCCGAACTCGGCCGCGCCAAGGCCATCCTCACCAGCGACTGGCTCCGCGCGGTCGGCGAACTGGGCGGCCGCGCCGACATGCTCGGCCAGTACGCCACCCTGGAGGGCGACCCGAAGGTGGTCCAGGACTACCTGGCCCGCCTCGAGGCGGTCACCGCCGAGGACGTGCAGCGGGTGGCTTCCCTGATCCTCCCCGCGGACAACCGGGTCGTGATCGAGTACGTGAAGCCCGCCCCGCAGGACGCCGCCGAGGAGGACGCAGCATGAGCAACACCCTGATCGCCGAGCGGCCGGCCGGGGGTCCGCCGCGCCCCTACGTCTTCCCCGCCGTCACGCGCACGAAGCTGCCCGGCGGCGAAGTGGTGGCGGCGCACCTGCCCGGCCAGCGCATGGCCTACGCCGGCGTCCTGCTGGAGGCCGGCGTCGTCCGCGAGCCCGCGGGCAAGGAGGGCGTCGGCAAGATCACCACCGACCTCTTGCGCGAGGGCACCGAGCTCAAGAGCGGCGACGAGTTCGCCCTGGCCCTGGAGTCCCTCGGCGCCTCCTGGTCCGGCTCGGTGGACGCCGACGTCCTCCGGGTCGGCGTCCAGGCACCGGTGGACCGCATCGCCGCCGCGGTGGCCCTGGTCGCCGAGGCGCTCCGCCGCCCGCGCCTGGCCGAGGCCGACTTCGACCGCGTCCGCACCGACCGGGTGGCCAAGCTGACGACCGCCTGGGCGATGCCCGGCACCCGCGCCAACGAAGCCCTGATGCGCGGTCTGTTCCTGCCCGAGAGCCGCTACAGCATCCAGGACACCGGCACCGTCGCCTCCGTCAGCGCCCTGACACTGGACGACGTCCGCGCCTACCACGACGCCCACCTCTCGGCCGGCGGCACGCTCCTGCTGTCCGGCGACCTGGCCGGCGTGGACATCGCCGCCCTCGGCGAGATCGTCCTGGGCCGGCCGGCCCCGGACGTCGAGCCCGCCGCCCCCACCGCCGCGCGCGAGCTCACCACCCGCGAGATCGTGGTGGTGGACCGCCCCGGCAGCGTCCAGTCGGTCCTGGCGATCGCCCACCACGGGCCGCGCCGCGACACCGAGGACTACACCGCCATCGAGGCCATGGCCACCATCCTCGGCGGCACCTTCAACTCCCGCCTGAACCACCAGCTGCGCGAGGTGAAGGGCTACACCTACGGCGCCCGCGGCGGCTTCGAACTGGGCCGCGACAGCGGCATCTTCTCCGCCACCGCCTCGGTCCACACCGAGGTCACCGCCGAGGCCGCGGTCGACGCCCTGGCCGAGATCGCCCGGATCAAGGCCGAGGGCGTCACCGACGACGAACTCGCCTCCACCAAGGCGTACCGCACCGGCTCCCTGCCGATCGCCCTGCAGACCCCCGGCTCGGTCGGCGGCGCGCTGGCGCAGATCGTCGAGTTCGGCCTCCCGGACGACTACTTCACCCGCAAGTACACCGAGTACACGAAGCTGACGAAGGACGACGTCGACGCGGCCGCGACCCGGCGCCTGTCCCCCGACCGGGCGGTCGTGGTGATCGAGGGCGACGCCGAGAAGATCCTGCCCGGCCTGAAGGACGCCGGCATCGGCGAGGTCCGGGTGGACGCCGAGGGACAGGCGTAGCCCGTGCGTATCTGAGTTCTGAAACACCCTGCGGGCCCTCCGGTCGTCTCCGACCGGAGGGCCCGCTTTTCGCTGTCCCCCACTGAGTACCCTTGTGCTCCCCTTGTCGGCACTTTGCCGAATATTTACCCGCGAAGCGCGTTGACGCCACCCGCGAATGCTCCTAATTTCCCCGGTCGGTACGTGTCCTGACACCCCACCTCCGATGAATGGACCGAGAACCGGTTCGGAGAGGAAAACCACGTGCATCGGGTTCCCTTGCGAGCGGTCGTAGGCCTGGGGACAGCGGCGATCACGCTGTTCGCCGCCGCGGCCACCGGAGTGGCGGCGAGCTCGCCGTCCTCCTCCTCGGGCAGCGCCAACCCCTACCTGCCCACCTACAACCACCCCTACCGGCACGGCGCCGTGCCCAACGTCTTCCAGAACCAGAAGGCGAAGGCCTGGGCCGCCGCGCACCCGGACGCGGCGTCGGTGAACACTCTGGCCTACGGCGGGGGGATCGACGGCATCGGCGTCATGTCCGGCGCGAAGTCGAAGGTCTACCTCGTCT
>NZ_BAAAQM010000089.1:0-6366 GCF_039531675.1 Catenulispora subtropica
GTTCGCCGAACTGCGACTTCCAGCGGACTTTCAACACCATGGCCGAAGGTCGTATCCAGCCTTTAACACCACAGGACAACCGCAGCCCACAGACCAAATCGTCGAGGTGCGTCAGGGAGTCGCGGTAGGCGTCAGGGTGAAGGAGTAGCTGCTGGTCTTGTTGTCCGGCGACCACACGATCAGCAGATAGTGCTTACCGGGTTCCAGGGTCGCGAGCGAGATGCCGTAGCACGCTCCCGCCGGCGAGTAGACGTGCGGCGCCGCACTGTCTTCCACGACCGCGACGTCCAGATCGCAGCCTGAGGCGTTGGTCAGAGTCAGGTGGGAGGCAGTGGCAGCGTCGAACGTGTAGAGGTCGACGCGTCCGGGGACGTCCAGCTGGCCGGTGACCTTGGCGCCGACGGTTGTGGGGATGCGACGCTCCTTCGCGGTCACGAGGCGGAAGGAGTAGGGGCCGGTCGAGCCGTCGGATCGGGAGACCTTCAGGCTGTAGGAGGCCCCCGGCTTCACGCGGTACTGGTAGTTGCTGGTGACCGTGAAGCCGGGAGTGTCCGAGCCGTCCGGGCCGTCGAGGGTGATGGTCAGGCTGGATGCGCCGCCGCTGCCGGAGTCGCCGGTGACGTCGGAGTCGCCGGTGACGTCGGCAAGGCGGAAGACCGTCGCGCCGCCGAGCTGCAGGGGGTAGGTGTCGACCTGGCCCGGGGCGGTGATGGAGGCGGTGACGACGTCGCCGTCGTGGAGCGTGCCGCCGGGATGGATCGAGGCGGGCGGCTGCTGCGTGGGCATGGTCGGCTGCGTCGGCTGCGTGGGTGGGGTGGGCTGCGTGGGTTGGGTGGGCTGCGTCGGCTGCGTCGGCTGTGTCGAAGCCGCAGCCTGCGCCGCCTCGACCTGCCGCTCGGCGGTCACCGAAGCGGCCGCGAACGCGGGACGCCCGGTGAGCACCAGGTCCATGACACAGTCGTCCAGCGCCGCGGAGTCGGCGACACCGAACGACGCGCAGAGCACGCGAGCCTGCTCGCTCCGGCCGGCGTCCAGGTCGGCGACCGCGATCGGCTTGTCCGGGAAAGTCTTGTCGGTGAACGACACAGTGTTCTTCCCCGCGGGGTACGGCAGCAGCGACGCCGCGTCCGTGATCCGCCACTTGTCCGCGAACGCCCCGTAGAGCTGGTCCCGGCTGCCGGTGAAGCCTTCGAGCAGGCCGGTGGGCTTGAGCGACGCAGCAGGGTAAAACAGCACCCGCAGTCCCCACGCCCCGATCGGATAGACGTCGATCTCCGAGCCGTCGGGCGCGGTGACGACGTACTGCGCGTCGTCCGTGGCGTACTCGACGGCCCCGCCGCCGGGAAGCGGGGTGCTCGCCGTGGCGTCGAACCGCGTCTCCGTCCCGTTCAGCCGCGTGACGACGGCGGACCCGTCCATCGCGAAGCTCAGCCGGTCCGCCCCGACCCGCACGCCGACCGCGCTGTTGACCGACACGAAGCGCGAACCCTCCAGCGGTGCCTGCCGGGCCTGGACCTCGAGGGCGGCGGTCCGCACGAGTTCGAACTCGCCGACGGCCTGGAAATCGAAACGACGCTGGTCGAACGCGATCAGGTGCGGGTCGCCGTTCGACCCGGAGGGCGGACCGCCGGGGTGGTCCGAGCGGTTCATCTTCGGGCCCGAGTCCTTCGGCGGAGGCTTGCCGTCGTTGCAGTCCTTGCTGACCGCCGCCGGATCGGGGTTGGTCCCCGGCGGCAGCGGCTGGCCGTAGGCGGTGCGCGAGGGCAGCAGCCGCGAGGCGCGGTACTCGTTCTCGGCCCGGGTGGCACGGACCTCGCTGATCGACGCGGCCTGGTGGTAGTGGCCGTTGAACTTGTAGTAGCAGGGCCGGTCGTTGCTCTGGCCCTTGCCGTCGTCGTAGGCGTGGACGAGCTCGTGGTAGAGCTCTGCGCACGGATCGGTGCGCGCCGCCCCCTCGGGCTCGGAGCGGAAGGGCTTGTCCTTGTTGTCCGGATGCCAGTGGATGACCGCGCCGCGCTTGTCGCCGAGCGTGGCGTCGGGGACGTCCTGGGTCTCCCGGAAGACGATGACGCGGTACTTGCCGTTGAGGAACGGCATGATGCCGGCCGGATCGTGGCCGGGCTTGGCGAAGTCGGCCGTGCAGCCGTTGAAGACACTCGCGGTCGCGGCATCACCCGGCTCGCCGAGGGTCACGTCCGCCGCCGCCGGCGTCGGCTTCGCGACGCCGACCAGCCCGGCGCTGGCGAGCAGGACGACGACCACGGCAGCCGACCCGCCGCGCCGCCGACGCAGCAGCAGGAACAGCGCGAAGAGAAGCGCCAGCAGCGCGGCGGCAGCGGCGATCCACACCCACGCCGGCACCTGCGCTCCGTGCTTCGCCGCCGGCGCGACGGCGAAGGACGCGGAGGCGACACCACCCGCGCCGACGCAGGCGTTCTGCACCGGCGGCATGCGGTAGGTCACGGTGGCGACGTAACTGCCACCGTCGGCCACCGGCCACAAAGCCGCGACCGCTCCCCCACCGGGCACCGCCGCCACCGTCCGCAGCGACTGCCCGTCCTGCCACGGCGACGCGGCCATCACCAGCGTCACACTCTGCCCCGGTTCAACCGACCGCGACCGGGAGGCGAGCAACACGTCGTACCCGTCGGTGTAGTCGATGCCCACCGGCGTCGCCACCACGGCCTTGCCGTCCCGCGTCAGCGTCAGATCCGCCACGCCGTCCGCCCACGCCGCAAGCACACACGCCTTGTCGCCACGGTTGGTGACGGTGACCGTCAACACCACCGGCTCTCCCGACCGGTAGTCCGCCTTGCTCGCGGCGACACTCACACCGATCGGCGCCGCCCCACCCGCATCCGCCGCCTGCGCCGAGGCGCAGCATGCCCACCCGAAAAGGACGACGGCGAACACTCCAAGAAGTCGGGACCCCCATCCCATACGACAACCGTAGTGAGCGCGGGCGGTGACACTCAAGGTTCTACCATGTCGTTCACCCGTTCGAGAGTGCGCTGACCTGCGGCGACTAGGCTCCCTTACGGGGAAGACCTCCAGCCTTCCACAACTTCGCAACACTGAACCGGCAGGCCTGTCTCGCCGCACGCCGTTCCGGGCAGGATCGTCGCACCCGTGGCGGCGTCAGCCGCTTCCTCGGCGGACGCCCTGCTCCATGGCGCCAAAGACTAGTGGTGCGCCGACACTCCCCCCGCATCGATCGCCGCCTGCAAGGACACCTTGTAAGCCTCCGAAGTGTAAGTAGCGCCGCTCACCGCGTCGATCCGCGCCGACTGCGTCGCCAGGGCCTCGCGCGCCAGCACCACGGCGGCCAGCTCGGAGCGGGCCCAGGAGATGCGGTTGTCGTGGGGGAGGCTGGTGGCGACGACGCTGGTGATGCGGCCGTCGGTGAGGGTGATGCGGACTTGGACGATGCCGTGGGTGATGGGGACGGGTGGGCCGGTCACGGTCTCGATCGGGGTGGGCCCGGTGCCCTGCATCGTCTTCTTCGTGGCGAGGAGGCGTGGGGTGTGGGGGTGTGTCGGCGTCTTGTCGGCGAGCAGGCCGGTCATGGCACCCAGCGTGCCCGCGAGGCAGAGCAGGGTTCTGACGGGGATCGGCATGGTGGCGGGGCCTTCAGAAGTCGAAGATCTCGGTGTGGATGCGGCCGCGGCGGACCTTGGCACGGCGGAGGTTGCGGATCACGGCGGAGGCGAGGCCCGGGGAACCGCAGATGAAGACTTCGCGGTCTTCGATGTCGGGGACGAGGTCGAGGAGGCGGTCGGCGGAGAGGGGGTCGTTCTTGCGGCTGCCGACGGCGGGGATGTAGATCAGGCGGCCGGCTTGGTCGAGGGCTTCGAGTTCGCGGGTGAGGATCAGCTCGGCGACCTTCGAGGCGCGTTGGATGAAGACGATGTCGCGGCGGTAGCCGGGCATGGTCTCTGCGATGGCGCGAAGCGGGGTGACGCCGATGCCGCCGCCGATCATGACCACGCCGCGCTGCCGGCGCAGCACTCCGGTGAAGGCGCCGTACGGACCGTCCACCAGCACCCTGGCGCCGGGGCGGAGGCGCCGTCGCAGACGCTTGGTGTAGCCGCCGACGCACTTGAACGTCAGACGCAGGGTGTCCGCGCTCGGCGCGGCGGACAGCGAGAACGGATGCGCCTGGTACCACAGGCCCCTGCCCATGAACCGCCACCGGAAGTACTGCCCGGCCTCGGCTCCGAGCTCGGCCACGTGGCGCCCGCTGATGTACACGCTGACCACGTCCGTCCCGACCTCCTCGACCCGTGAAACGCGGAACCGGTGGCGCCGGTTGTTCAGGAACGGGAGCACGATCCGGTTGCTGATGACGGCCACCGCGACGATCGTGTGCAGCCCCGCCCACGCCCCGGCCGCCCATCGGTTCCGGCTGAACTGCGCGCCGAGGGTGAGCTGGTGCCAGAACGCGGCCGCGGCGGCCGGGTAAAGGAGCAGGTGGATCCCGTGCCAGCCCTCGTACCCCAGTCGGCGCCTGATGCTCCTCGCCGAGGTGAGCCCCGCGAGGAGCATGACGAGCAAGCCGATCGTCGCCGCCAGCACCCCCGGATATGTTCGCAGGACGCTGACGAGCACGGCCGGCGGCGCGTCGTGCAGGCTGACCGAGTAGGCGGCGATGACGAGGGCGAAGTGGGCCAGGAGCAGCAGCACCAGATAGCCCCCGAGGTTGCGGTGCGCGGAGGCGAGCCACGATCCGATCCGCCGCTCCAGCCACTGGAACCGGGCCATCAGCGCGATCTCGACGAGCAGCAGGTACGCCCCGACCAGCCCGGTGATCTGCGCCATCATGACGAGGTAGTCCGGCAGCGACTGCAGCCGGTCGGCCGGAGTCTGGCGCCACCACAGCGCCAGCACCCCCGCGACCCCCACGGCGGCCGCCATGAGCAGCACCGCCGACAGCGGCCGACGCGGCAGCAGGGGAAGGCTCCGATCAAACACTGAATGCTCCTTCGCGCGGGTGCACTCAGGTTCCACGGCCGCCCGGCAGCGCGAGGCACATTTGTTCTACCTTTACCCGCGTTTTACAGTGGGCGCCGATCGCTAGAATCCGCGGGTGAGCGATCCGTTTGAGACAGCAGCGACCCGGCGCCGGGTCCTGGAGGCCTGGGTGGCCTCCCCAGTGCGCTTCCGTGAGGACGCCAACCTGGAGGAGGACCTCGTCCTCGGCGGATACCGCGACCGGGTGATCGTCGAGTTGGCCCAGAACGCCGCCGACGCCGCCCTGCGCGCGGGCGTGCCCGGCCGCCTGCGGCTGACCCTCGACGGCCCCACCCTGACCGCGGCCAACACCGGCGCGCCCCTGGACGCGGACGGCGTGACCGGCCTGTCCACGCTACGGGCCTCGGCCAAGATCGACGAGACGGACACGCCGGGCACGCCGAACACTCCGGACACGCCGGTCGGACGCTTCGGAGTCGGCTTCGCCGCCGTCCTCGCCGTCTGCGACGAGCCGAGCATCCTGTCCCGCGACGGCAGCATCCGCTTCTCCTCCTCCGAGACGCTGCGCGAAGTGGACCAGGCCGCGGAGCACGCCGCCGCGCTGCACAAGGAGGTGCGGCGCCGCGAAGGCCGCATGCCGGTCCTCCGCCTGCCCTTCCCCACCGACGCCCAGCCGCCGCGGGGCTTCGACACCGCGGTCGTCCTCCCCCTGCGCGACGACGCGGCCCGGGCCCTGGTCCGCGCCCTGCTCACCGGCATCGACGACGCCCTGCTGCTCGCCCTGCCCGCGCTCGCCGAGATCGTCGTGGACGTCGACGGGGACGTACGGACCCTGACCGCCACGCGCGACACCGACTCCCTCTGCGTCATCACCGACGGCCCTCGCACCTCCCGCTGGCGCACCGTCTCGGCCGCCGGCGCGATCCCCGCCGAGCTGCTGGCGGACCGCCCGGTCGAGGAACGCTCCCGCCCGCGATGGTCGCTGACCTGGGCCGTACCGGAGGACGCCGCCGGCGAGCCCCGCCGGCCCGAGACCGCCGCGGTGTTCCACGGGCCCACCCCCACCGACGAGCCGCTGGGCCTGCCCGCGTTGCTGATCGCCACCCTGCCGCTGGACCCGACGCGCCGCCGCCTGGCGCCCGGAGCGTTGACCGACTTCCTCCTCGACCGGGCCGCCGACGCCTACCGGGACCTCGTCCAGCAGTGGCCGGTCAAGACGCCCGGGCTGCTGCGCCTGGTTCCCGGCCCGATCGCCGACGGGCCCGTCGACGCCGAACTGCGCCGCCGCATCGTCACGCTGCTGACCCGGACGGCCTTCCTGCCCGCCGCCGCCTCGGTCGGGCAGAACGCTTCCGGCACCGGCGCAGAGGGGGCTGAGGCCGGGACCGGGTCCGG
>NZ_BAAAQM010000089.1:6463-29378 GCF_039531675.1 Catenulispora subtropica
CGGGACCGGGTCCGGGGCTGAGACCGGGTCCGGGACCGGGTCCGGGGCTGAGACCGGGTCCGGGACCGGGTCCGGGGCTGAGACCGGGATCGAGTCCGAGTCCGGGTCCGAGTCCGAGACCGCCTTCCTGACCCCCCGCGACGCCGTGGTCGTCACCACCAGCACCGAGAGCCTGGTCACCGCGCTCGAGAACGTGATCCCCGGTCTCCTCCCCTCCGGTTTCGAACGCGACCAGGCGGCCCTGTCCACCCTCGGCATCCGCGGCCTCGGCCTCGCGGACGTCGTCGAGGCGCTGGCCGGCCTCGACCGCGCCCCGGCGTGGTGGTCCGCGCTCTACGCCGCGCTGGACACGGTCTCCGGACACGACCCCCTGGCCTTCGACGCGCTGGCGGCGCTGCCGGTCCCGCTGGCCGACGGCCGCACCGTCCGCGGGCTCCGCGGCACGCTCCGCCCGGTCGCCGGGCTCGACGCCGAGGCCCTCACGGCGCTCGCCCCGCTGGGCCTGCGCATCATCCACCCCGACGCGCTGGGCGCAGGAACCGGGCTGCTCGACCGGCTGGGCGCGCAGCCCGCCGAGCCGCGCGCGATGCTCGCCGATCCGGCCGTCCTCGCCGCGGTCGACGCCGCCGACGATCCGACGGGCCTGGACGACCAGGCCGATCCGCTGGACGTGGCGGCCGCCGTGCTGACCCTGGTCCAGGCCGCCGAGCCGCGGCCGGGCGAACGCTTCGGCCTGGACCGGATACTGCTGCCCGACGCCGACGGCGGGCTGGCCCCGGCCGCCGAGCTGCTGGTGCCCGACTCGGCGCTGGCCGCCGTCGTCGAACCGGACGGGTACGGGCTCGTCGACGCCGACTGGGTGCACCGCTGGGGCTCCCGGGTCCTGCACGCCGCCGGCGTCCCCGACTCCTTCCCGCTGCTGCGGGACACCGACGTCCTGCTCGACCCGGACTCCCTCGACGACGACCTCGACGAGGTGGACGGCTTCGAGGACTGGATCGACCACGTGGAGTCGCTCTGCCCGCCGGAGGCCGCCCCGATGGTGCTCACCGAGCTGGCGGCGGTCGTCGGCCTGGAGACGGTGCGCCCCGGGGCCTGGCCGCAGGCTCTGGACCTGCTGGCCCGCACCCCCGCGCTGCGCCGCGCCGTGCTGCGCCCCGCACGCCTGGAACTGGCCGACGGCGGCAAGCTCAGCGTGCCCTCGCCGACGGCGTGGTGGCTGAGCCGGAACCCGGTGCTGGCCGACGAGTGCCCGGCCGACCTGATCATCGGCGAGGACACCGCCCTCGCCGGCCTCTACGATCCCCTGGACCTCGAGGACGCGCCCACCGTCGGCGAGGACACCGAGTTCCTGACCGCCCTCGGCGTCAAGACCACCGCCCGCGAACTGCTGGCCGCGCCGGGCGGTCCCGACGAGCTCCTGGACCGCCTCGCCGAACCCGACCGCCCGGTGAGCCGATCCCAGCTGACCGACCTGTACTGCACGCTGGCCGAGGTCCCCGCCGATCAGGTCTCGCCCCCGGACCGGCTCCGCGCGACGCTCGACGGCGACCTGGTGGTGACCGACGCCGAGGACGTCGTGGTCGTGGACGCGCCCGACCTGCTGCCGCTGCTGGCCGGCCGCCCCTACCTGCCGATCCCCCTGCGGTACGCCATCGCCCTGGCCGATCTGCTCGACCTCCGCCTGGCCTCCGAAGTCATCAAGGCGGACATCACCGAACCCGGCGAGCTGCGCGACGTCCCCGAACCCGTCAGGAACCTGCTCCCCGACGCCCCGCCCACCTACGTCGAGCACGACGACCTGATCCTGGACGACGGTACCGAGGTCGACTGGCGCGTCCTCGACGGCGTGGTCCACACCTCCACCTTCGACGGCCTGGCCCGCGGCCTGGCCTGGGCCGCCGGCCGCTGGGACCAGCGCCACCTGGTGGCGGCGATGCTCGCCGAGCCGGAGCGCACCGCCGAGCTGCTGGTCGAGGTGGACTTCGAGTAAGCCTTCGGATACGCGCCGCGGCCGGTTGTCCGCCGGCAGCGGCGAGGCCGCCGAAAGGTCGGCCGTGGACGCGTTGGCTGGATGCCTTGGCTGGATGCCTTGGCTGGACGCCTTGGCGATCGTCTCCAAGAACTAAAGCCCGGTCTCATAGACCCGGTCGTCGAATGGAAGCGGCAGGCCTTCGCACACCGCGGAGGCTGCCGGCCGCCCACGCACCAGGTAGTCGTTGACATGGGTGTCGACGCACGTGTTTCCGGTGTCGTAGGCGATGTGGTTGCCCGCGTTCCGGACGAACACCATGGGCTCGTGCGCGTCCACCGCGTCGGCGATCGCGCCCTCGGCCGGGGCGGCGGGATCCACCTGGTTCTGCACCATCAGCAGGCGTGGCAGGCTGTCCCCTCCGGGGTGGACCGGGTGCTGCGACGCGAAGGGGTAGAAGGCGCACGGCTCCTCGGTGGACTCCGCTCCGACGAGCGGATAGTCCGCTCCCAACTGATCGCCCGCGGCGACCCAGCTCGCGGGGTCGTGCGTCCAGGGACTGTCGGCGCACAGCACCGCCCAGAACGCGCCGCTGTCCGGCTTGCCGGTCGGCACCCGCGTCGGCGCGAGCAGCTTCGGGGCCTGAGTCGGGTCTGCTCGCAGGGTTTTGAGAAGCTCGGCCCACTGGGGCCAGGCATCGGAGTTGTAGAGGGCATGCGCCTGCCCGACGTCCAGTGCGCTGCCCCGGTCCTGGGCGGCCACCGCCGTGCGGAGATCGGCCAGGGCGGCGCGCGCCGCCTCCGGCGTCGTGCCGAACCCGTAGCGGTCGTCGTGGCGCGCGAGCCACGGGATGAACTGCGTGTCATAGCGGCGCTGGAAGCCGTGGGCCCAGGCGTGGACGTAGTCCTCCTGGAGGGTCGTCAGCCAGTTCAGATTCGAGTCCAGGACGAAGCGGTCCACGCGGTCGCGGAACGTGGCGGCGTACCAGGATCCGAGCCAGGTGCCGTAGGAGAAGCCGAGGTAGTTGAGCTTGCGTTCGCCCAGAACGGCGCGGATCAGGTCCATGTCGCGGATCGTCTGGTCACTCGTGATGTAAGGGGCCAGCGGCGCGGCGCCGCAGCTCTGACCGATCAGGCGGGCGTCGGCGAGCTGCCGCGCGGTGTTCGCGGCGGAGCGGTCCCGCTCGTCGGCCACGGGCGTGTAGCGGGTCCAGTCGATGCCGCAGTCCAGCTTGGTGGACGGCGCGACACCGCGCGGCGCGAAGCCGATGAGGTCGTAGGCGTGCAGCAGGTCGGGCTGGTCCTTCGCGGTCGTCGTGGCGAGCGCGGAGCCGTCGCTGCCGGGGCCGCCGGGGTCGACCATCAGGATGCCGCGCCGGGCCGCGCCGCCGGTGCCGGGCACGCGTGTGATGTGCACGCTGATCGTGCCCTTCGACGGGTCGTACCAGTCCATGGGCACCTCGATGTCGGCACAGTACGTCACCGGGTCCTGGTTCCCGGGGCAGGCCTGCCAGTCCGGGTGCTGCCGGCCGAGTCCGCCGTAGGGGTTGACCGGGTTCGCGCCGGGAGCGGCGGCGGCCGGGCCCGACGCGGAGACGAAGGTGGCGACGGATCCCACTGCGAGCAGCGCCGCGCCGGCGATCCGGGCGAAAGCTGAAGAAGTCACTGATCCACCGTACGAACGTGATCACGGGGCCGGATCGCCCGGCACGGCGAGTCCTCGGCCCGGTCATCCCTCGCGCGAGGGATGACCCCGGTGCGATGACGGCGCCGCCGGACCGGCATTGACCGTCCGGGGCCGCACTGCTACTTTCCGTAGGAATACGAACCCTGACACACACCGGTGCGCACCGCCGCCGGAGCAGTCGGCGGCCGCCGGGCCCGGGCCCCGGTGGCAGGGTCCGTACACCCCACATCACCGTCGCCACCTTCTGACGGTGCCCGTTGGGCAGTCACCGCACCGCGGCCCGGCCACCGGCCGGGTCGTTCCCACTCCGCATCCCGGAGGCAACTCAGTGACAGCTCGTATCAGGCTCCTGTTCTCGGTGATCGCCGCGCTGCTGATCGCGGCGGTCCCGGCGCTCGCCACGCCCGCCAGCGCGTCCAGCGCGTCCATCGCCGAGACCACGTTCGCCCACCCGATGTTCGTGCTCGGGCACGCCGCGCCCGGATTCGCACAGCCGAACGCGACGCCCGCCGGCTACGGCCCGGCCAACCTGCAGTCCGCGTACAAGCTGCCGTCGTCGACCGCGGGCAGCGGGCAGACGGTCGCCATCGTCGACGCCTACAACGACCCGACCGCCGAGGCCGACCTCGGCGTCTACCGCGCGCAGTACGGCCTGCCGTCGTGCACCACCGCCAACGGCTGCTTCAAGAAGGTCAACCAGACCGGCGGCACCAGCTACCCGCCGACCGACGCCGGCTGGGCGACCGAGATCTCGCTGGACCTGGACATGGTCTCGGCGATCTGCCCCAAGTGCCACATCCTGCTGGTCGAGGCCACTTCGGCGTCCTACGCCAACCTGGGCCAGGCCGTGAACGAGGCGGCCGCGCTGCACGCCAACGCCATCTCCAACAGCTACGGCGGCGGCGACATCTCCGACTCCTCGGCGCCGTTCTACAACCACCCGGGCATCGCCGTCACCGCCAGCTCCGGCGACAGCGGCTACGGCGTGCAGTTCCCGGCGTCCTCGCACTATGTCACCGCGGTCGGCGGCACCACGCTGAACACGGCCAGTAACTCCCGCGGCTGGTCCGAGACCGTGTGGTCCGGCGCCGGCTCGGGCTGCTCGACCCTGAACGCGGCGCTCAGCGGCGCGGCCGGCTTCAACACCGGCTGCTCCAAGCGGGCCGAGGCCGACGTCTCCGCGGTCGCCAACCCGAGCACCGGCGTCGCGGTCTACGACTCGACCCCGTACAACGGCCGCAGCGGCTGGCAGGTCTACGGCGGCACCTCGGTGTCCTCCCCGATCATCGCGTCGGTCTTCGCCCTGGCCGGGAACACCGCGAGCATCAACAACAACTACCCGTACAGCCACTCCACGTCGTTCTTCGACGTGACCTCGGGCTCCAACGGCTCCTGCTCCCCGACCCAGCTGTGCCACGCGCGCGTCGGGTGGGACGGCCCGACCGGCCTGGGAACGCCGAACGGGACCGGCGGGTTCTGATCGCGTGACCGCTTGACCGCCGGATCCACGGGTCTGGTTCCCGACCGCACTGTGGTGGCGGCGCTCTCGCCGCCACCACAGTGCCGCCTCCGGGCCCTACCGCGCGGGGAACTGCCGCAGGATCGTCGGGTCGGTGATCTTCGCGTCCGCCGCCAGCAGGAACGCCTTCGACACGATCAGCGAGAGCACGCCGTCCTCCTCGAACGGCAGGAAGACCTTCCCGGCGTCCTCGGACCGCGCGCTGACGATGCACAGGTAGGTGTCGTCCGGCTCCATCAGGACGTTGCCCGAGCCGAGGTGGATCTTGTAGGTGCGCAGGTCGCCGCGCACGCGGACGAACCGCTCCCCCACCTCCACGCGGTCGGCGATCCGGGTCCGGGGCAGGAGCCGCGCCAGCGTCTCCCGCCGCGCCACGGCCGACTCCGGGAGCGCGCCGAAGCTGTACTCGTGCCAGTACGCCGCATGACGGGCCTCTCCGCGGTCGGTCCAATTCGGGTCGGCGCCTATGGAGGCGACGGCCACGAACAGATCCACGTCCCGCAGCCCTTCGGACAGCAGACCGGCCGGGACGTCTACGAGATCGGCCAGCTGCCAGGTGCGGCCTTCTTTGCGCTCGAAGCGCACTTGATCTGTGGAGCAGAGTTCGGCGACGGCGAGGTCGGTGACCGTGACGGTCTCCAGGAAGAACCGCGCTCGCCACTCGGTGCCGGGGAACTCGTGGATCGCCTCACCGGACGCGCCGGACGACCACGCTCCCAGATTCAGGCCGCTCCAGCCGCGTGCCACGGTCAGGGCCTTGGTTCGGCCGTAGCGCAGGATGTGGCCGGCGAACCGGTTCGAGTACGAGACCGTGGCCTCCTCGGCGGGCGTGAGCAGGTAACGCTCGCGGAACGCCTGCTTGAACGGCTGGCGGAAGGGGGCGTCGGTGAGGGCTGCCCGCCAGGCCGTGGTATCTCCGAGGTCGGCGCGGACGGGATGCCACAACCGGATGACCGCGTTCGCCGAGACGTCGGTCGTCGTGCCGTCGGCGCTTCGCAGGCGCCAGCCCGTTGTGAGGTCGCCGCCGTCGGGCGCCTGGGGCAGCCCGCTGGTCCACGGGCCGTCAGGGTCCGTGCCCACTTCCCAGATCAGGCGTCGCGCGATGGGCGCGACCAGCGGATGCGCCAGGTAGTACGTGACCCACTCCCCCGCCGTCCACGTCCGGTCGGTCGCGAGGATCGCCTCGATCCGGTCGCGTTCGGTGCGAAGGGTCGCCTGCACCTCTTTCAGGCGGGCCTTCAGGGCTTTGATGTCGTCCGCGCAGGCGTCGCGAACGGCAGCGGGCAGTGACCGCACCACCTTTCCGTCCCGCGCGTACTCGATGGCCGCCGCGCCTTCGCCGCCGACGACGATCGCGGCGATGAAGCCTTCTTCCCCGAGCCGGACCTCGAACCGGCCGGTCGCGTCGACACCATGGTCCGGCACGCCCCGCTCGATCACCTGTTCACGGGTCAGCCCGGACCGCAGAGCCGCGGCGTCGAGCGCGGACGCGACGAACTTCTGGAACGTGCGGTGTCGAGCCATCCCCTGCACGCGCCGCAGCTGATCGAGGGCGCCGGGGCTGTCGAGGGTGCTGAGCGCGGCCACCGCGGCGTTGGCGACCGTGCTTTCGACCATGCTGGTGATGAAGCGGGTGTCCTTGCGGCCGCAGTGCACGGCGAGATCCCCGAGCAGTTCGGCGGCCCCCGCCGCGCCCGCCCCGCCCTCGTCCGAGCCGGCGAGCGCCGTGTACGCCCACACCGCACCTCGCACGAACGCCGCGGACTCGGACCGAAGGAACACGTAGCGGTACTCGTTGAACTCACGCTCGTCGTACATCACCTCGGTCGCGACGACCAGACGCAGCACGCGCCGCAGCACGTCGACCGCCTGCGGATACGCGCGGCCGAGCTCCCGGCAACGTCGCAGCCACGTGGCCGTGGCCCGGACGGAGGTGAGGGTCGGGCAGTGCAGGAGCAGCGGCGCTGCGGCCGGGTCTGCGAGGACGTCCGCCAAGTCGGCGCGTGCCTGGATGGCGAATCCGTCCTGGGAACCGAGGAAGCCTTCCGGCAGCGCGGGTGCGACGGCGGCGGGTGCGGCCCGGTCCAGCAGGGCTTTGAGACGGCGCGGCGCGGTCTTGCCCATCGCGTAGTCGTTGACGCGGAGCCGGTCGGCTTCGAGGTCGTCGACGATGACACGCAGGTCGGTGGCCAGGTGCCGGAGGTCGGCGTCGGAGAGCTGCTCGGCGGCGGGCAGCGCGAAGCGCAGCTCGCCGGGGTTCAACGCTTCGGCGGACCGCTCCTCGGGGTGGCCCACGGCGTGGCCGTGGCGCGCGGAGCGCAGCAGCCCCAGGGCCTCCTCGGCGCTCCAGCCGAGTCGGCGCTTGGCCAGGGTGCCGCCGAGCACGTCGTCCCGACAGCGGCTCAGTTCACGCGACTCGCTCCACAAGCTGCCTCGCAGTGCCATGACCCAGCGCGCCACAGTGCGCCGCTCGCCCTCGTCCAGCCGGCCGACGAGTAGCGCACACGCGCTGTCGGCGCCCCGGGGTGGGCGCCAGGCCCCCGACGCCGCCATCGTCGCGGCGTCGGTGAGCAGCGCTTCGCGCACCCGGCTGCGCAGCGGTTCCGGATGAAGCAGGTTCAGCTGAAGGTCGAGCAGGAGCTCACGCCGGCCGGGACACCACTGGCTGGCGACCACGGCGAGCACCGTCGTCAGCCTCCCGATGCCGTCCCGGTCCTGGTCGACGGCGCGGGCCCGCACCTCGCGGATGACCGCCTCGCGCAGCGTGAGGGGGGCGGCGGCCAGCATGATCTCCGCCTGCCGCCGTGCTCTGGACCGGCCGTATGTCCATGCCCCGCCGGGCGGCGGTCCCGCGGCCTCCCAACGGAGCAGGGCGTCCAGCACGCCGCTGACCTCGCCGAGCTCGCCGGCCTCGCCGGCCGCGACCGCCGCCGCGACCGCCGCCTCGATCGCGGCGAGCGGCTCGGCGTAGTGCGCGACGTGTTCCTCGTCCTCGAGCATCAGCCACCCGCCAGGGCGATCAGCTTCAGGAACGTGACCTCGGCGTCCTCGGTCAGTTCCACGACCTCGTCGAGGTCCTCGACCTGGCGGGTGCCGACGAACATCAGGAACCCGTTGCGGTCGAACGCGCGCACCGCCGCTCGGAACGCCGCCTCCGCGTCGCCGGCGCCGCGCAGCTCCACTTCGAGCCGCACCCGCCGGCGGAGGATCTCCCGGACAGTGAGGCGGAGTTCGGGCACGGCCAGCGTTCCGATGGGAGTCGCAGCACCGGAAGTCGCCTCGTCGATCAAGGTCAGCGTGGTCACCGGTGAACCGTATAGGGCGGCGCCGACGGTCGGGACGGGCCCGGGGTCGGCGGTTCCGGGTCCGGGGCCGGGGGCCGGGGGCCGGGGCAAAGGTCGCCCCCGGTACGGAATGATCGGTCCCATGACTCATGTGGCGGACATGCTCACCGTCGGCGACCCTCTGGCCGATGCCGTGATCGCGGAGCTGGCGGATCTCGGCGCGGAGGGGCGGCAGGCACTGGATCAGGGTCTGGCCGAAGGCCTGGACAGTCTGCGCGAGCCGCCCGCCGCCATCAGGGCCCTGCTGCACCAGTTGGAGGAGCGGCCCTCCTGGCTCCTGGACGCCGACCTCGCCGACGGCGATCGCGCGACGCAGGCGATACCGCAGCCGTGGGACGTCATCGCGTTCGCCGCCGTCTCGATGACGTACGTCTACGCGTCGCCCTCGATCGCCAAGCTGCTGATGTACACCGGTGACCTCGCCTCCAGCGCGGCGCCGCGGCGGCTGGCGGAGACCGGGGCGTGGCGCTCGGCCGTGGTCCTGCCCGGTGGCCTGGTGCGGGGAGCGCCCGGCTACGTGGCGACGGCGCGGGTGCGGCTGATGCACGCCCGGGTCCGGGCCAAGGCGCTGCGCGACGGGTGGGACACCGGGAAACTGGGCGTGCCGATCAACCAGGCCGAGCTCGCGCGCACCTAGTCGGAGGCCAAGCGGTCTTAGAAGACAAAAGGATCATCCAACTCCTTGGCTCACAGAACGACATGGCTACGATCCGACTTGTTGTACCGGTACTGGCGCCACATCGGCCGGCTGCTCGGGCTGGAGGACGCCGTCACCGCCCGGATCCACGACCACACCGGCGCGGCCGAGCTGCTGGATCTGCTCGATGCGACCACCGAACGGCCGGACGAGGCCGGCCGCGTTCTGACCGCGACGCTGTTCGCCTCGACGTCCGAAGGTCTGGCCCGCGTGCCCGCGCCGGCCTTGTCCGCGTCCGCATGGCGTGACCTGCTCTGCGCTACGGCGCGGGCCTCTCTCGGGGACGGGCTCGCTGACGGGCTCGGGATCCAGGCCGCCCCGGTCGGCGAGTTCCTTCCGCTGATCGCGCAGGGGTTGGGCTCGGCCCGCCACGTTCACCTCACCAATCCGGAGGAGGGTGAGCGGGCTCGGCAGCGGCACATCGCGATCCGTCGGCAGCGGATGGTGCCTGACCGGGGAAGAGTAGGGGCATGACTGAGGGGACGGCTGAGGGTGCGGCTGAGAGCACGGCTGAGGGCACGACCGAATCGGCTGATGACATCGCCACCCGCTTCGGCCTGGTGCCGCTGCCGACCGAGGGCGGCCGCTTCCGCCGCACCTGGGCCGGGCCGGAGGACGGATCGGGCCGCCCGGCCGGATCCGCGATCCTGATGCTGCTCACCGGAGATGCCGGCGACTTCTCCGCGCTGCACAGGTTGCCGATCGACGAGGTCTGGCACTTCTACCGCGGCGACGCGCTCGAGGTGCTTCTCCTGCATCCCGGCGGCGGCGGTGAGGTGCGACGGCTCGGCGACGGCGATCAGCTGATCCAGACGGTCGTTCCGGCCGGGACCTGGATGGGTGCCCGGGTCGCACCCGGCGGGGCGTGGGCACTGTTCGGCACCACGATGGCGCCGGGGTTCGTCCCGGCCGACTACGAGGGCGGCGACGCCGAGGAGTTGTCCCGGCGTTATCCGGAGCACGAGCCGCTGGTCAGGGCCCTCTGCCGGCCCGGCGCGCCGACGCGGATGCCGGAGGAGGCGCCGTGACCCGCACCGATCCCGGGCTGCCGGACCTGAGCGGCACCGTCGCCCTCGTCACCGGCGCCAGCGGCGGGATCGGCGCGGGGATCGCCGCCCGGTTCGCCGCCGCCGGGGCGGCCGTCGTGCTGCACCACGGCCGCAACCGTGCCGCCGCCGAAGCGCTGGCCGAGGGGATCCGCGGCGCGGGCGGCGAGGCGACGGTGCTCGGCGCCGAACTCACGGACGAAGCCGCGTGCCGTGATCTGGTCGAGCGGGCCGCCGCGTGGCGCGGGCGGCTCGACACGCTGGTGAACAACGCCGGCGTCCAGCCGGTGCTGCCGTTGGACCGGATGACCGCCGACGCGTGGCGGCAGGTGATGGACGCGAACCTGGTCAGCGTTCTGTCCTGCACCCAGGCGGCGGCGCGGGTCATGCCGGACGGAGGCTCGATCATCCAGATCGCCTCCATCGAGGGGACGCAGCCCGCCTTCGGCCACGCCCACTACAGCGCGTCCAAGGCCGGGCTGATCATGTTCGCCCGCTCGGCGGCGCTTGAGTACGGTCCGCGCGGCATCCGCGTGAACACCGTCAGCCCCGGCCTGATCGACCGGCCACGTCTTGAACAGGACTGGCCCGAGGGCGTTGCGCGCTGGCATGCCGCCGCGCCGTTGCGGCGCCTCGGGACCGCTCAGGATGTCGGCGATGCCTGCGTCTTCCTCGCCTCTCCGATGGCGGCGTGGATCACGGGGCAGGATCTTGCCGTCGATGGTGGGGTCGGTGCGCATCCGACGTGGTGAGCGGAGGCTGGCAGAGTCCGGCGGCCTTCTCCGCCCAGTCACCCGTTCGGCGGGCCGGAAGTGGCGACCCAGCCCCCACCCGCCGGAACGTGGAACGCATGGTGACCAACACTGCGGCCGCACGCCGCTGCCGGCGACCCGGTGTCGCAGCGTTCGTCCTGGCGGCCCTGGGGGCCCTGGCGACGTCCGGCTGCGGGAGCAACGCGTCCGTCCCGGGCGTGGACGAGGCGTCCAAGGCGGCGTCCAAGGCGGCTTCGTCGGCGTCCTCGGCCGCTTCGTCGGCGCTGGCCCAGATCAAGGGGGCGGTCGATGCGACCGCCGATGTGAAGGCCGGTCCGGTGACGACCGACTCGAACGGGAAGGCCGTGTCCGAGCTGACGGTGACCAACCCGACGGCCTCGCCCCACGACTACACCGTCACGGTCTCCTTCGACGATCCGAACGGCAATTTCCTGGACGCCGCGGTCGTCAACGTCTCCGGCGTACCGGCCAACTCGACGTCGAAGGCGACGGCGAAGAGCAACCGGGATCTGTCGGGATCGCTCACCGTGAAGGTCACCTCCGCCATCCGTCATTAAGACGCGACGCCCGGAGAACCGGGCGCCGCGTCCGCTGGTGCGAAACGGTCGTCAGTGCTGAACGCAGACGTTCCCGAGAGCGCCGTCGAGCGCGCTGAGAATGCTGACGTTGTTGCCGCAGATCTCGATCGGGAGGTAGATCGGGACCTGGACGACGTTGCCGGACAGGATCCCGGGCGAGCCGACGGCGTTGCCGAACGCGGCCGCGCCGTGGTCGCCGTCGTCGGCAGTGGCGGTGGCCGCGGCTCCGGACAGGGAGGCGACGGCGATGGCCATGACGGCCATGATCTTCCGAATCATCATGGGCAATGAGCCTGCCGCGCGTCCTCGGCGTGGCGGCGGAGGCGCAGCCGGGGTTTCACCTGTTCGGCGGTAGAGGTCATCCCATCACACAAGGGGTTCCCGCTTCCACGCAAGCTGCGGGACCACCGTGAACCACACCGTCTTGCCGCCCCCGGTCGGTCTCGTTCCCCAGGCCTGGGCCAGCGCCTCGACCAGCATCAGGCCGCGGCCGGACTCGTCGCCGACGCCGGCCCGGCGGGCCCGCGGCTCGCGCGAGCTGTGGTCCGTCACCTCGACCGTCAGCCGGTCGTGGAAGCACAGCAGGCGCAGCGTCACCGCGCCGGTGCCGCGTCCGTGCCGCACGGCGTTGGTCAGCAGCTCCGAGGTCAGCAGTTCGATGGTGTCGCGGGTGTCGGCGTCCGGACACTCCCAGGTGTCGACGGTCTCGACGGCGAACTGGCGGCCGACCGCGACGCTGCGGTGTTTGCTGGGCAGGTCCACCGCCGCGGTCTCCTGCGGTGTCTCCGGCATCCGGATCAGGACCAGGGTCACGTCGTCGCCGCAGTCGCCGTCGGCGGTGACGGTGTCCACCACCGCCTTCACCGTCAGGTCCAGGCTCTGCCCGGCCTCCGCCGAGGCGCACAGGGCGGCGGCCAGGGCGTCGATGCGGTCGTCGATGTCGCTGCGCGGGGTCTCGACCAGGCCGTCGGTGTAGAAGGCGAGCATGGCGCCGGACGGGATGGAGAACCGCGCCTCCCGGTAGACCGAGCCGCCCACGCCCAACGGCACCGAGGTCGGCACCGGGAGGCGGTAGGCGCCGGCGCCGTCCTCGGCGACCACCAGGGTCGGCAGATGGCCGGCCGAGCAGCCGGTGACCCTGCCCAGGTCGGCGTCGATCACCAGGTAGCAGCAGGTGACCAGCTGGTCCGGCAGGTCGGCCACGATGGTGTCCAGGATCTGCATCAGCCGGTCCGGGGAGGCGCCGGCCCGGGCCAGGGCGTTGGCCGCCGAGCGCAGCTGGCCCATCACCGCCGCCGCCTCCAGGCCCCGGCCCATGACGTCGCCGATCAGCACCCCGATCCGGCCGTCGGGCAGCGGCACCAGGTCGAACCAGTCGCCGCCGACGCCGGCGCCGGCCGTGGCCGGCAGGTAGCAGTGCGCCGACTGCAGGCCCGGGATCTGGGCCGGGGTGCCCATCAGCGCGTGCTGGAGCGTCAGGGCTATGTGTTGTTGCTGCTGGTACAGCTCGGTCAGCTCGCGCTGGGCGCGGGAGAGCTCGGAGATGTCGCGGGCGATGGCCGCGGCACCCACGACGTCGCCCCGGGCGTCCAGCAGCGGCGACAGGGTGACGTCCACGTCCACCAGCCGGCCGCCCTTGGCCACCCGAAGCGTCTCCACATGCTCGACCTGCTCGCCGGCCGCCAGCGGGACGACCAGGCGCTCGTACTCCTGCGGCCGGTCCTCCGGCATCAGCATGGCGATGCTGCACCCGACCGCCTCGGACTCGTCGTAGCCGTAGAGCCGCTCGGCGCCGGCGTTCCAGGTGGTGATCCGGCCGTCCAGGGTCTTGGTGATGATCGCGTCCCGGCTGGAGGAGACGATGGCCGCCAGGTCCCGGATCTTCTTGTCCGAGGCCCGGCGCTCGCTGACGTCGCGCACGGCGGCGGAGAACAGCGGGCCGTCGTCCTCCTGCAGCGGGCTCAGGGATATCTCGACCGGGAACTCCGAGCCGTCCTTGCGCAGCCCGAACAGCTCCAGGCCGGCTCCCATCGGCCGCACCTGCGGGTGGGCGCTGTAGCCCTCGCGGTGCGACTGGTGCGGACCCCGGAAGCGGGGCGGCACGAGCAGTTCCACCGGCTGCCCCAGCAACTCGGCGCGCTCGTACCCGAACATGCTCTCGGTCTGCGCGTTGACCAGCAGGATGTGCCCGGTCCGGTCCACGATGACCATCGCGTCGGGGGCCGCCTCCAGCAAGGCGCGGAACCGCTTCTCTGCGTCGACCAACTCACTTGCTCCGTCGGCGACGGTTAAGTCGTCACCATCGAATGACATACGGGCACCCCGGAGACGTCTGGTAGCGATGGCGTACAGACGACGGATGAGAACCCGTCGTGACCGGTCCGCCCCGTACCGCGACCGCCCGCCGCCATTCAACCACCGCTCGTCACCCTGCGTCCCGGGAACGCCGCGATCCGTGCAGGACCTGGGGCGACGCGTTGCCGGAACGGCAAGATTCCCTGCGGGGGCACCGACACCGCGGAAAGACTGGAGAACTCCCCGACGGACGGAATCAGTCCGGTTCCGGATGGAACCCGATGGTGAGCAGGATATTGGCGAAGTGCCGCTGGTCGCCCGTGGCCACGGCGACCGCCAGATCGGGCTGTGCGCCGTTCGCGGTGTCGCCGCCCGGATCGGTGAGGCAGAGCCCGGACTGCGGGTTCATCAGGGTCCCGTCGGCCTGCTGGACCCACTGCTGGCCGCCGACCCCGTTGCAGTTCCAGAACATGACCTTGCTGCCCGGCGCCGTGGAGTTGCCGGCGATGTCCATGCAGCGGGACCCGGCGTCCCCGACCGGACCGACCGTGAGGTCGTTGTGGTCGGCGGTCTGGTCGTAGATCGACGCCCCGAACCCGCTCACGGCGTGCTCGCCGCGGGCCGCGGAGCCGGGCCGCCGTCAGGCCGCAGCCGCACCTGCTCGTTCACGGCGGCCAGGGCACGGCGCGCAGCGACGAGCCCCTCCCCGCTGAGCCGGTAATGGCGGCGCGCCGGACGTCCCGCCACCGAGGGGTCGACCCGCTCGATCTCCTTGTGCAGCCAGCCCGCGCTTTCGAGCCGGGCGAGGAGGGGATAGAGCTTCCCGCTGGGATAGCCGGTCAGCCGCATCAGGTCGTAGCCGTAGCGAGGCTCGACGGGGTCTTCCAGGAAGATGCGCAGCAGCGTGGCCACTGCCAGGGTCACTCGGACGTCCCGCATAGATAGTATTCTTACATAGGGTGCACGGTGTGTCACCGCTTCATCAGTATTCGGTGATCTCAGCCGAAGCAGTCCTCGTACATCTGCCAAGATCCGCTCCGATCACCCACAGCCGTGTGCGCCGGGCACACGTCGGAACCCCGCACCCCGGTGATCTGAGCTTCGCCGGATGGCCGCTGTCGGACTCCCCCCGGGTCCGACAGCGGCCCTTCTGGTTTCAGCGTCTCAGGACAGGTAGGTCGTGGCGCAGACCGTGCCGTTGAGACTGATCGCGGTCGGCGGCGGATAAGCGCCGGTGTTGTTGCCCACGAAGCCGATGCTGGCCGAGTTGCCGCCGTTCGCCGCCAGGTTCGCGTTCCAGGTGAGGCTGGTGGCTTCGACGTTCTGGCCGCTGCTGGACCAGGTCGCGTTCCAGCCGGAGCCGAGGCTCTGGCCGGCGCTGGGGAACGTGAAGGTCAGCGACCAGCCGTCGATCGGGGCGGGGCCGGTGTTCGTGACCGTGATCGCGGCGACGTAGCCGCTCCCCCAGCCGGCCGTCACCTGGTAGTCCGCGGTGCAGGTGCTGTCCGCCGGCGTCCCGGTCGTGAAGGAGACCGGGTCGGAGGGTGGCGAAAGGCGCCCGTACTGGTCCGTGGCCAGCACGTTCAGGGTGTATCCGGCTCCCGGCACCAGGTTGCCGATGGTCGCCGACGTGGAGGTCGACTCGGCGAGCAGTTCGCTGGTGGTGCCGAACTGGCGGTAGACCTCGTAGCGGGTGGCGGTGCCGGCCGCTGGCGCGGTCCAGCTGACCGTCGCCTGCGTGCCGGTGACCTGAACGTGCGGCGCGCCGGGCGCGGTCAGGGTGCTGACCGGGTCGCCGGACGGGGTCAGGACCACGGTCTCGATCGAGTACGGCGGCAGAGTCTGGGTCGCGCTGGTGCCCTGCGCCGTGGACGTGATCGCGGTGGCCCCGTCGCCGTAGGTGAACACGGTCGGGGTCGCGGTGCTCGGGGTGAAGCCGGCGTAGTGCAGGTCCACGGTGTAGGCGTTCGCAGGGTCCTTGTTCACCAGCATCACGGCCAGGTTCCCGTCGGCCTGCTTGACCGCGTGCGCCGCGACCAGCTGCTGATTCGACCCGGCCCGGACCATGCGGTCGCCGGGGTGGCCGACCTTGCTCAGCATGCTGAGAGCGAAGTAGCTCGGGAACGGG
The DNA here is from genome assembly GCF_039531675.1 of Catenulispora subtropica. Classification (NCBI taxonomy): domain Bacteria; kingdom Bacillati; phylum Actinomycetota; class Actinomycetes; order Catenulisporales; family Catenulisporaceae; genus Catenulispora; species Catenulispora subtropica. The sequence goes on from NZ_BAAAQM010000089.1 coordinate 22,502, forward strand.
GTGTTCAGCGCCGGTTCGCATACCGAGCCCACGCAGGTCCCGCTGGAGAGCACGCCCCAGTCGCCGTAGTCCGTGGCGCCGTCGGGTGCGGTGCTGATCGCCTGGGGACCGTTGTGGGTGTCCCACCAGTCGACGGTGAACACTCCTTGTTCGAGTGCGGTGAAGTACGTGTCCGCACCGAACAGCGCGTCCGGCTGGGTGTCCTCGTCGACGCCGGCGTTCACCTCGGTGAGGGCCACGCCGAGGTGGGTGCCGTTCGGCCCGGCGTACTGCGCGATCTCGTCGTGCAGCTGCGCCAGCTCGCCGGGGAGCTGGGCCGGCTCGGTCAGCGCGGTGGCGGCGCCGGTGCCGTTCGGATACCAGTGCACGATGACGAAGTCGACGGCGGAGCCGGCGATCGACAGCACGGTGCGGTTCCAGTCGGCGGCGTCACCTGCCGCGAGCACCCCGTCGGGCCAGTTGCCGGGCAGGGTCAGCACCGCCCCCACCTTGATCGTCGGGTCCACGGCCTTCATGGCCGTGCTGTACTGGACGACGTTCTGCGCGTAGGTGGTCGGGCTCTTGCCGGCGTGGTTGTCGGCTTCCCAGTCCGCTCCGTAGTAGCCGTTGCCGTAGTTCTCGTTGCCGATCTCCCAGTACTTGGCGCCGTAGCCCTTGGTGACGTTGGCGTACTGGACCCAGTCCGCGGCCTCCTGGGGCGTACCGGTGCCGTAGTTGGCGATCAGGATCGGCTGGGCGCCTATGGTCTTGACCGTCCCCATGAAGGAGTCGAAATCAGTGCCCGGAGCCACGTAGCCGCCGGGAGCGGTGTTGGTCTGCCAGTGGTAGATGTCGCCGTACGAGCCGCCCGGGTAGCGCAGCATCCCGATCCCGGCCTGGCCGAGCAGGCCCTGCACCGCCGGGGCGTTCATCTGGCTGTCCCACACGGCGCTGTTCAGCCCGTAGCCGGTCGCCGGGATGGTGCCCAGGCCTTCCAGGGTGTTGACGGTGACGTCGACGTGCGCCGCGGTCGCGGCGGTGCCGCTCGGCGCGGCGGCGACGGCCGTGGCCGCCGCGAGCAGCCCGGCGGCGACGAGCGCACCGGTTCTTCTGACTCGCAAAGTGCTGACTCCCTTCGGTATGACTCACGGACTTTCCGTCTCAACACCCGATCCGGCTCGTGCTCAACGCCACGTCGTCGAACCACAGCGTGTCGTCTCCGCTGCTGTAGTCCTCCCAGCCGAGCTTCAGATCGGTCAGGCGTGGCCGCCACGACGCCCCGGCCCCGGCCAGCCACTGGTCGTCGACGTCCGGCGTCGACACCGAGTCCGCGGTCAGGCCCGGAACCGCCGTGCCGTTGAACCAGGTGTGGATCTGGCCGGAGGCGCCGTCCACCGCGAACTCGAGGCACTCCCAGGCGCCGGTCGGCACCACGACGCTTTGCGCCACGCCGGCCGGGCTCTGCGCGGGCAGCGTGGCGTCGTCGGACTCGCGGTTCCAGACCAGGGCGCCGTTCTGGGCGCCCAGACGCAGGTCGGTGTTGTTGTGCGCGGCGTCGTTCAGGGCCAGGAACGTCGTGTGGTTCGTCGGCAGCGGCGTGGTGTGTTTCATCCAGAAGCGGACATACCAGGTCGGCGACGCGGCCGCCATGTCCGTCAGGTCGTCGGCGAAGACGTGGTCGCAGTAGGTGCCACGGCCGTCGATCTGCAGCGACTCGGTGCCCGCGTGCTGCTGCGCGGTGGTGATCGTGGCGCTGCCGGTGCCCGAGCAGTCCGGGGTGACGACGGACCATCGGCCGGACGGCGTCGTCGAAGTCTGGCTCTCGAAGCCGTCGCAGAACACCACGCCGGAGGGGCACGAACCGCCGCTCGGCGGACTGGAGGAGGGAGTGGACGGTGAGCTCGGCGGCGGGCTGGGCGTCCCGAGCCCGCTGCACGCCACCCCGTTGAACGCGAAGCCCACGGGGGTCGTGTCGGTCCCGGAGTACGCGGTCTGGAAGCCGAAGCTCACCGTGGCCCCGGAGGCCACCGACCCGTTGTAGGGCTCGTTGGCCGCCGTGACCGACGATCCGCTCTGGCTGACCTGCGCGTTCCACGCGGAGGTGACGTTTTGCCCCCCGTTCCACGACCACGTCGCGGTCCAGGAGGTCACCGCCGGGCCGCCGTTCGTCACCGTGACGGTGGCGGTGAAACCGGTGTTCCACTGGTTCACCTGATAGGCGACGGAGCAGGGGGCGCCAGCTCCCTCGGCCCTCCTGGAACCGATGATGAACAACGACGACATCGCCAGGACCGCGGCGGCGACGACGGCCAGTATGCGGATGCTGCGAACGGCAGCGTGATCATGGTTCATCAGGGCACGTCCACTATGAAGGAAGCCGTGTGCTCGGCACCCGAGGTCTCGAACTGCACGAACAGGCGCCAGGTACCGGATTCTGGGAAGAGGATCTGCGTGGTCAAGGCACCCCCGCCGGACGGACCGCCGCCGGCGCGGCCGGTGGACAGACCGCGGGCGAAGGCGGCGTCGCCGCTGTGGAACGCGGTCAGGTGCGCGTATCCGTCGAGCAAGCGGCCGAACTGCTGGACCTGCTGCCCGTCCTTGGTGACGACGACGCCGAGTTCTGATTCCGTGCCGCGGTGCGGCGAGCCGGTGAGCCGGAGTGTGTATCCGTCGACGGTGGCCGTGTCGGCCGCCGCCGGCAAGGCAACGCTCTTGGACGCACCGCCGGAAACGGTCAGCGGCTGCGACAGCGAGTACGACAAGGGCGTTCCGGCGCTGGAGTCAGGCGCGGCGAAAGTGACGTAGGTGCGGTAACCGCCGGCCGCTAGCGCGGGCATCGCCACCGTCCACGTGCCGTCGTCCCGCATCGACGCAGACAGCCGCCGGAAGTCGCCGAGGTCAGTGCGCACCACATAGAACACGAGCAGCTGACCTTCGTAAGGCTGGAACCGGGTCACCGTCTTACCGCTGGGTCCGGTGATATGGAACGTGAACGTCTCCGGCTTGTCGGCGGCCAGGGTCGTGGCACCTGTGAAGTAGACGTATCCGCTGACGCCCCCGTCGAGGCCGTTGTCCGCGGGTATCGCGGCGGCGATCCGGGGGCCGCTGGGCTGTCCCATGTCCTCCATGTCCATACCGTTGGTGACGTGGGCATGGCTGCACGCGGCGAGAGCGGCGGCCGCCCCACAGGCGGCCGCCGCGACGGCCCAGCGCCGTCCTAGGGACTCGTGCACGAAAGGCTCTCCGGTACCGCGGGAGCCGCCGTCTGGTTCGCGACGAACCCGAAAGTCGTGCTGGCTCCGGCCGCCAATTGCCCGTTCCAGTCCGCCGACTTCATCGTCGCCAGCGACCCGGACTGCGTCAGCGTGCCGTTCCAGGCGCTGACCACGCTCTCGCCGTCGGCCAGCACCCAGCCGACCGTCCACTTGTTCATGGGCGCCGTCGTGGGATTCGTCACCGTCACCTGCGCCTGGAACCCGCCGGGCCAGGTGCTCGTGACCGCGTAGGAGGCCTGGCACGTCGTCGCGGGCGGCGGCGGGGCGGTCGCGCCGATACCGGTGACCTCGCCGTTGCCGCCGTCGAACACGACGTCCGAGCAGCCGTAGAAGGTCTCGCTGCTGTCGGAGCGCGCCCACACCGAGTAGATGATGTGGTGCCCGGTCTTGTTGGCCGGCAGTGTGGCGTTCCAGTAGTAGTAGCTCTGGAGCGTCGCGACGGTGCCGGTGTTCGGCGGGTCGGTGACCGTCGAGAACGGCGTCGACTCCATGTCGGCCCACGTCAACGGCTTGGTCTGGTCCCAGCCGTCCTTGGTGATGAACAGCCGGAACGTCCCCGGATGCGCGGCCCACCTGTTGTAGTCGATACCGATGCTCGCCCCGGCGGTCAGATGCGTGACCGGCCAGTCGGCGCTCACCTGGTCGAACCCTGAGAAGTCGTAGTAGTTGCTGTTGCCGCTGCACAGCTTGCCGTCGGGGATGAAGCCGACCGTCCCGCCGCTGGTGGCACCGCTGCGGTTGCCCACGGCGAACCAGTTGTAGAGCGGAGTGGTCCCGCTCTGGGCCACGGCCGCCTGACAGGCCGGGTTCTGCGGGACGATCTGCCCGGTGGAGGTCAGGCCGTCCTCATAGCAGAAGAACGTGCGGCTGCCGGGGATCATCATCGCGCCGTGCGCCGAAGCCGGGGGCGCGAACACGACGCCCCCGACCAGTCCGGCCAGCGCGAGCACCACGCCGGCCAGCTTTCTGGGGATCTTCCTGCTCACATCGCTCGCCTTTCCACAGAGGTGGCGGACTGTGTCGGCGGGAGCGTAGCTCCGTCACCGAACGCGGTTCGGGCCCGCGCGAGCTTCGAACAGCCGTCGAATCCCGGCGCCGCCGCCGAACGGGCATGTCAGAGGACGCACGGGAGTAGAGGAGCGCACTTCTGGAGACCCGGAGTTCCGCGAAAGTTTCGGCTCCGGGATGAAGCTTTCATCGCGGAGCCTGCGGTTCCGGCCCCGGGATCTTCACAGGGCTTTGACGCTCACCGGACGTCCGGTGACCATGCCACTGCCGAACACCCGAGGCGAGGGGAGCCGCCACCGTGCGCCGCACCAGACCGAGTCCATCGTCCCGCCGCCGTCGCGCGGCCCTGCACACCATTCTGGGGACCGCCGTCGCCGCCGTCGTGGCCGTGACCGCCGCACTGGTGGGCTCCGGCCCGGCCCGAGCGCTCTCGGTCGGCGGGACTCCCGCGCCGGTGACCGGGAACGCGACCCACTTCGACGGGCTCGGCGCGCCGTACGGAGGATGCGGCCTGCCCCAGGCGAGCCTCGACTCGCAGGACTTCATCGCGCTGAACGTGTTCAACACCCCGGGCGACTACAACCAGTACCCGCGCCCCGTGCCGGCGTCCCAGTCGGGCATCCTCGGCATGTTCGACAACGGCCTGAACTGCGGCCGCTGGGTGAAGGTCACCATCGGCGACCTCTGCACCGGCACCAACGACGGCGCACCGAACCAGCCCTTCTGCCGCAACGGCTCCTGGGTCGCGGACAAGTACAACGGCGCCACCCTCAACATGCTGGTCGCCGACAGCTGCGCCGACTCCAACGCCTGGTGCCGCGACGATCCGTACCACATCGACCTGCACACCGACTCGATCAACCGCTTCCAGCTCAACGGCGCGCCCGTCGGCGACCTCCTGGACCACTGGAACAACCGCCAGGTGACGTGGCAGTTCATCGATGCGCCGAGCTACACCGGAGACATCAACATCGGATTCCTGCAGGGCGCCCAGGTCTACTGGCCCGCGATCTCGGTCTCCCATCTGGCCAACGGCATCCACGGCGTCGAGTACCTGGCCGCGAACGGCACCTGGACCTCGGCGACGATGGACAGCGACATGGGCCAGGCCTACATCATCGGCCCGACCGCGGCCGCCGGCTCCAGCTACCAGATCCGCGTGACCGACGCCTCGGATACTCCCATCAACGGTGGACAGGTCTACAGCTTCTCGCTGCCGTCCTCTTGCGGTAGCAGTTGCAGCGCCGCCTATACGCAGGTTCCTTACACGACGTCCCCCGGCACGGGGCCGACAACGCCGAGCACGACGCCCAGCACGACGCCGAGTACGACGCCGACTTCGAGCCCCAGCACGACACCGAGCACGATACCGAGCACGACTCCCAGCTCGACGCCGAGCTCGGCCGCGAGCTGCACGGTGGCGTCGTCGGTGACCGGTTCCTGGTCGACCGGCTACCAGCTCGCGTTCACGGTGACGAACAGCGGCACCGCAGCCGTGTCCGGCTGGACCGTCAGCTTCGCGTTCGCGGGGTCACAGACCATCGCGAACGTCTGGAACGCGGCGGCCACCCAATCCGGAAAGGCGGTCACCGCGAACTCCGTGTCCTACAACGGATCGCTGTCACCCGGTGCTTCGACGTCGTGGGGAATGGTCGCCAACGGCGCGGACCAGCCACTCACCGGCCTGAGCTGTAGCGCACACTAGCTCACGCCAGCCCGCGCACCCGCAACACCCGGCGCTCCAGCGGCACGAACAGCAGCTGGTTGACCGCGACGCCGACGGTCAAGATCAGCGATATCGCGGCGAACGCACCGGCCATGTCGTTCGTGTCCTGGGCGTTCTTCAACAGGAAGCCGAGCGAGTGCCCGAGGTCCGCCGACTGGACGATGATCTCGGCCGCCAGCAGCGAGCGCCACGCGAACGCCCAGCCCTGGCGCAGCCCGGCGAGGTAGCCGGGCAGCGCCGCGGGCAGCAGCACGTGGCGGACCGATGCCAGGCCCCGCGCGCCGAGATTGCGTCCGACGCGCAGGTAGAGAGGCGGTACCTGGTCGAGCCCTGACACGACGCCGACCGCGATCGACGGGACCGCTCCGAGCAGCACGACCGTGTAGAGCATCGCCGATGTCGGTCCGAAGAACATCAGCGCCGGGGGCACCCACGCCACCGAAGGCAGCGATTGCAGACCCGACAGGATCGGGCCGATGCCCGCCCGCACCGGCCGGAACCGGCCGACCAGCAGGCCCAGCGGGGTGCCGATCGCCACCGACGCGGCGAACCCGACGGCCCCGTGGCCGATGCTGTGCCCGACCGCCGGCCACACGTCGCCGCTGCTGAACGCGTCCTTCAGTGAGGTGAAGACCTGTGACGGACCGGGCAGCTTCCAGTCCGGCCAGATCTTCGCCGCGTACAGCGCCTGCCACACGGCCAGGATCAGGCCGAGGGCGAGCAGCGGCGGGTAGCCGGCGCGCAGCACCCGGATCAGTCGGCTGCTCTCCTGATCGGTGGTCGTCTCCAGCGCGTCGAGGCCGGCTTCGACGGTCGCCAGGGCGTCGGGGGCCTTCTCGGTGGTGTCAGCGGCCATGGCGGGAGATCTCCTCGCGCAGGTGTTCTGTGA
>NZ_BAAAQM010000090.1:0-28716 GCF_039531675.1 Catenulispora subtropica
TGTGGCTGAAGCTCCTCACCTCAACCGCATGATCCGAACCCCGAACAGCTCCTAATCAAGAGCCACGCCCGCGATCTTGGCCTGAAGGGCTGGCGCATCTGGCATTATGACCAGCTGTGTCGGTTTCTGGATAACAACGAAGACGTGCGAAGGGCCTTCACTCACCTCATCACCCCTGGTGACGTGCTATCTCAATTGGCAGCGTATGTCGATGTCTCTCGGGATCTTGCTCATTCGATGGCGACCTACGTCGAAGCCGATCTGCTGGCTGCCAAGTGGATTCGGCTCTCCGAGGCTGGCCACCCCATGAATGAGAAGATCGAACTCGCCCGCGCAGCCATCGACCTTCCGGCCGCTGTCCGTGGCGCGCCCAGCGGGCAGGTTGTATCCGCTGGTCGTTACATCATCGAACACAGCGACAAGCCTGCGGGAAAGCCAAGCAATTCATCTCCGGCTCATCTGGTTCTCGTCGGTGGGCCCGGTCAAGGCAAGACGACTCTTGGACAGCTGATCTGCCAGGCGTATCGCGTAGCGATGATCGGCACGACCGCGACCCCAGGCTCTGAACTCCACGAAGCTGTCAGTAAGCTCCGTGGCTGCTTCGCACGAATCGGACTCTCCGATCCAGTGCTTAAGCGTTGGCCTGTACGCATCGAACTTGCTAAGTATGCAGACGCTATCGCGGGCGGAGAGGGCACGTCCCTGTTGCGGTACATCGCCGATCAGATCTCGGCGCGCATTAGCGATCGAGTCACCCCGTCGCTGCTCAAGGACTGGCTGAGGAACTGGCCCTGGATCGTCGTCCTGGATGGGCTGGACGAAGTAGCTGCGGCCAGCTCGCGGGACGATCTTACGACTCGGATCAGCGACTTCCTCGTGGATGCCGGCCGGGTCGACGCCGACGTCGTCATAGTGGTCACGACGCGCCCGCAGGGGTACGCCGGGGAATTCCACGAGCGCTACCACCTCCACCTCGATCTAAAACCGCTGACGATTCAAGATGCGGTGACCTACGCCGAGGTTCTGGCCGAGGTCCGCCACTCTGATGATCCAGACTTGCGCGCGGTCATTGCAACGCGCATGCGCCAGGCAGCGGAGGACGATGCCACCGCTCGGCTCATGACCTCGCCGCTCCAGGTGACGATCATGTCGCTTCTCCTCGAAGCCCGTGAACGCGCGCCACAAGCACGGTACGCGCTATTCGAGGCATATTACTCGACCATCTACGCGCGGGAGATGGGGAAGCCTGGTCCGGTTGGCCTGCTACTTGAGCGCCACCGACGGCATATTGACGCCATCCACGATCGAGTTGGCCTTGTACTGCACGTCCAAGCAGAACGAGCTGGCGAGTCAGATGCTGCGCTTCCGCGTTCAGACCTTCGCCGCATGGCAACGGACAGGCTGGTCGCCGAGGGACATGACCGGCAGCAAGCCGGGGTCTTGGCCGACCGGATCATCGGCGCCGCCACCACTCGATTAGTCCTGCTGGTGGCAAAGAGCCTTGACCATGTCGGCTATGAGGTACGAAGTCTTCAGGAATTCACCTCTGCGCGGGCTCTTACTGAGGGCCGTGACTCCGACATCCTGGATAGACTCCGGGTGATCGCCCCCGCATCACACTGGCGCAACATCTGGCTGTTCGCCGCGGGGAGACTCTTTGTCGAACGCGAGCATCTTCGGGGGAGCCTTGTCAGCTTGCTCCACGAACTCGACTTGCAGAACGAGATGGGCATGGTGGTTATGTCTGGGGCCGATCTTGCTGCTGAGCTCCTAGCCGAAAATGTCGCACAGTCGGCGCCAGTCTACGGGCGGATGCTTCTGCAACGTGCTTTGACGGTCCTTGACTGTACCTTCCGATTCCATCCTGGCCGCCTCGGGATGCTAGGGGAGATCGCTGCCAGCGACGAGGTTATGGCGAGAGATTTCAAGAAACGGATCGAATCGACTCTTCAATCGGGAGGATCGCGCCAGATCATGGCCTTCCGATTGCTGCGATGGTGGCACTCGGACAGCGGGCCGTTGGCGGCATGGGCACGTCAGGTTGCTCCCAGATGGGCCGGGACGCTTACTCCGATCCAGCGCTATCTGCTAACGAGCCAATCGCCGAGCGTTTTGCCGAGAGATCTGACCGTTCGAGAAGTAGAAGTTGGCGTTAAACGAGCCGGTAGCTTAGCAAATCTGATCCGTCCGGCCGTGCTGTCGCGAAATTTGCGCGGCCAAGACTTGCTAGCAGCGCGATCTCTCTTGAAGGCGTTGGAAGAATTTAGTGTTAGCAGCGCAAAAGATTCAAGTGGGAGGACCCTAGTCGCGCCTGACGTATTCTACGTAGGGGCAGCAGAGATGCAAGACGTGATGAGCCGAGATGGCGTCGTCGATGCGTTTACTTTTGCGCTTCACGAACTCTCTACAGAGCATTGGGCAGTAGCTGGCTCCTTTCACTTCGTGTTTCAGGCCGCAGCACAACTTGCCCCTGTAGGGGACAAACTGCGAGCGTTCATGCCGTAGCTCTGCATGATGAACGGAACCTCTGAGCTTTTCGAGTGCTGAAGGCCTGGCGACAGGCGCATAGCCTTCCCGGTCATCGGTCTCAGTACTTCCAGGCTTCGGATGATGTGGTAGGCGGTAGATCTCGGCATGCCGCTGTATACGTCGCGAAACTATTGATTGCAACGGTTTCGTGTGAATCTGGCCCACGTTTCGGCGCCGTTGATGATCTGCGGCCTGGCGTTTCGATACGCTCAGACGAGCCGTGGGCCTGGTCGCCCCCGAGCAGCGACGGCTTTTAACAGCGAACATGAAGTGGCCGATGCTCCAGTGCGGGTCCCCCGCCGCAGCTACGCGGAGTGCTTGGCGACCGTGACCGTAGGGCTGGCCACAACCCGAGCCGGGGCACCGGCCCCTCAACTCCTCTTCCGCGCCTTGGCCCACTGAGAGACTCTGTCGGGAATCTTGAGGGATCAAGATTCTTTGCCTTGTCGCCACCAGAGTGGTCGGGGTAGGTCGTGGGCGTCGAGGTACTGCTGGAAGGCCGTTGGTGACCGGGGCCGGTACTCGGAGTCGGCGGGTTCTTGCTGGCTGAGCCGTTCGATGTTGACCGCGATCGCGGTCAGGACATGTTGGACGTGCGTCTTGGCCTGGCCCCGGTAGCGGCAGTGGCGGGCCCGGTGGCCGTTCGCGCACTCGGCGATGGCGCCCTCGGCGCCGGACCGGCTGGCGTAGAGCCTGCGCCACGCGGAGTCCTGCTGGTCGTCGCGGTTGCGTTCTTGGAGCTCGTGGATGCGGCGGGGCAGGAAGTTGATGGTCCGGGCTTCGCCGCTGGTGCATTTGGCCTTCTCCGGGCAGGGGCCGCACTGGCGCTTGCCGAACCGGACCACGGTGTAGGGGGCCACCGACGGGATCTCGTTCCAGTTGCCGCTGACCTTGCCGTTCGGGCAGGTGACCTCACGGCGGTCGAAGTCGATGATGAAGTTCCCTTGGCGGACCCGTCGGCGGCTTTGGCCTGTTTGGAGCTGTTCTTGCCGATCGGCCCCACCAGTGCGATCTTGTGATTCCGGTTGGCGTCCGCCAGAGCAGCGCCGGAGGCGTAGCCGCCGTCGACCAGGTGCTCGGCCGGCAGCAGCCGACGCTTCTTGAGCCGGGCGTGGATGCCGGGCAACGCCTGGGTGTCGGCCTCCGACACCCAGGTGGCCACGTCGGTGACGACGTTGGCCCGGTCTTCGTCGCAGGTCTCGGTGACGTGCAGAAGGTAGCCGGTCCAGCGGGTGTCACCGCGGCGCACCCAGCGGGCCTCGGTCTCATACGGCGATTGGACGCGGATCCGGGACGGCGGCAGGCCGTCGCGCTCGGTGCGCGGCCGGAACCTGCCGCGGGCGTCGGTCAGTAAGTGCTGGATCAGCAGTCGGCGCAGCACGTCTGCCTGCGGCGGGATCTGCTCGCCGAACCGGTCGTAAACCCGCGCGAGCAGCACGTCGGCGTCGGTGCCGACCTGGGTGAGCCGGGCCACGGGATGGCTGGGCTGGGAGCACATCCGCACCTGCCGGCCGTAGCGCTCACTCCATTCGGCCGTCACCAGCTCGTCCAGGATCTGCGGCGCGTCCGTGGCCAGGTGTTCCAGCACCGCCCGCACCGCCTCGGTCACCAACTCCAGCCGGGTCAGCTCCCGTCCCGCAGACAGCACCCGGGTGGAATCGGTGCGCTGCCGCCCGCGGGCTTTGACCAGCCCGGCCTCCGTCAGTCGGGACAGCATCAAGTCGAGCAGCCGGTCGGCGCGGTCGTCCTCGGCCAGCCGATCGCGGAAATCGCTCAGCACGCTGTGATGGAACCCCGGGTCCTCCAGCTCCAGCCCAAGCGCGTATTTGTAGTCGATGCGGCACCGCACGGCCTCGGCGGCCTGCCGATCGGACAGGTTGTCCAGGAACTGCAGCACGCACACGGTGGCCAGCTGTGCCGGAGACCAGGCGGGCCGCCCGTCGCGCGAGTACCAGCCGGCGAAGTCCTCGTCCGCCCACAAGCCCTCGAGTCGATCCCGCACCCACATCGCCGTGGTGCCCTTCGGGTTGGCCGCCCTGGCCACCCGCGCGGTCAGCTCCGGGACCTCGGCGCCAGGACGAGGACGAACGGACATCAGCGCCACCCTGGAATCGACAACCTGTCATGCCATGAAGATCCAGAACATAGCAGAGGCTTGATTCACTCAAGGACGCGGCCGAGCAAGATTCCCGACAGAGTCCTTCAATGCTTGCCGACCAAGTTGCGGACCATTTCGAGGCTGATCTGGCGTCACCTACCGGCCAAATCATGGTCTTGTGGAGAACCGCACAGATTGCCAGCTGGGGAGCCACCTTCGCTTCCGCGTGTGGCCCGGCCAAGGTTGAGGCCGCCCGCATTGCTAAAGATCTCGCCTAGCTCATGGTCCTCCCAGCGGTAGAGCTGGATCCGCTGTGATACCGACAGTGCTTACGCGACGCGCTGAGGAGCGTGATCAGAAAGGAGCCCCGATGGAGGTGGTGGGCGGTCGGCCAGCCCACCACGCGCCGGCTGAGGGTGCCCCGGCACGACCGCGCAGTACACCCAGACCTGTCCGGTGCGGTGCTGGGTGATGTCCATGGACCACAGCCGGTCCTGGCCATCGGCACGGCGTCGCCGTGTTCACCGGGTCCGGGTTAGGCTCGGTGGGGCGGATCGCGCCGGGTACATCGCTTCGTGCGGCGTCGGTAGACCCCCTCGTCGACTCCCCGCTGACTGACCTCGGTGCCACAATGTTCCTATGGCGATGATCGGTAAGTTCGACCACGTATCCAGTGACGTCCAACGCCGACATGAGGCGGTCACCTGCGGTTATCGGACGTTCTTCGAAGGTGGTGCGACCATCCTCCAGCTGGACACCTACGGATCTGCAACGCGCGCGATACCGGACAAGATCAGCCAGTCGATCCAGCTTGATCTCGAAGCTGCTCGCCAGCTCCTCGCTATCGTAGAGGCCGCGTTTCCCTCGCTCATCAATCGCAATGGGCTGAACGTTGACGCCGCACAGCGGATAGTCGATGAGCTTCGTAACGCGTTCCCCTCAATCAGCTGACGCTCCGGTCAAGGTGATCCTCTATCAGCTGCTGCTGTCAGGCTTTACGCACAAGCGCTCGGGTGCAGAAGGAGTGACTGGCCCCAGACGCAGGACGGTCCCGGCACGCGTCTGTGCCGGGTTACCGGCGGCGAGATAACTTGAAACCCTGGCTCACGTCGGTCACGTCAAGCAGCCGCTGGACTTCTGCTTCCTCTCTTGCCATCCATTCGAGGAACTAGGAGCAGAGTTTGTGGAGCCTCCCCTGCGCGTTGAGGAACAGCTCATATGGTACGAAGTAACCGCAGCCTCGAAGCCGCAGCTCTCCGTGGTGCGGACTGACGGCCATTAGTCGATTAATCGTCGCGCGCGTTCGTTCGAGTTCGTAGGAGGTTTGTGATCCGATTTACGGCCGTTGCGGGATCCTCGTGTTCCCAGATGCGAATCACCGTCCAGCCAGCCTCGACCAGTCGTCGATTTGTGTCAGCGTCACGCTCCCGATTTGCATTGATCTTCTCCCCCCAGAACGCGGCGTTTCTCGTTGCCGGTCGGTAGTGATCCGGACAACCATGCCAAAAGCAGCCGTCCACGAATACCGCGACCCTCATCCTGGTGAACGCGATATCAATCGTACGTCTCATCCCAATCGGAGCTGGAAAGGCGACGCGATACCGGAATCCCAGGCGGTGGAGCTCCCTTCGGATGGCAATCTCGGGCTTGGTATCGCGTGACCTGTTGGCTCGCATGACCGACCGCGACGCGGGTGACGATGCCCACGACCCCCTGGCCAGCGGTATATCGCTGACCCGGTTCTCCGCGATAGTTAGCAGGCCAGCGGCACGAGCCTGGCCGAACCCTTCGACGAGGTTCGCCTTCCGGGTCATCGCAGTGACTTCGCCGACATAACGCTCGACAGTTCGGCCGGCCTCAGACCATCTCAGGTACGCATTGATCCTTCGACCATCCGCAGGGACACGTAGGTAGATCGACGCCGTCGCGAGTACCTGCGAACCCCCCACACGAACCTGACGACAGTCGCGGCCGCCAGCTGCCGAATCTTGCTCGATCGAACGTCGATTTCGGGTGAGGCCGGGTTTAGGTCGCCAGGCGTCATCTGGTGGACGCGCGTTTCGCCATCCCGAAGTCACGAGGTCAACCCCTTCCGGTTGGTCCCGTGGTCCAGAGCGCGTCGGCGACCGACTGCGCGACAACCCGTCCGAGTTCGACCGGAACTGCGTTTCCCAGCTGTCTCATCTGCTCGCTTCGCGGTTCCTCCAGCCGCCAGTTGTCGGGGAAGGTCATGAGACGGGCCACCTCCCGTACGGTTAGGTACCGAATCTCGCCGTCATCGAGCCTGATCGTGTTCTCGCCTCCTGCGACGCCATGTACACCGGCCTTTATGGTCTTCGCTGGGTGATCCCATTCGTTTGGTCGGTGACCCTTGTACTCACGGGCGCCCGGCCAGCCACGATGATGGATCCACTTCGGATGCTCGAGTCGCTTGTCGAGCGGCCGGAGCGGAGGGTGGACATCGCGGAGCGCGTCGCGGATTGTCTTCCAGGGGGCGAGCCGTTGGCCGCCGCCACCAAGATCCAGTTCCTCTTGGGCGGGCATTTCCCGGACATCCATACCGTGTCTTATCCAGTATGTGTGATCGGCCTTCGACGCGGCCAACTCGATCTCCGAGTGCGTCGGAGCTGGGAAGTCCCACTCGGAAAGACCGAGATCCTTGCGAAACGCGACCACAAAGACTCTGTGGCGAGTCTGCGGGACCCCATAGTCTGCCGCGTTGAGCAGTTGATAGTGCACATCGTATTGCCGGGTCAGTGCGCGAGTGTCCGGTCGCTTCTCTCGAATGGACGCGATCCTCGCTCGCAGGCGTGCGTCGTGGTCGCTCCAGTCCTCGCCCTTGGTCGCCCTGTCGTGTGGGAGCTCGAGTTGTCTGAGAATGTAGTCGTAGTACGGACGGAACGACGGCCGTAGAAGGCCCTTGACATTCTCGGCGACGATCGCCTTGGGTCTCGTCTCGCGTACGCACCGGAGGAGCTCCGGCCAGAGGTTCCGTTTGTCCTCGTAGCCGCGATGGACGCCACCCAGACTCCACGGTTGACACGGGACCCCGCCGGCGACGACGTCGACCTCGTCCTTCCACGGCTTGAAGTCGAACTCGCGGACGTCCCCGCACACGAGGGGCCAGGACATCTCGACGGTCGTGGGCCTCGGTTGGTCGGGGCTGTAGTCCTTGGCCCCGTTCAGCCTGAGCGTCTCGCAGGCGCGCTCATCGACCTCCACCGCGAGCAGGTGCCTGAAGCGAGCCTGGTGCATCGCCAGGGCCAGTCCTCCGGCGCCTGCGAAAAGCTCGATGCTCGTCCCCGCTTCTTGCGGGGGTTCGGGACGGGTTTGCGGCGGCACGAACAAACCGTACCGCGGAGTGGCGACAACGTCCCTGCCCTTGGGAAACGGGCACGAAGCCGACGGCTTCGTGCTGGGACGAGCCAACGTCAGGGCGACGCTCGTGGCGCGGGACAGTCGTCGCCGCATGTGTGACGTAGGGCCGCCCTCTCCGTGTCGGCCATGAGCATGACCGCGAACGAGCACCCGAGCCCCATCCCCAGGTCGGCGACCTCGGCGCGCAGACTGGACAGCTGCGCGCTGCCGACGCCTCGTCGCACGACGACCTCGCGCCCGCTGTCCAGCGCGAAGCGTCGCGTGGTCGGCGCGTGATGCATCCCGAGCCGCCATGTGAGCCAGAGGCTCACGACGAGGCCGCTGCCCCGCAGGACGTCCTTGTCGACCGTCATGCGGACCGCGACGAGATCCCCCGCCTCATTCGCCACTATGCTCGGCGACCGTCGCGGCTCGGGCTCCTCGATGGGTGTGGCTCCGCGGCGCACGAGGTCGAGGAGCCCCTCGGGGGTCTCGCCGATGAGATCGCTCGACAGGCACTGCTTGACCCGCCACGCCGAGACTGGATAGCGCGCGATGACCTCGCGCTCGAAGTCGGCGTAGGGGAGTGGCCCCAACTCCTCGAGTACGTTGATGGCCACCTCGTGAGCGTTGCCCGGTCGGTTCGACTCGGGGAGCCGCCAGTCGGCGAGCGCCCAGAGACCGTCCGGTCGCGTCTGTACGAACCGCTTGTCTCGACGCATCGACTCGGCGATGTTTCGGGCAACCTCGCCGAGTTCTTCCGCCACGTCCTCCGCTCTCATCGGCGTGCCAGTTCGAGCGACAATGAGGTACGCGGCGTCGCGTCCAGAAACTCGGCGACGCACCCACCCGCCATCGACCGTTCGCGTCAGGGGAGCGGAGGCACTCGTCAGTACGCGCTCGAGTGCGCTGCCGGGTGGGAGCCCGAGTTCTATGGCGTTGTGATCCATGTCCTCGGCAGTGCAGGGAGCGGTCTCGGCGAGGGCGCGTAGTGCCTTGGTGACCTTGTCTGCGGCGAGTGTCCACCACTCGTCGACCCGGCATCCCCATGACTTCGGCCTCTGCGCGCCGAAGGCCGTGAGGATCGCGTTGCGCGCGATACCGTCGGGATCAGGTATCGCAAGGGCGAGTTCGACACCGGTTCTGACGATCGCGCCCTCGAACAGCGCGCGTACTTCGTCCCGCCAGCCCGGCGCGAGGGCGTCGCTATTCTCTAGTAGGCGCTTCTCGCCAGCGATCCCTATCTGACGCACCCACTCGCGAGTGACGCCGAACAAGGTTCCCAACTCGTCGAGAGTCGACCCTTCCAGCCGGCCCTGCAGCACCTGCCGATGTCTGTCCGATGGCAATAGCGCCCACGCTTCGGAGGCCCACTGGTCCTGAGGGTCTAGCCCGATGATGGTCTGACGCCACTCACTCATAGGAGACTCACATGGACGATTCGTAGCATGCATCTTTTTGCTAGGCGCAGGTCAGATTCCCTCTGATTCGCCGGTATCGGGTGGGTGAAGGTGCCCACGACACACAGAGTCCATGGGATTGGATCACCTTTGGCTTCCGCATTGAGAGCGGCCCAAACGAGGTGCTTGAGATCCTTGGGTTTCCCCCAGCAGAAGCGGATCACGTCGTCCTCACGGCGCGCAACGATCCGGAGGGGTTTGATGTCGAGTGTCGTCTCGTCCACCTCCCACCCGGTACCGACACCCTGCGCTACGAGTTGAGATGGGTTCGCGACAGGATTCGGAACGAGTGACGCGTACTTTCCGACACCGTAGACGGCGCGTGCCCGTTCCTTCATCGGGCCATCCTTGATCCAGTGACGGCATTCCTTCTCGTCCATGAACTTCTGTAGACGTCCGCCGATCTCCTGGTCGTTGACCCATCGATCGTAGTGCCCGGATCTCGTGACGGCGGCGATCCCGTCCCACGAGATCTTGTCGGCATCGCGGTACAGGTGCTCGACGACTCGCATCTCAATTTCGGGCGGCAGCGTCATGACTAGTCGACTCCCCCGGCCTCGGGGAATTGGAGCCGCACCTCGTCCGCGGCGGTTTCGAGACTGGCGGCGTCCTTGATCCAATGATCGAGGAGCGTTCCCGCCGTGGCGTCGTCGAATTCGACACGTGATGCGGGGTGGGGGAGGCGTAGAACCTCGAGTTCGTCCTCGGAGAGCCTCTCCAGGTTTCGCTTGAGATCGAGCGCGGCGGCCACACGGCGGATATCGGTGACGAAGTCCAGTACGCGCAGACTGGCCTTGCCAGGGCTCAGACGCAGGCCGCGACCTAGTTGCTGCACGAAGATCCGCCTGCTGTGAGTGACGCGGAGGAAGCCGATCAGGTTGACGTCGGGAACGTCGACTCCTTCGTTGAAGACGTCGACACAGGTGATGACTGGAACGCGCCCGAGTCTGAACCCGTTGAGGAGCACTTGCCGTTGTTGCCTGTTCATACCGCTATGTAGGAAAGCTGCGCCTCGCCATGCCTGGTCTGCGCCGGCCAGCGTCTTCGCCATACGCTCGGCGTGCTCGATCGTCTGGCAGAAGAGGATCGCGCGCGGGTCGCGCGTCTCTCGCCACGCTTCTTGGAAGCGATCGACGATCACCTCGTCCCGTTGAGGCAGGAACAGGGCACGGTTCAGTTCCTTCAACGAGTAGCCGTACTCGCTCGCCGACCTGACGACTTCCCAATCGAGGTTGTCGACGAAGAGGCGATAGTCGACTGCCGAAAGATGACCCTCGGCCATCCCTTCCGCGATGCTCATCTTGAACGTGGCCGAGCCGAAGCGCGATGTGATGTCAAACTTATCGCCACGCCACGGTGTGGCTGTCACACCGAATTGGGCCGCGTCCTCGCAGATGTCGAGTAGCTCGGCGAAGCGCCCGTTCTCGCCGACGTGATGCGTCTCATCGATCATCACCAAGTCGGGACGCCATCCGCCACGAACGAATGCAAGGACGGACTCCACCGTACCCACGACTACTCCCTCTTCTCCGGTTGGCTTGTAGTCGCCGGTGAGCAGGTGAGTCGGGACGGACTTATCGAGGTGTCGCCACAGCGCGCGCTCGAGCTGCTCGACGAGATCCTTCATATGGGCTGCGACAAGTACGCGGCTTCCCGGGTTCTCCTGGACGAACCGGCGGATGACCTCGCCACCCACGACTGTCTTGCCGAGCCCGGTCGCTAGAATCAGCAACGCACGGTTCTTGTCGGCGAGATCACTCATGATCTTGTCGGCCGCTTCGATCTGATAGCCGCGTAGGCCGAACGCTCTGGGGATCCGACTGGGCATATTCTCGCCGATCGCGTTCAGCATCGGGCCGTCCCATACATCGATCTTGAGGCCGATCGACTCCAGGGCGCTGCGTCGCAGCTCCGCGTTCCGGTTGAGGCCCGTGTTCGTGACGATCACAGCGCGGTCGGCGCCGTACCTGGTTCTGGCCCTCTCGAGATCGTCGACGCCGGCTCGGTCGATCGATCCGCGGCTGGACCACTTGCACTGGAAGACCCATTGTTCGCGGTTTCTGACTGCGATGAGATCCGCGCCATGGTCCCCGGCCCCGTCGACCACCCGGACGTCCGTGAACCCGAGATGCCAAAGCGTTCGCTCAAGCGAGTGTGTCAGGCCTCGGGGACCGCCGGCGAGGAGCCCTTCGGGCGATAGCAGAGCGGGATCGCTCATGAGTCAGCCACGATCTCGCCCGCCAGCAGCCGGGTGCTGAGCCGAGTGCGCCTCAGTTGATCAGGGCTCGGCTCCGACTGGAAGGTAAGGAGAGTGGCGATGTCGTTCATGTATCCGACGACCTTCGCCACACTGAGCCGCCGCGCGGATGGCGACGACAGCGACGAGAATGATCCTATGAACACCTTCCCATCGAGAAATGCCTCCGGCCACGATTCCAGGAGCTTCACGAGGAAGAGTGGAGGCGCGTAGCGCAGAAATCCTCCGTCCGTCCCGAGATGCGAGGCGGAACTGACCTGGCCATCGGCGATCATCTCGTTCTCGATCGAGGTTCGCTCGTCGGCAGTGAGGAACTGGAACGCACGCGTGGGGTCGTCCTCGATCGCCACGATCATCAGCCGTCGGATCTCCGAGAGGATCTCCCTGGCTTGAGCGCCGATGACGGCCTTGTCTAGCGCAGTGTCGGGAAGGCATGCCGTTCGGAGCTGCGCGACGATCTCGGCTAGACCCAGTGAGGTCTCGGCCTTCACTTTGAGAACCGAAGCGACTTCGACGAGGAGTAGTTCCGCCGGATCGACACCCATCTTGGTGAAGACCTTATGACGCGCGTTCACGAGCGCGATGGCCGTGTTGCCTGGTCCTTGAATAAGCCAAACGGGTGTGGGTTGGTTGTTCGCGTCGACGAGCGCATCGTCGACGCTCCTCGCGTCGAGGGTCAGGGTTCCGAGCCGTGGCGTTCCGAAGTCGCGGCTGAGCTCAGGCATCGGGATCGAGGCTGCTATGAGCCTCGTCTGACGTTCCTGCTGGGTCTCGACAGGGGCCGAGTCGGTGGTTGGCTCTGTCGGCTCCGTCTCCGTCGCGGCGCCCGGGCTCGATTGACCAGTCGGCGCCAGGCCGAGCGCATCGAGAAGCGCGCTTTCGTCCGGGTGGCCCGTTGTGGTGGGGCGCACGCCACCAGCCTTGGACTCAGCTAGCCGAGTCTCATGGCTCTCGATCGCATCCCACCACTTCTGATCGGTCCGATACTCCGGGTCACCGGCCCAGAACTTCTGCGCCCACCTCCGAGTCTCCTCGTGGATGGGCAGCTTTCCGTCGCCAGGAATCAGGTACTTACGCCCAGCGTCGTTGCGCCGATACCCTTTGAACAGACGCCCGAGGTAGCTCGTGTTGTCTGGGTATCCAGCCAGCTTCGCCTTCTCTGGTTGAAGTGGCCCGACGCCGCGAAGGAAGTCGACGGCTGCCTTCCATCCTCGGTCGCTCGTCTCGAACGCGTTCTTCTGGTAGTTCACCGGGACGTAGTCGAGGTGGATTTCGCCGATGATGCGCCCACCCTGATGGACGAGTTCCACCGGGTACTCCGTCACGGTGAGACCAAGCGGATCGTCCGGGTTCTTCCAATCGAACAGACTCTTGTCGAACCGCAAGATCTTGCGTCCATTGCGGATGAAGTCGATACCGAACTCGTTGCGATCGAGATGCCGTTGGATGCCGAGCCAGCCATGGATGCGGCGCTTGCGATTGCGCAGTTCAGTGCTCTCGCACTGATCGCACCGTCCCTTGCCCGGAACTTGCCAGTTTCCGCAGTCCAGACAAGCGTCTGCCGGCTCAAATGTCTCATCGATCGGGATGTAAGCTGGGAAGCGTTCCGGCGACGTGCGACTCCCGTGCACGACGAAGCGATCGTCACCCCAGCGGCATGCTTGCCGCGGCATGACCCGCTGTCCCTGGACCCATAGCTCGAATGGCTGGTTCGCCAGAATCCAGCTGTAGACGCTCGCCAAGGCATTGCGGAGAGCCTGAGGGTTCCGCTGCAGCCATTCGGCACGCGCGCGGTGAAGGCGGCCAATGACAATCTTGGTTCCGTGCTCGCTCGGGTCATCCTTCGGCTCCGTGATGTCATCGGCTTCGAAGTCATCGCCAATTCGGTCGAGGTCGATCTCGACCCCGAACCACTCGGTGTCGCCGGCCCGGGTGGTGAGCACTCGTGTCAGGCGTCCGAGCCGCGCCGTGCTGACGTTGAACCCCATCCCGAAGAGACCCAGCTTGTCGAAGCGATCGTTGCTTGACCAACCGGCGCGTACGGCGTTTTCGAGACGCTCGTACGACATTCCCCTACCTGTGTCGGTGATGACGACCTCAGAACCGGACAGATCATGTTTCGGCGAGGGGAGTGACACGCTGACCTTGTACCCACCAGCCCACGGAGTCTTTTCACGAGCGATGTCCGCGAAGTCGTCGAAGGCGTTGTCGACCAGCTCCGCCACACATTGCCACTCATCGAACTGAATTTCGCCTAGCATCCGCAGGATGCGGGACGATGGGGTGATCTTCACTCGTCTACTCTCCGGGCCTCACGTCGCGGATGTGTCCAGTGGGGGTTCGTGACTTGACCGCCAGATAGCCAGTCTGGCCAAAGAGGGTCTTGCGGTCTAGGAAGTGGTTGAAGTAGGTACAAGCGGGCTCGCCAATGTGGAGGCAGGCCGGGCACGCTCCACCGTTTCGTTCGCAGGCTGGGTCCATGGCGCACCGGGATTCGGCGGAGACTATCGCGGCCAGTGCTAGGTCTAGGTCATGCTCGAACACCGCTTGCAGTCCGCCAAGTACGAAATCCCCGCGTGTGGCTGCGTATACGAAAAAGCCGCAGCTAAGCGGAAGGAGGTACTCGCCCAGGCCTTCTCGGTCGACACCCGCCAGTACCGACAGCTGTCTGATAGCGCGATGGGCGTAGGAGTGCGTGAGCGTCAGCAGGTCCCGGCCCAACTTCTGCGATGCTCCCTCGTCGTCGAAGCGGGAGGGTACGAGCGCGTTCGCGGCGATTTCGCAACGCGCGGCCTTTCGGTCCGCCACCGGCTGCAGAGGGTGCCCCCGGTCTGTCAGCCACTGATGAACGGAGAGGGGGTCCAGCTGGAAGAAGAGAGCCTCGGCTTGCTGGAGGTTCGCATAGATTCGCCGACCTCGAGTACCGGTCCAATATAGGCTGAGCCGTGTCGTGCCGGGCTCGTCTCCTCCCCGAGTGAATCCGTAGACAGCCTTCAGCACAGGAAAGCGGTCGGTGAGGTCGACAGCGGATAGCCCTGCTCGGCTAACCGCCCTGGGGTAGCCAATCTCATAGCGGTCGCGCGCAGTGGTGGGCGTGTGATCTGTGACCAAGTGGTGAATCCGCGTGCGCGATTCCATGAGTCCTAGCGCGACCTCGACTGATTCGCGCTCGACGGCTTCTATAACCGACGATGGGGCATCGGCCAACGAACCCAAATCGTCCTCGGAGGCGAGCCCACCCCCGGCTGCGGCCGCCCGGGCGAGCTGCTCGGCAAGTTCGCGGGTGAAGCCCTGGGCGATCAACGACTCGACGAAGCCGGAGCCTGTGGGGCGGCGGCTTGCGGGTGAGTCGTCGTGGAAGCCACTCAGCGCCCACGTGAGTGCGGACCGCCTGCCACTGGGTTCGGTGTAGGTACGACGGCCGTCCCGATCGGCTGGGTTGACGATCGTGAAGGACTGTGGCGCGTAGACACTGGCAGCCCTGTGCACCTGATAGACAATGAACTCCGCGTTTGGACGCTGTGAATACGTCTTGCCGCAGGGGCACTTTCGCCAGCCAAGCCCAGTCTGCACCTTCTTCGCGCAGATGGGACAATCAAAGATTATCTTCGTGGCATCCATGCTTTGCTGAGGGAGCATCCTGGCCTGGAAGTGCTCCTTGCAGCGCTTGATGTACGGCTCCTCCAATTGGCCGCACTCGTGATAACCGACGAAGTGCAGCTGCCGCCATGCCTGCTTCGCCCCGCACGCGCAAGGCTTCGTCCGATCGTTGCCCACCCGGCGGCAGGCCGCGCAGATCCAGACCTGGGGAAATCGCTCCACCTGAACGCCTCGTTGCCGATTGACTTCGACGACGTCAAGATCGACCGTCTTGCGTTCGATCTCACGTGCGATCGCGGGATTGGCGCCAGCCGCTTCCCATCCGCGAAGCTCTTCCAAGAGTTTGCCGCGCACTAGGTCTTCGTCGACGTCGATGGACCTGGGATCGCGCCAGTCGACAGTCCGGTACACGCCACCCTTCAGGTCTCCGGTCTGTTGCGGCAGGAATCCATAGAGCACCTGCGAGACGCTGCGCTCGTCCTTCATGGGTGAATTCCGTCCTAGTCGTCAGTGATCGGGACGGACGTCTCGACGTCGCGCAACGATCGCATTGGCTGGCGTGTCAGGAGCTGGTTCGGCCATTTCGCGCCGTAACCGGGATTGCTTAGGCGGGCGAAGTAGACTTCCAGTTGGGCATCGACATCGTCGCGCGCGAGGTGAGCGTCCGGGGGAAGGCCGAGTGCGCCTGCACAGGCGTCTGTTTCGGCCTTGGGAGAGATGGCACCCATCGCGAAGTAGCGTCGCAGGTGATCGACCATGGTGAGCCGCTCTCCGGGCGATGCAGGCTCGTGTACGAATAGGCGGCGTGCCTCGATGGCGGCGGGCAGCGTCAGCTCCAGGACGCGACGACTGGTGCGCGTGACCGGGATTGGCTCGACGAACCGGTCGCCCTGCTCGATGAAGGGCGCGAAGTGGGCGAACGTGCTCGCATCGCGCTCCCGGCCGACCTTGAGCACCACGTAGACCAGTCCGGGGTAGGTGCGTCCGACCCGTGCCGTTGTCTGGATGAATTCGGCGGTCGTCAGCGGCATGCCGAGTACCGTCATGATATTGAGTCGATCGAGGTCCACTCCGTGGGACATCATCGACGACGCGGTGACCACGTGGACACGGTCGTCGAAGTTGGTCTCGGGATGCGTCAGCCTCTCCAGCGCCGTCTTGACGTCCTCGAAGAGACTTCCGCCAGTGAGTTGGACGCTATTGAGCGGCGACACCGGTACCTGTGTCCCCAATGAGCGCTGCGCGGCTTCGACGTCGCGAAGTGTTGTGCCGTAGACCACGTTGGTGCCGTACAGATCGATCAGACGCTGGGCGTGACTGACATCGACGCCGATCTCCGAGCAGATACCGGCAGGATCCTCACGAAGGCGCCGGATCGACTGCTGGACGATCGTTGTCGTGCGGTCGGATACCCACTCCAGGGTCACTCCGCGAGGCCACACCGCGACGAAGCGACGGAGAAGGTCTTCGGTCTCCTCACTCCAGAACGACTCACCGGCCGATGGACCGGGCTGTGGAAAGACACGTCCCGCGCGCTGGTACAGCACCTCGGCTTGACGTTCGAATCCAGTCAGGGTCGCTGACGAGGCGATGATCTTCGCGGAGCTGCCAGCCAGGGTCGATTGCAGTGTGTCCAATAGCGACTCGTAATGAGAATCGACAGCCCCGAGGGAATCACGGAGCAGATGCAACTCGTCCTGCAGCCGGTAGCTTGGCGCGAAGTCACCTCGGGATTTGGGCGTCAGAAGCCTCACGCCCGCTTTGCAGTCCGGGACCAAACAGCCATTCGGACGCTTGGAACGTCTGGCGTAGGTAAAACCATGGCCGGGTCGTTCGCACTCTCCGGCGGGACCGTCGACGAACGCGCGCATTCCCCCTTGCATCGCGATCAAGGCCGCCTTGTCGAGTGTTCCGATCACTACCGGAGGCAGGAATCGATAGATCTCTTGGTCGACGACGTACACCGGCAGCGGTTCGCCGGACGAGGGACAGTCCTGGGCGTCGCACAGGTGGCACAGCCGCCATTTGGCGCGGTCGAACTTCATGCGAAGCCGATCCGATCCGCAGAATGGGCATGCGATCAGCACTTGGTATTTGGCTGGCATGGCCGGGTCCTCGACGTTGACCTCGTTCTGGTCATTTGGGAAGACAGGGATCTCATTAGGGGTCGAGCTGCGACCGACGAAGTAGCCAAGCCCGATCTGGTCGCCTCCGATGGCGTGCTTTCGCCGTACCAGCTCAGCAGCTCCGAGAGCGTTGGCGAATCGCTGGGTCTGCTGCAGGGACAGCAACCGGAGCGGGAACCGGCTCCACGCGGTTATTCCAGCTCGTTTTCCGCGAAGCCGGTCGTAGAAGACGGCGAGAACTAGTAGTCCTAAATAGACCTCGGTCTTGCCACCGCCCGTTGCGAACCAAATGGTCTCGACTGTTGGCCACTCTGCGCCATCCTTAAGTAGACCGGGGAGTGTCGCGACGATGAATCCGATCTGGAAAGGACGCCAGCGATCGACCCGCCCGCGGCCGGCGTGAGCCATGCTCTCGTTCATGAGGGCGAATGCCCGCATCAGCAGGGGTTCGTTCTTGAGCGTACGTACCCCGTGCCGTAGCCGATCCAGTTCGTCTCGATGCTCACCCGCGGCGGCTGCCGCATCGGTGATCATCTGGGCGGTCCAGCCCTCAAGGGTGGCTCTCTGTTGCAGCCGATCTTCCGACCAATGCTTGTTGCCCCAACCAGCGTAGGCGTCGACAAGTTCGGTCAGGGTCGCGACCGGCTGTGCGGCCAGCCGTTCGAATGTTAGGTCGAGGCAGTCGGTCGAGGTGGCGCCGAACGCGTACTGTGGGCGGCGCCGATCGACGACGATTGTGTCCGTGGTGGAGAGGTTGCCGATGTCGTCGCGGATGACGCCGCAGTTGATTCCTAGAGCTGGCATGCGACGGTCGTATCGAAAGCTGTCGGGAAGCGCTTCTAGGACGAACGGTTTCGTCTGCAACCCGCTTACGGCAATTGAACTCTCGAACAGATAACCCTGCCCCTTCGGAGAGGTCGGGGTAGATGTGTTGACAAGCTGGATTATGAGTTCAGGTTCCCCATCGCGCCAGCTCTCGTCGGTCACCTGGATCTCCGCACGCAAATGAGGTAAGCCCGCACCGGCGAAAGCCCGTTCCAGCGCGTCCGCGCCGACAGCTAGGCCAGCGGCGCCGGCTTCGACAGTCGTCGGCACGGGCACCGAGATCGTATCGCTCTTCTCCCACCTGCCGTCGTCTAGCCGTGTCCAAGCACACGCCTCGATCGTGGCAATGAATGACCAAGGGGCAGGCGTGGAGGGGCGTACTCTGAGGCCGATCGCGCACGGGTCCATGCGTCCCCGTCGGTCGACACCATCCTGTGCAGGAGCGAACGGCGCTAGCTTGCCAAGCCAGAAGACCGTGGAGGGGTCCATGTCGGAGGTGGACAACCCGTCGCCCCGTCCCCCGATCATGACTTGCTGGTCGAGCCAACTGACGTAGCGCGCGTAGACCTGCTGCTCGTCCGACACTAGACTTCACCTTCCGACAGATAGTCACGTACGAGCGCAACGAGCTCGGTGTCCATTCGCAATACGTCAAGAGCCTTCTTCTCGAGCTGCCTGATCCTCTCTCTGGTGACACCCCAGATCTCACCAATGGCCTCAAGCGTCATCTCCTCGCCTGTCTCCAAACCGAAGCGCAGCCGCAAGATATGAGCTGACCGTTGGTCGAGTTTGTTGGTAAGGCGCACAGCTATCTGCTCGGCCAACATCCGAAGCATGACCTGCCGCTCAGGACTCGGCTCGACTTCCGAGAGAACGAGTTCGCCAAGAGTGGAACCCACCTCGATGCCGGAGTCGACGACCTTGTCCAGCCTGGCGACGGGCATGCTCCAGTCGATGAGGGCCTTGACGTGGCCAATCTCCATCGAGAGTCCCTCAGCCAGGTCGACGAGGTCCGGAGGACGGCTGTTGCGGATCTCGAACTCGCGGGCATATGACTCGAGACGGCGAACCTGTTCGACGACATGCACGGGAAGCCGGATGAGTGTGTCCTCGTTCGCGATCGCGCGGGTGATGGACTGTCGGATCCACCAGGTCGCGTAGGTCGAGAACTTGTATCCCAGGGATGGATCGAACTTCTCCGCCGCTCGGATCACGCCCAGAACGCCGGCCTGAAACACGTCTTGTTGAGTCATGGTCGCTGCGTGGCCCATGTGACGGATGGCGATGCTGTTGACGAGTCGCGTGTTGCTGACGACGAACTCATTTCGCGCGGCGATACCGTCCGAGATCAGCGCGCCAGCATCCGGTGTCTGCTTCGAGCCCGGGCACTCGGCCGCCGCGGCGGCTGCCTTCTGTCCGAGCTGTATTCGATGCCCAAGCGACGACTCTTCCGCCGGCGTCAAGATCCCGTGGTTGAACAGTTTGTCCGGCATTACCGCGTCGGTCGAGGTCGTGACGTTGTCTGTCTCGCTCGGACCGCTGATGTCGCCCTGGCCGTCGAGATCAGGTCTCGGAGCTGTACTGGTAGGAAGCAGGGCAAGAGCTTCGAGCTCGCGAACGACCTTCACGACCTCGTGTGGTTCGAGGCCGCGTCGCGACGCCACAGTGTGAACGTGCTCGCGCGTCAAGGAGCCGATCCGTTCGAAGTCCTCGACAAGGGCCGCGACGCAGCCCGCTACAGCCGCTTCCTCCACCGCATAGCCTCCCCTCGCCTCGCGACCTGCGCTCAAGACGCCCACGCGGTCACGTAGTCGCGTGGCTACGGAGAGGATCGCAGAAGTCGAATTCTCTTACAAGGGGAACAGCGATTTGCGGTCATTCCGCTCAATAATTGGTGAGGAGAAACTCTTTGCTACCAATAGGCGAACTTCGTCTCGAGTGTCGCGTTCCTTGACGAAGGGTATGGCGATCGATATGTTGAAGTAGCCGAAGGCGGTACACCGCCGCACGGTCGCACCCGAGAACGATGCGGTCGCACGGGGCGGGTGTCGATCGCCGCGGGCTGTGCGCCGTGCTTCGGAACTGTGAGCTCGCTCAAGTTTGGGGGACGTGCCACCTCAACGGTCGGTGCCGTTCCAGAGCCTGACTGAATACCCCGGGTTCTGAGGCCTCGTTCTCGGCCCAGCAGCTCCTCTGCCCAGGTCGAGGGACTTGCCTGCCTTCACCTCGCGCCAGCCTCCGACTGATGTGATGACCCCCGTCGGCTTCTTCGGCCGGCGCTACGCGCGCAGTCTGGAGGCCGTGCGCTCTCGAGAAGAGCTGCAGGACTAGAACCTTGCGGAATCCGGATTCCGGCCTGCCGGTGAGCGTGCTGCCGGCGATGATGACCGCGATGGGCCCGAGTTCCATGTTCGCGACTTGAGATCACCCCCTTCGGCGAACGGCACGCCGGAGTCATTCGCGAATTGCGATGCCACCACCTTCGTAAACAGTCTCACTGCGGTCGTGTGTGACCTTGGCGATTCTGATGACCCTATTTGACGCAGTCGGTTACACACCGTCTCCGCCAGATCGGCAAGGCGCGAATCGATGCGGCCTGGCAGTGGCGTCACAGTCCAAGCGATCATGGCAGCCCACTAGGAACTGTTCGGGGTTCGGATCTCGGTGAGGTTCGGTGTTGGGCTGGCGGTGGCTGGTAGAACTCGGACGTGGCGCGTTTGATGTGACGGATGCCGAGTGGGCGTTGATCGAGCCTCAGCTGCCGGTGGCTGCTACCGGGCCGTTGCCGCGGCGTATGCGGGAGCAGTTCAACGGGATCTTGTGGCGGTTCCGTACCGGCCCTGGCTGGCGTGACGTGCCGGAACGCTACGGATCCTGGTCAACGCTCTACGATCGGTTCAGTGCATGGTCCAAGGCCGGTGTGTTCCAGCATCTGATGGACGCGCTGATCGCCGAGGCCGCCTCCCGGGGACAGGTCGGGCTGGAGTTGGTCAGCGTCGATTCCACGATCGTCCGGGCTCACCACCAGTCAGCCGGTCTGGCGATCGCCGGGGAGACCCTGGACGCGTTGGAACAGGCTCTGACCGAGGAAAAGGGGGCTCCGCTGGACGATCAGCCGCCGGTGCTGAGGGTGGTACGTCGCAGGGCACGCCTGGTACGGACGACCAGGACGCGTCGCCGGGTACGGATCGTGCCGCCGCACGGCGACGCCGCAAAGCCCGCGCCGCCGCTGCCAGCCTCGGCCGGTCCCGAGGCGGGCTGAGCAGCAAGGTCCACGCAGCGGTCGACGCCGCCGGGCTGCCGCTGGCGTTCGTGCTGACCCCCGGGCAGGCTGCTGACTGCCGGCAGTTCATCCCGGTCCTGGACAAGATCCGGGTTCCTGGACCGGTCGGCCGGCCGCGCACCCGCCCGGACGCGGTGGCTGCCGACAAGGCCTACTCCTCCAAAGCCAACCGGTCCTACCTGCGTCAGCGCCGGATCACTGCGGTCATCCCCGGAGAAGACCGATCAGCAGGCCAACCGGAAGAAGAAGGGCTCAGCCGGCGGCCGGCCGGTCACCTTCGACCCGGACCGCTACAAGCAGCGCAACACTGTCGAACGCTGCTTCCAGAAGATCAAGACATGGCGGGGCCCGGCCACCCGCTACGACAAGTCCCCGGAGAGCTACGAGGCTGGACTCCACCTCCGAGGCTCGATCATGTGGCTGAAACTCCTCACCTCAACCGCATGATCCGAACCCCGAACAGTTCCTAGTCGGAGGGCGGGCTGGCATCCCGTTCTCTTGTCGTCCGTCTCGGCTGGGCGCGATTCGTCTCGGTTGCTATGGCGGCCTGGTGGTCGCGTCTTCGATTTTTCGCCATGCCGGAGCGCATTTATGCAGGTCAGAGCCTAATCAGGCCTCGTTTATACGAGTCCCCTTGGCTCCACGATCAGGGTTTTGACGAACCCTTCGAACGTGTGGTAACGGCCCTGACCTGGCTGGTCAGGGCCGCTTTTCGTATTTCTGGGTGTTCGAATGCGGTCTCGCCAAAATTCGCTTTTGATCATGGTTTCGCGGTGTTTGTGGCGAATACGTGGTGAAATTTGGGGCCGTCAGGGGTCCGGCTCGGGGTCGGATTCGGGGTCCGGCGCGGTCCACTTCAGCGCGGACGAACAGGCGGCCATCCCTGGCGGTACCGATGCTCAAGCGCCGTGCCAAGAGTGAGAGCCGTCCGGTCCCAGCTTGCCCAGAACGTGTCGTCCCCCTGCGCACATGTCGACGGTTAAGCCTACGAGCTGTAGTCCGGTCGATCCCCGTCGATCTTCCGTAACGAGGCAAGTACTTCCTTGTTCGAACCCTGATCGTTACTGTAAGCGTGACCAGTGTTGCGGGGCGTGGTGGGAGGCGATTGTGCGGCGGGGGCGGGCCGCGATCCTGTTGCAGCTGGCCGTGCTGATGTCGGCGAGTCTGCTGGAGGTCGCAGCGAACTCTGCCGCCAGTGATCTGCAGTCTAGATCGGTCAGACTTCTGGTTCACGTGGCCCTGCCGGCCGTGGTCGTGCTGCTGCTGATGCTCGTCGTGGGCAACGTCCTGGTGTTCCGGATGCAGAATCCGCGTTCGGATCGTCCGGCCTGGGATCCACAGCGGGCGCCCTATCCGGGTCTGTCGGCGTTCGGTGAGGAGGACGCCCCAGCGTATTTCGGTCGTGACGCGCAGATCGCGGAGCTGATCCGGCGGCTGCACGTGGTGGACGCCAGTGCGGCCGACCGGTTCGTTTGTGTGACCGGCGCGTCCGGCAGTGGAAAATCCTCGCTGGTTCACGCTGGGGTGATCCCGCGCTTGCGCTCGCGCCGGTGGAGCGTGCTGCCCGTGGTCATCCCGGCGGAGAACCGCTTACTCGCCTGGCTGCCGCGTTCGCCGCGCACACCGTTGCGGACCCCGCAGTGTTGAGCGAGCGGCTCCGTAGCGAGGATTTCACGCCGTTGGCCGCGCCGAGCGGCCGGTTTACCCGGGTGTTGTTGGTGCTCGATCAGCTTGAAGAGCTGGTGACGCTCTCGGGACCAGCGGAGCGCGAGCTCTTCCTTGGTGCGTTGGCGCGGGCGCTGGCGGCCGATCGGCGGCTGTGGGTGCTTGCGACGCTGCGGGTGGAGTTTCTCCCGGAACTGCTTGGCACAGGGCAGGCAGGCTTGTTCGCCGCACCGGTCGCCCTCGGGGCGCTGCGCCCGGCCGAGTTGGTCGCCGTCATCGAGCGGCCGGCCGCGCTGGCGGGAATGGCGCTGGAGGCAGGGCTAGTGGCGGACGTAGTGGAGGACACTGCCACAGTCGATGCCCTGCCACTGCTGGCCTATCTGCTGCAGGAGCTGTATCTGGCGGCGGGTTCTGGCGGGGTGGCCAGTCGTGAGGCGTACCGGACCCTGGGCGGCGTGGCCGGTGCTCTGGCACGGCAGGCCGACAGTGTGTTCACGGAACTGATCGTGGTGTACGACGCGGACACCGTACTGCGTACCCTGCTGCGGCTGGTGGGCATGGACGGTGCCGAGCCGACGAGACGGCGGGTACTGGTGTCGGATCTGTCCGGCATCGAGCGGGTGGTCGTCGCGGCGTTCACCGATGCCCGCCTGTTGGTGACCGACACCGTCGACGGGATGCCGAGCGTGCAGGCTGCGCATGAGGCGCTGTTTCGTCAATGGCCCCCGCTGCGCCAGCTGGTGGCCGCACGCAGCGAGCAATTGCGCAGCCGTGGTGAGCTGGAGCGCTGGACCGGGGACTGGGTGCGCTCCGGGCGCAGCACGGACTATCTCCTCACGGGTGAACGTCTGGCCCTGGCGCTGGCCTGGCTGGAGTCGCTGGTCGAAGCCGGACAGGCCAGCGAGGAGATCAAGGCGTTCGTCGCGCTCTCACGCAGCCGGGACCGGGCGTTCCTGGAGCGGGTTTCGGCCGCGATCGGTAAGTACGTGCTGGCGAACGTCGCTCAGAACCCCGAGTTCGCGATCCTGCTGACGACGGCCGCGCTCACCGAGTGCCCGCCGACCGGGCTCGCCCGCCGCGCGCTGATGGCCTCGCTGACCGAGAGCCACCTCGAACTCGCGCTGGTCGGGCATACGGCCACAGTGCGCTCGGTCGCCTGGTCGCCAGACACCCGCCAGATTGTCACCGCGTCACGCGACGGGACCGCGCGAATCTGGGATGCGGCCACCGGCACCACCAAACACGTGTTGCGCGGGCACGAGGGAATGGTCGAGGGCGCAGCGTGGTCTCCTGACTCTCGTCTGGTGGCGACAGCCTCCCGGGATTGCACGGTCCGGATCTGGGACGCCGCCACCGGCGCTTGCGCCACCGTGCTGGCCGGCTTTGGGGACTTTGCTCGTGGTGTGGCGTTCTCGCCTGACGGTGCGCGACTGGCGGCGGCATCACGAGACAGGCTCGTCCGCGTGTTCGACACGGTGAGCTGGGAGCAGACAGCCGCATTGACCGGCCATGGCAACGACGTGTGGGGCGTGGCCTGGTCGCCCGACAGTTCTCGCCTGGCCAGCGCTTCACACGACAAATCCGTGATTATCTGGGATGTGGTGAGCGCAGAGATAGTTCTGCGGTTGGACAAGCATACGAATTTCGTCGAAGGGGTGGCCTTCTCGCCGGACAGTACCCAGCTGGCCACCGCAAGCGGGGACAACAGGGTCCGCATCTGGGACGTTACCGACGGTCGGCTCGTGCGGTCCATCCCAGGTAACCGCGACCCGATCTGGTCGGTCGCCTTCTCCCCGGACGGTCGCTCCATCGCCTACGCCTCAGGAAACCGAACCGGCCGGATCTGGGGCATCGAGCATGACGAGCAACTGGCAGAGCTGCGCGGCCATACCGACGTAGTGTGGTCCATCGGCTGGAGCCCAGACGGAACGCGGCTGCTCACCGGCTCGGATGACGCCACCGCCCGCGTCTGGACGGCGACTGCCCGCGGCGCCGAACAGCAACTCCTGTCCGGCCACGTGGCCAGTGTCAAAGCCATCGCCGTCAGCCCTGACGGTGCCAACGCCGCCTCCGGCTCCCACGACGGTCCACTCCGTCTGTGGGATACCGCAACCGGCACCTCGCTTGCAGTTCTGACCGGGCACGAAGGCGCAGTCAACGCGGTCGCTTGGTCACCGGACGGCGAAGCGATAGCCAGTTGCGGCAACGACAACACCATCCGCCTGTGGCGCCCGCACGAGCAGACACACCGCGTCCTGCTCAACGGGGAGATCGAGGTGGAGGCGCTCTCCTGGGCGCCGGATGGAGTGCGTCTCGCCGCCGGGGGCCGCGACAACCACATCAGCATCCTGGACGCCCGCGCTGAGCACGAAGAAGCGCCCAGGCTGCTGACGGGTCATACCGACTGGGTAGGTGCGCTCTGCTGGTCGCCCAGCGGCCGATGGATAGCCTCCGGCTCGGACGACCGCACGGCTCGGATCTGGGACGCCGAAACGGGCACCGCCGTGCACGAACTCACCGGACACCAGAACTGGGTGGACGGCGTCGCCTGGTCACCCGACGAAACGCTGCTGGCCACGTGCAGTGGAGACTGGACTATCCGTATCTGGGACACCGCATCTGGCCAGATCCTGCACAAGCTCAGCGGCCACGAACGCCGCGTACGCGCCATCGCATGGTCCCCGGACGGCACTCTCTTGGCGAGCGTCTCCGACGATCACACCGTACGCACCTGGAACCCGCACGACGGCACCGAGCGCGAGGTCATCGGCGTGCACGCCGATCGCGTGAACACGGTCGCCTGGCTTCCAGACGGCCTGCGCGTGATCACTGGCTCGACCGACACCACGATCCGCATCTGGTCCGCCAACCTCGACACCGACGCACTGATCCGCACGGCCCGCCGCCGCGTGGCCCGATCTCTGACGGCCGAGGAACGCAGCGCCCACCTGTTGCCCGAGCGGGTGCTGTGAACACCCACTACAACGCGTCCTCCACTACCCGTACCTCTTCGTCCACCAGGTACTGCGAGGGATCCAGCCCCATCGCCTCGCGTTCTGGCGAAGCCCAGTACGCGGCGTTGCGTTCCTCGAACGTCTCAGGACCCTCGTAGGAGATCACCCAGGTGTGCTGCGAGCGTTCCCGATCCATCCACGCCCCGTGGACCTTGAACCCGAACTCTCGGCGCAGCGGAACCACCAGGTCCCGCCAGTGCATCACCCATTCATCCAGCTTCTCGGGTCGCACCGTGTAGGTTCGCAACTGCACCGTCCGTGGCATCGAGGCCTCCATCCGTGGCGAATTGTGTCCTCTTCCACCACCAAGTCTCCCAGGACCGATGCTGCCAGTCGTCCGGCTCGGTTCATTCCAGCGCTGCCTCGATGCGCTTACAGGCGAGATCTTCTTGGCCGTCGATGCACTTGGCGTATGTGCTGAGAAGCATTTCAACGCTGTTGCCGGCCCACTCAGCGACCTGGGGTGGGGCGACACCTGCGTTCAGCCAGGTGGATAGGCAGGCGTGGCGCAGGTCGTACGGGCGCTTGGCCAGCGGCGACTCGCACTGAACAGGGCTCAAGACGGCCCTTCGTGTCCGGGACCAGACGCTGGCGAACGTGGCGTAGCGCACCGGACCGCCGTCGGCACGGACGAACAGGCGGCCGTCCTCGGCGGTGCCAAACTCGTCGATGTGGGCGCGGAGGTGGGCGACAAGCTGTGGACACGCTGGGACTGGCCGGCTTTCGTTCCTGGCGCGGTGCTTGAGCGCCTTGCGCGGGCTGTCCTCGCCTTCGTTGGTCCAGATCGGAGCGGCGAAGGGTGTCGAGCCTGCGAGGCAAAGCGCACCCCAGGCGCCACGCCTGGTCGGAAGGGTGCAGTCCTGGATCCGTAGGCGAGGGCCTCGCTAGGGCGCAGTCCGGCGTAAAGAGGGTCGCGAAGAAGCCCACATGCCGTGGTCCGGTCGGTGCCTGTTTGTCGACCCCGCGGATCAGCGCACGGGCCTGGTGAGGGTTGACGACGCATCGGCGGTCGACGGTGGTGACCTTGCGGGGCGGGGTCGTGCAGATCCGCTCGAGCGGGTTACCGGTCAGCCGGCCGAGCTCGATGCCGTACTTGATCGTCCCGGACAGGGCCTTCATCTTGTTGCGGTAGGTCTTCGCCGCGAACTGCTTGCCTGTGTAGTGCGTGGTGGTGCTGTTGTACGCAAGACGAGCGACCTTCGGTCTGCCAGGGCGGACAGCGGAAGGGAGTGCTTCTCGATCCACGCAATCGCCTCGGTGACCTCGTCGCAAGGCTTTGCGGCTGCACGAGCGGTCTTGTTGAAAGACCACCCGGCCAGAGCGCGGAACCCGACGCTGTACTCGGGCGCCCCGTCGTGATCGTCGATGAGGGCCAGAGCCACTGTGGCCAGCGCGGTCGCCAGTGTTCGGCGGGACCCGGGCTCGAGCGCGGGCCACTTCATGTCCATGAACTCGATCGCGTGCGCGTAGAAGCTCACGCTGGTGAGGCGGTGGCGCACCTCGGACTCGGGAAGTCCGGTCTCATCGCAGAACGGCTCGCCCCGGCGCTGCGCCGCGACGAGTTCCGACCGCCGGCTCTCAGCCAGCGCCTTGACGGGGAACGTCTTCGGGAAGTCGTTGCCCGCCACACTCCATCTGAGCGTGTAAGTGGTCCGCTTCGTCCCTCGGTAGGTCCTGATCTCCCAGACACGAACGTTATGGCTGTACACGTAGATCTCCTTGCGGTGGTGATGGGACCGGCCCTGCGTGCGGCTGCAGGGCCGGTCCGGGTTGTGCAGATGAGCTACCGACGCGCTTCTTCGCAGGAAGCGATGAACGCGGTCAGCACGGAGCGGCGGATGCGGACGGTGCCGTTGGGCAGGCGAAGGCTGGCCGGGCCTTTGCGGTGTGCGCGCCAGCGGTAGAAGGTGGCGCGTGCAATTCCGAGTTCCTCGCAGACCTCGAGGATGGTGAGGAGTTCATCTCGCGCTGTTGATCGGGCTTCATCGCTCGGTGCGTGGAAGCGAGGTCATTGGGCGGTGTCATCGCGGTCCTCCAGCTGGTTGGCGACGTGCTGATGTTCTTCGTCCCAGCGCAACGGCTGGAATGTGCCCACTGTGAAACCGGATAATTCTCTGATTTCCGGCACTTGAACGCTGATCGTAGGTTCGGCCACGGCGGGTCCAGTCGTGGCGCGCATACGATCTCTTTGGGCGATCACTTCGTAACCCCTGTCACGCTTGAACTGCTGGGTGGCGCATCGCGACGGCTGGCCTCTGCCTGTAGACGGCTCCCAGTCCGTGGGTGCAGAGCTCTTCGACCATGTCGAAGGTGGCTGTGGTGCCGACCGCCGTTTTGATCTCGTCCCAGAGTTCACCTTGTGCGGACACGAGCAGGTGGCCGTCGGGTCGAAGGAGCGCACAAGCCACCTCGAACGCAGTTGCGAACCGCTCTCGGGCCTCCTCGGCGTCGGCGGCCTGGCCGGGCGTGAGCACGAACGCCAGCGGTCGGCAGCGCTCGTCC
>NZ_BAAAQM010000091.1:0-26977 GCF_039531675.1 Catenulispora subtropica
CCGCGGCGATGCCCAGGCGCTGGCCCATGCCCAGGGAGAAGCCGCCGGAGCGCTTGCTCGCGACCTGGGTCAGGCCGGTCAGTTCCAGGACCTCGCCGACGCGGCGGGCGGGCAGGCGGTTGGACTGCGCCAGGGCCAGGAGGTGGTTGTAGGCGGTGCGGCCGCCGTGGATCGCCTTGGCGTCCAGCAGCGCGCCGACTTCGCGCATCGGCGCGACGGCCTTGGTGTAGGGGCGGCCGTTCACGGTGACCGTGCCGGAGGTCGGGGCGTCCAGGCCCAGGATCATCCGCATCGTGGTGGACTTGCCGGCGCCGTTCGGGCCGAGGAAGCCGGTCACCACCCCCGGCCGCACGGTGAACGTCAAGCCGTCTACGGCTTTCTTGTCGCCGTACTGCTTGGTGAGCCCTATAGCTTCGATCATGCGGAAGACGCTATCGGGATCGCGCCCCGTGCGTCCTCCGTCTCGGGTCTTTCCTTCCGCCTCATCCTGGAGTATCACCCGGTGCGGCGGGGGCTCGGCACCGGTACGGATCGCGCGGAGGTACCGTGGACGGCGATGAGCACCGACATCCGCGCCTCCACGATCCTGCCGGCCGAGCGCCGGCCGGTGACCCTGGCCACCGCCGACGGACTGCACCTGGTCGGCGAGCTGGCGCTGCCGCCGGAGGGCCGGGCGCCGGCCGGCACCCTGGTCACCCTGCACCCGCTGCCCACCCACGGCGGCTTCATGGACAGCCACGTCTACCGCAAGGCGGCCTGGCGGCTGCCGGCGTTGGCGGATCTCGCGGTGCTGCGCTTCAACACCCGCGGGACGGTTTCCCCGGCCGGGCAGAGCGAAGGTGCCTTCGACAACGCCGTGGGCGAGCGCTTCGACGTGGAGGCCGCGATCGAGTTCGCCGAGTTCGAGGACCTGCCGAACCGGTGGCTGGTCGGCTGGTCGTTCGGCACCGACCTGGCGCTGATGTACGGGGACGACCCGTCGATCGAGGGTCTGATCCTGTTGTCCCCGCCGCTGCGCTACTCGCGGCCGGAGGACCTGGACCGCTGGGCCGCCACCGGTAAGCCGGTGCTGGTGCTTGTTCCGGAGTTCGACGACTACCTGCGGCCGGAGGAGGCGCGAGAACGGTTCGCCCGGATCCCGCAGGCCGACGTGGTCGGCGTGGACGGTGCGAAGCACCTGTGGGTCGGCGAGAAGTACGTGCAGCGGGCGCACAACGAGATCGTGAAGCGGGTCAACCCGGCGGCGTATCCGCTGCCGACGACCTGGGACGGACCCTTCGAGACGGCTGCCGAGTAGCGGATATTCGGTTGGCGGGCGCCGACGGCGCGGCGAGGATCGGAGACATGGACACCGAGGACCCGACCGCCGACGCATCCCGTTCCCGCCAACCCGCCGACCGGGGTTCCGGGAGCGACGACCCGCAGATCATCCAGCTCTACAGCCACGGCCGGGTGGTGCAGATGCCCTCGCTGCGCAGCCGCAGCAAGGATCTGCGCGACCGGCTGTTGCGGCACATCGCCACGACCTCCTTCGAGCTCGGCCGGGACTACACCGAGCAGGAGGTCAACCAGGCCCTGATGGGTGTCTACGACGACTATGTGGCGCTGCGCCGCTATCTGGTGGAGAGCAACCACCTCATGCGGGATCGGGCTGGACGAAACTACCGGCTTCCGGCTGTTGCCCTGGCTCCGGCTCAGCGCCCGGCTCAGGTGTAGGCGGGCTTTCCGGGTCCCGGTCCTGGGCCGGGAGCACCACCTGCCGCACGATCACCAGAAGCCCGGCGGTCAGCGGGATGAACAGCAGCGCTCCGCTCACGCCCAGGAGCGCGTAGCCGGCGAGTGCCGCTATCACCGCGACCGCCGGCGGCAGGTCCACGGTCCGGCTCATCACGCGCGGGTACACCAGGTAGTTCTCCAGCTGCTGGTACAGCACGAAGAAGATGAGCGCGGCGAGCGCCTTGTAGGGCGAGTCCAGCAGCAGGATCACCGTGCAGGCCACGAACGCCCCGAAGGTGGCGCCGATGATCGGGATCAGGTCGGTCAGGCCGACCAGCAGCGCCAGCGGCAGCGCGAACCTGATCCCCATGATCGCCATCGCGATCCAGCTGGCGACGGTGGCGCAGGTGGACACCACCAGCGCCCCGGAGACGTAGCCGCCGACCCGGTTCAGCACCCGCTCGGTCAGGTCCGCCGCCCGCACCCGGCGCGAGCGGGGCACCAGCTTCAGACCCCCGGACACCATGTTCGGCATCGAGCCCAGGAAGTACAGCGTCAGCATCAGGACCGTGAACGCCTTGAAGACGCTGGTGACCACCGCCTTGCCGAAGCCGAAGGCGCCGCCGGCCAGGGTCTTGGTGGTGTTCGCGTCGGCGAACCACTTCTGCGCCTTGTCGATCAGCTGGTACTTCTTGTCCAGCCGCTGGATCGTGGAGTTCTCCTGCAGCTTGCGCAGGCCGTCGGGGACGCCGTTGTGCACCAGCGAGGAGGTCTGCTCGGTCAGCGGTTTGGCGATCACGATGATGAACCCGGCGAACAGGGCCAGGGTGGCCAGCGCCACCACGGCCACCGCCAGCCGGCGCCGGAACCCGCGGGCGATCAGCATCTCCACGAACGGGTTCAGCCCGGCGGCGAGCACCAGCGCCATGGTCACCAGGACGATGATGTCTATCACGTTGGTCAGGGTGCGGCCCAGGTAGTACGCCGCCAGCACGCCGAACCCGCCCACCAGCCCTATGGCGAACGGCGGGGTCCGGGTGAGCTCCGGTTTGGCCGCCGGCTCGCGGCGGGCGGGGTCGGCCGGGGCCTGGTCGGCGGTCATGGGGGGAAGCCTAGTCGAGGCGGCCGGGCGAAGGCCGCTGCCGCCGCCGCGGCCGGTGTGCCCGGCGCGACGAAGTCCCGGGCAACCTCCTCCGGACATGTGCGGGTCTGCATGAACGAAGAGGAGGTGCCCTTTGAGAGCCGAGGACGAGGCCGAGTTCCGGCAGTTCGTGGCCGGGCGGTGGACGCGGCTGGTGCACGCCGCGATCCTGCTGACCGGCGATCGCGGACATGCCGAGGACCTGGTGCAGACGGCCTTGGTGCGGGTGTTCAGTTCCTGGTCCCGCGTGCGCGCCGCGGAGGACATGGACGCCTACACCATGCGGATCCTGATCAACCAGAACAAGAACCGCTTCCGGAGGCGGCGGGTCGAGGAGGATCTGACGGACGCGTTGCCGGACCGCGGGAGTGAGGATCCCACCTCGCGGCTCGACCGGCGCGCCGAACTGCTGGCGGCACTGGCCTCCCTGCCCAAGCGGCAGCGGGAGGTCGTGGTGCTGCGCTACTGGGAGGACTACAGCGAGGCGCAGACCGCTGCGATCCTCGGCTGTTCGGTCGGCACCGTGAAGAGCCAGGCCGCCAAGGCGCTGGCCAAGCTGCGGACGCACGCGGCCCTGGCAACGAGATGAACGCACACCACCCCGAGAGAGACGGGTCATCATGAACGAAGATTTCGACGGCTCCGCGCTGCGCGGACTGCTGGAACCCGCGGTCGCCGGCCGAGGCGCCGCCGCGCCCCCGACGGACGCCATCGTCGCCTCCGGGCAGCGCCGGGTGCTGGGCCGCCGCGCCGCGGTCGCCGGCGGGGCGCTGGCCATCGTGGCGGCGGTGCCGCTGGCCGCGACGTGGCTCGGGGCCGGACCGGGCTCGGCGAAGACCTCGGCCGCCGCGACCGGGGGCGGTGCCACGCCCCCGGTGCTTCACACCACGCCGGGCGCCGCGGCCGCCCCGCCGGCCGGCACCACCCTGTCCACGTCCCCGCAGAAGGTCACGTCCGGGTCGCTGCCGGCCACGCCGAAGGTCCTGGCCTCCGGCAAGGTCGACGGCCTGGCGTGGTCGGTGGCGGGCGTCGCCTCGGCCGGCAACAACACCCTGACGGCCGAGAAGCGGTGTCTCAAACTGCTGATCACCGCGGACGGCAAGCAGAACGTGTCGCTCGGGAACGACCTGCTCTACTGCCTGCCGGTGAGCGAGGGGCGCAATCCGAACGCCTATCAGGCCGTCCCCCTGGACGAGGTCCCGGCCGGGTCCGGGTTGGCGGTCGGGACGGTGGCGGCCCGGGTGGCGAAGATCGTCGTGCACATCGACGGCGTCGGCGCCGCGACCACGGTCGACACCCTCCCCGCCCCCGGGGCGGGCACCCTGGCGGTCTACGTCGTGCCGTTCTCGAAGAGCGCGGGCTTCAGCGCCACCTTCGACGAGTTCGACGCCCACGGCACGAAGATCGGCACCTTCACGAACCACCCGGGGGCCGACGGGATGTTCGCCGGCGCCGCGAAGGAGTAGCCCGCACGAAACCGAACGCCCCCGGACTCGCGAGGAGTCCGGGGGCGTCTGCGCGACACGAGGGGCCGGCGGCCGGGGGCCGCCGGCGCTACCGCCTACCGCTGGGCCGGGATCGACGGCTCGTCGTCCTTCTCCAGCTCGTCTTCGGCCTGGTCCAGCGCCGCCAGCGCGTTGACGTTGACCGCGCCGCCGGTGAGCGTGGCCAGCATCTCGCGCACGTTGTGCAGCTGCGCGTTGATGCTGTCCCGGCGGTGGGTGAGGGCCGCCAGCTCCCGCTCGGCCTCGCTGCGGATCCGGTCGGTCTTGCTGCGCGCGTCGGCGATGATGTCGTCGGCCTGGCGCTGCGCGGTCTCGATCGTCGAGCGGGCGCGGCGCTCGGCGTCGGTGCGCATCTTCTCGGCCTCCAGGCGCAGCTGCTCGGCCCGGTTCTCGATCTCGGCGAGCCGCTTCTCGGCCTTGGCCTGGCGGGCGGCCAGGTCGCGCTCGGACTGCTCGCGGCGCTTGGCCAGCTTGGTCTCGAAGTCGGTGGCGGCCGCCGCGGCCTTGGCGCGGGTCTCCTCGAAGAGGGCCTCGGCCTCCTCGCGCTTGGTCGCCGCGTCCTTGGCGGCGGTGGCGCGGACCTGGTTGGCGTCGTCCTTCGCCTTCTCGACGATGCGCAGCGCCTCCTCGTCCGCCTTGGCCTTGCGGTCCTTGGCGTACTGCTCGGCGTCGGTGCGGACCTTCATCGCGGCCTGATCGGCCAGCTCGCGGTGCGCGTCGGCGGCCCGGCGGGCCTCCTCGCGCAGGTCCTTGGCCTCCTCCTCGGCCAGGCGCAGGATCTTCTCCACGCGCGCGCCCAGGCCCGCGTAGCTGGGCTCGCTGTCGGCGAGCTGCGCCTGCACCGTCTGGTTCTCCAGGTGGAGTTCCTCGATGCGCTTCTCCAGGGACGTCGCGCGCGAATGCGCCGCGTCGCGCTCGGCGATCAGCTTGGTGATTCGGTCGTTGACCTGAAGCGGGTCGTACCCGCGGCGCACTTGCTCGAAGCCGTGCGGCGAATGCATGTCGCTCATGAGATCCCTGTCGCGATTCACTGGCCCGCAGGGGCCGGGGGGTGAGTGAACAATCTACAAGTGGTGGCGGTGAAGGTGTACCGGGTGTACCGAAGTGAGGTGGTGTACCGGAATCCTGGCACGGATCGCGTCACGGTTCGACCGGCTGTGGCCGAATCGAAGCCGGGGATCCGGCGAACTCCGCCCTATCGGGTGGCGTGAGATGATCATGGTTTCACGGGCCGTGCACTCGCACCACCAGCACTGCTGTCCCCCGCGGCGGACCGGGAAGGGGCGACCGGGCCGACACCTGCATCAGCCCTCGGACGGTGGTCCGACGGGCACCGACACCGAACTGGCCAGCGCGTCCAGGACTCCGTGCACCCGGGCCATCTCCGCCTTGATCTCCTGCTTGCGCACCTCGATCTCCTCGACCTCGCGCTTGGCGTCGGCACGCATCCGCTCGGTCTCCTCCTTGGCCTTGGCCACGAGCTGCTCGGCCAGCTCCCGGGCCTCGGCCACGGTCTCCGCGGCCTGCTTGCGCCCGGCCGTGACGGCCTCCTCGGCGTCCGCGTTGGCCCGCTCCCGGGTCTCCAGGGCCTTGGCGTCGGCCGCTTCCAGGACGCCGTCGGCGGTCCGCCTTATCCGGTCCACGTCCGCGCGCGCCGCGGTGGTGGCCCGCTCCGCCTCGTTCTGCGCCGTGGAAGTGACCCGCTGCGCCTCCTCGCGCGCGCCGGCGAGCAGCCGGTCGGCCTCGGCCTCGGAGGTGGCGCGCAGCTTCGCGGCCTCCTGCCGGGCCACCGCGACCAGCTTGTCCGCGTCCCGGCCGGCGGTCTCCAGCTTGCGGCCGGCCTCCTCGCGGGCCTCGGCCCGGATCCGGTCGGCGTCCAGCCGGGCCGCCTCGGCGGTGGCCACGGACTCGTGGTGGATCCGCTCGGACTCGGACTTCGCCGCGGTCACCATGGTTTCGCTCTTGGTGCGGGCCTCGGCCAGCGCCGCCTCCGCCTCGGCGCGCATCGCCGCGGCGTCCCGGCGGGCCTCGGAGCGCACGGTCGCCGACT
The DNA here is from genome assembly GCF_039531675.1 of Catenulispora subtropica. Taxonomy (NCBI): domain Bacteria; kingdom Bacillati; phylum Actinomycetota; class Actinomycetes; order Catenulisporales; family Catenulisporaceae; genus Catenulispora; species Catenulispora subtropica. The sequence goes on from NZ_BAAAQM010000091.1 coordinate 6,413, forward strand.
CCTCGGCGGCCTCCACGCCCAGCATCGCCGCGGCGGTCTCGGCCTCGCCGCGGATCCGCTCGGCGTCGGCGATCTGCCGGTCCGCGGCGGCCTGCGCCTCGTCGACGATCCCGGCCACCTCGGCGCGCACCGCGGCGGCGTAGCGCTCGCCCTCCTCGCCGATCCGGCGGGCCTCGCGCTCGGCGGCGGCGACGGTCTCGGCCGCGGACGCCTCGGCCACCTGCCGGGTCTGCACGGCGTAGGCGTCGGCCTCGGCGCGGGTGAGGTCGCCGGCCCGGTCGGCGTCCGCCTTGGCGGTGGCCGCGTACGCCTCCACCTCGGCGCGGGTGGCGGTCGCGTAGTCGTCGGCGGCGGTGCGGGCGGCGTCGGCCAGACGCTCGGCGTCCGCCTTGGACGCGGCGGCGTAGGCGTCCGCGTCGGCGCGCGTGGCGTGCGCGTAGCGGTCGGCGTCGGCGTGGACCAGCTCGGAGGCGCGGTCCGCGTCGGCCTTGGCCTTGGCGGCGTAGGCCTCGGCCTCCGCGCGAGCGGCGTTCGAGTACTGATCCGCTTCGGCCCTGGTGAGCTCCGCGGCGCGCTCGGCGTCGGCACGGGTCCTGTCGGCGAACGTCTGCGCCTCGGCGCGTGCCGCCGCGGCGTGGTTGTCGCCGTCGTTGCGGACCTGCGCCGAGTACTGGTCGGCGGACTGCCGGGTGTGCTGCGAGTAGGAGTCGGCGTCGGCGCGGACCTTGCCGGCCTCGGTGTCGGTCTCCGCGCGGGTCTGTGCCGCGTAGGTGTCAGCGTCCTGCCGTACCGCGCGCGAGTACTCGTCGCTGTCCGCGCGCAGCTTGTCGGCCTCGGCGCGGGCGGTGGCGCGGGTGGTCTCCGAGTAGTTGTCCGCGTCCGTGCGGGCGTTGGCGGCGTAGGTGTCGGCCTCGGTGACGGTGTGCTGGACGTAGGCGTCGGCCTCGGCGCGCATGTTCTGCGAGTACGTGTCCGCCTCGCTGCGCGTGTTCCGCGAGTAGGCGTCGGCCTCGCTGTGCATGCTCTGCGCGTAGGTTTCCGCCTCGCCGCGGACGTTCCGCGCGTAGGTGTCCGCGTCGGCGTGGACGTTCTGCGCGTAGGTGTCCGCCTCGGCTTGGACGTTCTGCGCGTAGGCGTCAGCCTCAGCGTGGACGTTCTGCGCGTAGGCGTCGGCCTCGGTGTGGACGCTCAGCGCGTAGGCCTCGGCGTCCGTGCGGGCCTGCGTGGTCTCGGCCTCGGTCTGCGCCCGCAGCTCGTCGATCCGCGCCTGGGCCTTCTCGCGCAGCCGGGTGATCTCCTCGCGGGCCGCGTTCTGCATCGCCTCGACGCCGGCCTCGGTGTCGACCCTCAGCTGCTCGGCGGCGGCGTGCGCGTCCTCGTGCGCCTGCTGGGCCGCGGCGTGCAGCTCGCCGGCCCGCGCGTGCAGCTCCTCGACCTGGCCGCGCAGCGGCGCCACGTCCTCCTCGGCGGCGCGCCGGGTGGCGTCGGCGTCGGAGTGGCCCTGGGCCAGCACCTCCTCGACGGTCCGGGCCACCGACTCCAGCCGGGCCGCGGCCTGCTCCTCGGCCTCGGCCAGGATCCGCGCCGCGTTCCCGGTGACCTGGTCGGCCTCGATCCGGGCCTCCTGGCGCATCCGCGCCGCGTCGTTCGCCGCCTCGGCCCGGGCCTGCTGGGCGGCGGCCTCGGCCTCGCCCCGCACCCGCATCGCCTCGGCGCTGGCCTCGGCCCGGGTCCGCTCGGCCTGCGCGCCGGACTCCATCAGGATCCGCGAGGCCTCGGCCCGGGCGGAGTTCACCGTGGTCTCGGCCTCGGCCTTGGCGGTGGCCCGGATCTGCGCGGCGTGCTCCTGGGCCTGCTGCGCCTGTCCGCCGGCGGTGGTCAGCACCCGCTCGGCTTCGCTGGTCGCGGCCTCCCGGGTCTTCTCGGCCTCGGCGCGCGCCACGGTCCGCATGTTCTCGGTCTCCATGCGGACGTGCTCGATGGCCTGGGCGGTCTCCATCGCTATCCGGTCGCGGCCGGCCTCGACCTCGGCCCGCGCCGCCTCGATGATCCGGCCGCGGTGCGCCTCGGTGTCCGCGCGGACCTTCTCCGCCCACGAGGCCATCTCGTTGACCTGGGCCTCGGCCTGCTGCCGCTTCTCGGTCAGCTCCCGGTCCAGGGACTGCCGGCGGTTGCCGACCTCCGTGTGCCACTCGGCTTCCAGCTCCGCGGAGCGGTGCGCGGCCTCCTCCAGCAGCCGGGCGGTCTTGGCCCGGGACTCGCGCAGCTCCCGCTCCGCGGCGGCGCGCACCTGGTCGGCCTGCAGCTGGGCGTTGCGGAGCATCTGCTCCACCTGCACCGAGATGTTGTCGAACCGGGGCTGGGCGGCCAGCCGGCGCTGCTCGTGCAGTTTGGAGCGCAGGACCTCGATCTGGTAGCGCAGGTCCTCGGTGTCGGTGATGGCCTCGTCGCGGGCGGTGCGGAGCTTGTCGAGCTCCTTCTCCATCTCGGCGAAGGTGGCCTCGACGTCGTGCCGGTCGTAGCCGGCCGCGGGCTCTTCCTCCTGCCAGGATTCGCCCGCGTAGGGCGACCGGGACCGCGGAGGGTAGCCGCCTGGTTGCGCCCCGCCGTTGCCGGATCCCCCGCGCCTGGCGTGGGATCCGCGATCGCCGGCACGATCGCCGTAGCGATCGGTGCTGCGTTCGTCGAGGCGCCCTGGTCCCATGACAGTGAATCGTGTCAGATTTCCGGCCGGATGACACCTAGTCGGGCCGGGGAATGAGTTTCAGGTTCGGATCGTACCAGGCCGGACCGCCCGGTCCGCTCAAGTCGGTGGTCGGCGGGGTATCAGGACCTTGTGGAGCGCGGGCCCGGCCGCCCCGGCCGGGCCCGCGCCGCGTGACCGAACTCACACGTTCCGGAACCGGTTGATCGCGGGGAGCAACCGTTCGCGCTTGGCCGCGTCCCGCACGCCCAGGCCCTCCTCCGGGGCCAGGCACAGCACGCCGACCTTGCCCTGGTGCAGGTTCTTGTGGACGTCGTAGGCCGCCTGGCCGGTCTCCTCCAGGGCGTACGACTTCGACAGGGTGGGATGGATCATCCCCTTGTCGATGAGGCGGTTCGCCTCCCACGCCTCGCGGTAGTTGGCGAAGTGCGAGCCGATGATGCGCTTGAGGTTCATCCACAGGTAGCGGTTGTCGTAGCTGTGGATGAAGCCGGAGGTGGAGGCGCAGGTGACGATCTGGCCGCCGCGCTTGGCGACGTAGACGCTGGCGCCGAAGGTCTCCCGGCCGGGGTGCTCGAAGACGATGTCCGGGTCCTCGCCGCCGGTCAGCTCCCTGATCTTGGAGCCGAAGCGCTGCCACTCCCGGGGGTCCTGCTCGTCCTCGTTCTTCCAGAACCGGTAGCCCTCGGCGGCGCGGTCGATGATGAGCTCGGCGCCCATCGCGCGGCAGATCTCGGCCTTGTCCGGGGAGGAGACCACGCAGACCGGGATCGCGCCGCCGTTCAGCGCCATCTGCGTCGCGTAGCTGCCCAGGCCGCCGGAGGCGCCCCAGATCAGCACCACGTCGCCCTGCTTCATGGCCGCGCCGTTCTTGGACACCAGCTGGCGGTAGGCGGTGGAGTTGACCAGGCCCGGGGAGGCGGCCTCCTCCCAGGTGAGGTGCGCGGGCTTGGGCATCAGCTGGTTGGCCTTCACCAGCGCCAGGTGCGCCAGGCCGCCGAAGTTGGTCTCGAAGCCCCAGATCCGCTGCTGCGGGTCCAGCATGGTGTCGTCGTGGCCCTCGGCGTCCTCCAGCTCGACGCTCAGGCAGTGCGCGACCACCTCGTCGCCGGCCTTCCACTTGTTGACGCCGGGGCCGGTGCGCAGGACCACGCCGGCCAGGTCCGAGCCGATCACGTGGTACGGCAGGTCGTGGCGCCGGGTGAGTTCGGACACCTTGCCGTAGCGCTTGAGGAAGCTGAAGGTGCTGACCGGCTCGAAGATCGACGTCCACACCGAGTTGTAGTTGATGGCGCTGGCCATCACCGCCACGATCGCCTCGCCCGGGCCCAGTTCCGGCGTCGCCACGTCCTCCACGTGGAGCGAGCGCCGCGGGTCCTTGTCCCGGCTGGCGAGGCCGGCGAACATCTCCGCCTCGTCGGCGTGGACGGTCACCGCGCGGTAGGAGTCGGGAAGCTTCAAGTGCGCGAAGTCCGAGGCCGGGGTGTCCCCGGCCTGGATCGCCGCGAGGATCTCTGCTGTCTCGTGCTGCATCGTCGGCCTCCAGGGGTCGGCGGTGTCGAGGGCGTCGGCTTGCCGTCTGTCAGCGCAGTCAGTACGGCTGCCCGGCCCTGGGAGTGAGTGAACGGGAGCTACCCACTGGTAACTATCTCGCTCCGAAGACGCCCTGGCTAGGTGGGCCTTGTCACAGATTCCGACGGCGACCTATCAGTTTGCAGCCCGTTGACAAAGCGGCCGGGATCACAAGAGGCGGCCGTGGTAACGGTGCGCGGTGGTGTAGCCGAGCGATTCGTATAGGGCGCGCGCGGGTGCGTTCTCTTCCTCCACCTCCAGATAGGTGTTTTCGGCACCGTGCTCTGCGGAGAACGCTAAGAGGTCGCGAAGCACGATCCGCGCAAGGCCGCGCCGCCGGGCGTGTTCGGCGGTGGCCACCGCGGCGATTCCCGCGTAGCCGCTGGAGCTGTCAATGGCCACGCGGCCAACACTGAGCGCCTCTCCGTTGTCCCCGCGCACAACGGCGAAGGCGATCTGCGCGTCGCCGGTCGTCAGGATCGTCCGGAACTCGGGGATGCCCAGGCCACGGCGGTAGGCCGTGAAGTAATCCGGGGGGAGCTCCCTGGTGATTTCCGATGTGCGCCGGGGGTCGGCCGTTTCGCCCAGGATCTCCAGTGCGGGACGCACCGCGGCGGACTGGCGAAGGGCCGGACGGTCGGCTTCCCGATAGCCGAGGGCGACCACTCCCTGATCCAGCGGACTGCCGTCGATGGTCTGGATCCGGCCGCGCAGGCCTCGTTCTCCGTACCATGCGCGGACGGCGTTCAAGGAGTCCGGGAGGGCCATTCCGGAATCTCCAATGGGCACCGCGCAGTTGGCGCGCGACGTATGGCCGCCGGCGGCGCGTACTTCCCAGTCGCCTATGTGGGTGCGCTCCACATAGCCCCACCCGGTGGCCGCGATCGCCTGAAGATCCATGGGCGGAGAGTAGTGGGGGAACCGGGTCTCACGCCGCCAGGTATCGCAATACGGCCAGCACCCGCCGGTGCCCCTGGTCGTCCGGCTGGAGGTCCAGCTTCATGAAGATGTTGTTGATGTGCTTGCCGACCGCGCTCTCGGTGACCAGCAGCTGCTCGGCGATCGCGGCGTTGGCCCGGCCCTCGGCCATCAGCGCCAGCACGTCGCGCTCGCGCGGGGTGAGCCGGTCCAGCGGGTCGGCGGGACGGCGCACCAGCAGCTGGGCCACCACCTCCGGGTCCAGCGCGGTGCCGCCGGCCGCGACCCGTTCCAGGGCCTCGATGAAGGAGTCCAGGTCGGCGACGCGGTCCTTGAGCAGATAGCCGATGCGCGCGGTGTCGCGGGCCAGCAGGTCGGTGGCGTAGCGCTCCTCCACGAACTGGGAGAGCACCAGGACCGCGGTGCCGGGCCAGCGGGTGCGGATCTCGACGGCGGCGGCGATGCCCTCGTCCTTGAAGGCGGGCGGCATCCGGACGTCGACGACCACGGCGTCCGGGCGGTGGGCTTCGACCGCGTCCAGCAGCGCGGCCGCGTCCCCGGTCTCGGCCACCACCTCGTGTCCGGCGATCTCCAGTACCCGGACCACCCCGGCGCGGATCAGCACCGAGTCGTCCGCGATCACGACGCGCACTTTCTCCCCCCTCGGCCCTCCACCCGCCCTACACCCCGCAGGGCAGCTCGGCGGTCAGCACGGTCGGACCACCGGTGGGTGATGTTAGCCGCAGGCGGCCGTCCACCGACGCGACGCGGTGCGCCAGGCCGGTCAGCCCGGTGCCGCCGTGCGCGTCGGCGCCCCCGACGCCGTCGTCGGTGACGCGGACCAGCAGGACGTCGGCCTCCCGCGCCACCTCGACCGAGGCCTGCGACGCCCGGGAGTGTTTGACGACGTTGGCGAGGGCCTCGGAGACGACGAAGTAGGCGACGGTCTCGACCGAGGCGCTCAGCGGGCCGGTGGCGCCGACCGCGAGCCGGACCGGGACCGCGGAGCGGGCGGCGACGCCGGAGAGCGCGGCGTCCAGGCCGCGGTCGTCGAGGACGGCCGGATGCAGGCCCCGCACCAGGTTGCGGATCTCGGCCATGGCCTGTTTGACCTGCTCGTGGGCGTCGACGATGACGGCCATCGCGTCGGGCGGCACGTCCCGCAGCGTCTTGCGCGCGATGCCGAGGTGCACGGCCAGGGACATCAGGCGCTGCTGCGCGCCGTCGTGGAGGTCGCGTTCTATCCGGCGGCGCTCGGTGTCGGCGGCCTCGACGGCGGCGGCCCGCGAGTCGGACAGGCTCTGGACCCGGCGCGCGAGGACGATCGTCTCGCTGGGGCCGAGCAGGCGGCGGGCGGCGAACTCGTCGGCCCGGACCAGGTAGCGGATCAGGCGGGGCGCGAAGACGGCGACGGTACCGGCGACCAGGAGGTAGGAGACCTGCCCCCAGAACTTCTCGCCGTAAGGGTGCTGGTAGTGGCCGCTCATCCGCAGCGCGTGCTGGGGGAGTGCGATCGCCACGAACACGGCGAGGGCGCCCAGGACGGCGAGCAGGACGAGCCCGAGGCCGATCACCGGACCGGCGATCAGGTGGTAGAGGGCCTGGCGCCACAGGGCTTCCGAACGCAGCGCCTGGCGGATCTGGCCGCGGTGCACCCGCGGCGTCTCGATCGCGTGGATCTCGGTGGCCCGCAACGCCCGGAAGCGCCGGCGCTGCCAGGAGGTCAGGAACGGTGCCAGAGCCAGCGCCGTGAGCACGACGACCACCACCGACAGGGCGAAACGGACCGCGGTGTCGGCGTCGTCGGCACGCAGGATCTGGCCCCCGGGCTGCGCCCACACGCTCAGCATGATCATCGCGCCCGCCCACAGTGGCAGCCCGCTGATCAGGAACAAGACGTCCCAGCCCGCCTCGACCCACCGCACTCGCCGCGCTTCTTGTCTCGTCGACACGCGTCCACGGTATTCGCCCAGGTCGCGCCGGGACCATGCGGCGGGCCTCACTCCCGGGGTGGTGCTGGCCCCACCCCCAAGTCGCCAGGTTGCACTACTGATCTCGAAGCTCCGCGCGCCCAGCATTGAGGGAGTCCGATTCGCTTCCCTCTCCGCTCTGGAAGGACTCCCATGTCCCGCGTGGTCATCTTCTCCGCCTCGGTCGGCGCCGGTCACGACAGCGCCGCGGCGGCCCTGGCCGACCGGCTCACCGCGCGCGGCTTCGCCGTCGACCGCCACGACTTCCTCACCCTGATGCCCGCGGGACGGACGGTGTGCGAGTCCTACAAGCGCATCATCACCCACGCGCCCCGGCTGTATCAGTGCATCTACTCGCGGACCGAGCGCGCGGCGCGGCCCGGCCTGGTGCAGCGCCGGCTCCTGAAGGGCGCGGAGCAGGCGGTGCTGGCCGCGATCCCGGCCGACGCCGTCGCGGCGGTGGCGACGTACCCGCTCGCGGCGCAGGTGCTGGCCCGCCTGCGGGCCTCGGGACGGCTCCGGATCCCGGTGGTGGTGACGTTCACCGACTTCTCGGTGCACCCGCTGTGGGTCGCGGAGGGGGTGGATCTGTACGTGGCGCCGCACGCGGTGACAGCTGGACAGGCGGTGGAGTGCGAGGCGGCGCGCGTGGCCGTCGCGCGGCCGCTGGTGTCGCAGCGGTTCGCGCGGCGCACGCGCTACGAGCAGGCGGCGGCGCGGGCGAAGTTCGGTCTGGACGGGGCGGACAAGCCGCTGGCACTGCTGCTCGGGGGATCGTGGGGCGTGGGCGACATCGCCGAGACGGCGTCCGACCTCGCGGCGTCGGGTGTGGTGACACCGGTGGTGGTCTGCGGACGCAACGAGGCGCTGCGTCAGCGCTTGCGGGCGGCGGGGCTGCCGTACGTGTTCGGGTGGGTCGGGGACATGGCGACGCTGATGGCCGCGTGCGACGTGATGGTGCAGAACGCGGGGGCGTCGTCGACGCTCGAAGCGTTCGCGACGGGGTTGCCGGTGGCGACGTACCGGAGCCTGGTCGGCCATGGGCGCACGAACGCCGCGATGCTCGACGAGGCCGGTCTGGCGGTGTGGATACGCAGCGCCGAGGAACTGCCCGGGGCGCTGCTGGAGCTGACGTCGGGGGTGCGCGGCCTTCGGCAGAGCAAGGCCGGGCTGGCGATGGTCGGTGCCGGTACCGCGCCCGACGAGCTGATCGTGGGGCTGCTGCGGGAGCACGGCTGGGTCGGCAACGAGATCACTTCGAGCGAGCACGCGGCCGCGGCCGTCTGAGGGGGAACCACGATGACCAGCCTGACCACCGCCGCAGCCCTGCTCACCCACCCGTTCCCGGCCACCACGACCTTCGGCCCGGTCCGCAACCGCCTCTTGCCCGGTCTGGCGGCGCGCGGGGCTCCGGACCATGTCGCCCTCACCTTCGACGACGGTCCCGACCCCGACTCCACCCCGCGCTTCCTCGAGTTGCTGGCTGCTCGTGGAGTGCAGGCGACGTTCTTTCTTCTTGGCTCGATGGCTGAACGCGCTCCCGGACTGGTCCGCGAGATCCAGGCCGCGGGTCACGAGATCGCCGTCCACGGCTGGCACCATCGCAGCCTGCTTTTTCGCGGGCCGCGCGCCACGTATCAGGACCTGGCCCGCGCCCGCGACTGTCTCGCGGAGCTCACCGGCGAAGAACCGCAGCTCTTCCGTCCGCCGTATGGGGTGATGACCACGGCGGCGCACTTGTCGGCCCGCCGTCTTGGGCTGCGCCCGACGTTGTGGACTTCGTGGGGCGAGGACTGGACGGCGCGCGCCACCGCCACGTCGGTACTGAAGCAGGTCACGAAGGATCTGCGCGGCGGCGGCACGATCCTTCTCCACGACACGGACTGCACGGCGAAGCCGGGCTCGTGGCACTCGACGCTGGGCGCTGTCCCGATGCTGCTGGACCACTGCGAGGAGCGCGGGTGGAAGGTGGGGCCGCTGCGGGAGCACGAGCGTGCGCCGCGACTTCTGAACTAGTTCAGAAAACGGCTTGAGTTCTGAATTAGTTCAGAACTATGATTTTCCCATGGCGACCACGACCTTTCCCTACAGCACGTTCCTGCGCAGCCCGTCGCAGGTCCTGCTAGCACTCGAGGAGTCGATCGTGTTACTCGAACGTCGTGACGACGCCAACCTGATCTTGATGAGAGAAGAGGCCTTCGATGCCAAGGACGTCGGTCTCCAGCTGATGGCTCGCGCGTTCGCGAGCCTGAACCGCCGCCATCCGGAACTGGCGGAAGAACTCTTGGCGGACGAACTGCCATGGCTGCACTGGCTGCCCGAGGACGAGCGGCCTCAATGCGTCAGGCAACTGCTGGCCGACCTGGCCGCCGGTGCGGACACCGGCCTGATGGTGCCGTTCATCCGCACGCTTCGCGGTTGGCGGAACACGGCGGAGATCTGGTCGGACCCTGAACTCACCGCGAGGCTCAGCGGTCCGTTCACTACGGAAGAGAGCGTGCCCCTTGAGCGTCCAAAGCGGCCGGAGGCTCCGTGACCGGGCGTGGCGAAAGGCTTTCGCGGCCGCACCCTTGGGTCGTGTTCGCGTGGGATCGCCGAGCTGCGCTGGGCTGGCGGAATCTACTGTCGCAGGCACTCGACAGCCTCGACCGGGCTTGGGTGGCGATCACCGCGGATCCCCGCGGCGTGAGCGGCAGGCAGCGCCGGCTGGAGGGAAGCCTGGGTCTGGTCAAGATCCACGGGGCCGACCGTGAGCAATGGCAGTACGAGGTGACCAGCGGCGGCCGTATCTGGTACGCGATCGACGACGACCGCCGCACCCTCTGGATCACCCACGCCGGCACCGGCCACCCCAAGCAGACCGACACCCGAGGAGGCCGCCCCTGACCCCGCCTACGCCACGCGAGTGAGCCCGTCCGAGTGAGTCGAAAGCGGGCGCCGGGGCGCCCGCTCCCGAAGCTCACACCCCCGAAGCTCGCGCTCCCGAAGCTCAGTGCTCCCCGTGCCCGTCGCCCTCGGCCGCCTGCACCAGCTCCACCAGCACCCCGTGCGCGTCCTTCGGGTGCAGGAAGTTGATCGTCGACCCCATGCTGCCGCGGCGCGGCTGCTCGTACAGCGAGCGGATCCCCTTGCCGACGATGTCGTTCGTCACCGTCACCACGTCGGCGGTGCCGAAGGCGATGTGGTGGACGCCCTCGCCGTTCTTGGCCATCCACTTGGCGATGGCGGAGTCCTCGCGGATGGGTTCGAGGAGCTGGAGGTAGCTGGCGCCGCCGTCGCCGGTGTCGTTGATCTTGAGCATGGCCTCGCGGACGCCCTGCTCGTCGTTGACCTCGGAGTGGTAGACCTCGAAGCCGTAGGTCTCCTGGTAGAAGGCGACGGTCTCGTCGAGGTCGCGGCAGGCGATGCCGATGTGGTCGATGCGGGTGAGGGGAGATGGCATGGGGACATCCTCCATGGGACGGCGCGGTCGCGCCTATCGGTTGTGTCGAAGGCGACACCCTAAGCTACTGACGAGTAATTTAATGGTGACTAGGCTGTCTGGCAGCTAGCCGTTCCATCTTTTCCCCTCACCCTCGGCAGACACTGGAGAGCATCGTCGTGAGCGCTACCAAGTCGGTCATAGTCGCAGGCGCGCGTACCCCCATGGGGCGCTTGCTCGGCTCCCTCAAGAACTTCTCCGGCGCCGAGCTCGGCGGGGTCGCGATCAAGGCCGCGCTGGAGCGCGCGGGGGTCGCGCCGGAGCAGGTGCAGTACGTGATCATGGGCCAGGTGCTGCAGGCCGGCGCCGGGCAGATCCCGGCCCGGCAGGCCGCCGTGGCCGCGGGCATCCCGCTCAGCACGCCGGCGCTCACCGTCAACAAGGTGTGCCTGTCCGGTCTGGACGCCATCGCGCTGGCCGACCAGCTGATCCGGGCCGGCGAGTTCGACATCGTGGTGGCCGGCGGCCAGGAGTCCATGACCAACGCCCCGCACCTGCTGCCCAAGTCGCGCGAGGGCTTCAAGTACGGCTCGATCGAGATGCTCGACGCCATGGCCTACGACGGCCTCACCGACCCGTGGGAGAACATCCCCATGGGCCAGGCGACCGAGAGGCACAACGCCCGTCTCGGCATCGAGCGCGCCCCGCAGGACGAGTTCGCCGCCCGCTCGCACCAGCGGGCCGCCGCCGCGCAGAAGAACGGTGTGTTCGACGCCGAGATCGCTCCGGTCTCGATCCCGCAGCGCAAGGGCGACCCGATCCAGTTCGCCACCGACGAGGGCATCCGCCCGGACACCACCGTCGAGGGCCTGGCGGGCCTGCGCCCGGCGTTCACCAAGGACGGCACCATCACCGCCGGCACCTCCTCGCAGATCTCCGACGGCGCCGCGGCCGTGGTCGTGATGTCGAAGGCCAAGGCCGAGGAACTGGGTCTGGAGTGGCTCGCCGAGATCGGCGCGCACGGCAACGTCGCCGGTCCCGACACCTCGCTGCAGTCGCAGCCCTCGAACGCGATCCGGCACGCGCTGGGCAAGCAGGGGCTGACCGTGGCCGACCTGGACCTGATCGAGATCAACGAGGCCTTCGCGGCGGTCGGCGTGCAGTCGATGCGCGACCTGGGCGTCAGCGACGAGATCGTGAACGTCAACGGCGGCGCGATCGCGCTGGGCCACCCGATCGGCATGTCCGGCGCGCGGCTGGTGCTGACCCTCGCCCTGGAACTCCAGAGGAGGGGCGGCGGGACGGGCGCGGCGGCGCTGTGCGGCGGCGGCGGTCAGGGCGACGCGCTGATCATCACCGTCCCCAAGCGCGCCTGAAGCGCGGCTAGGCACCGCTAGGTAGGATCACCCGCCGTGGCCAGCACCGATGTGACAGACCTTGTCGAACGCGCCCGGAAGGGCGACCCCCGCGCGGTGGCGCGGCTGATCTCCCACGTGGAGGACGGCTCGCCGCTGCTGCGGGAGGTGATGGCGGCCCTGACGCCGTACGCGGGCAACGCGTACGTCGTCGGGCTGACCGGGGCACCGGGCGTGGGCAAGTCCACGTCGACGTCCGCGCTGGTCACGGCGTTCCGCGCGCAGGGCAGGCGGGTCGGCGTCCTCGCCGTCGACCCCTCCTCGCCCTTCTCCGGCGGCGCGCTGCTCGGCGACCGCGTCCGCATGCAGGAGCACGCGACCGACCGCGACGTCTACATCCGCTCCATGGCCTCCCGCGGCCACCTCGGCGGCCTGTCCGCCGCCACGCCGCAGGCCGTCCGGGTGCTCGACGCCGCGGGCTGCGACGTGGTGCTGATCGAGACCGTCGGCGTGGGCCAGTCCGAGGTGGAGATCGCCGCGACGGCCGACACCTCGGTGGTGCTCCTGGCCCCGGGCATGGGCGACGGGATCCAGGCCGCGAAGGCCGGGATCCTGGAGATCGGCGACGTGTTCGTGGTCAACAAGGCCGACCGGGACGGCGCCGACGCCACGGCGCGTGAACTCGGCCACATGCTGGCGCTCGGCGAGTCCCGCAACCCGGGCGACTGGCGGCCGCCGATCGTGAAGACGGTGGCCGCGACCGGTCAGGGCGTCGACGAGTTCGTCGAGGCGCTGGAGAAGCACAAGGCCTGGCTGGAGGGCAACGGCAAGCTCGCCGAGCGCCGCCGGTACCGGGCCTCGGTGGAGATCGAGGGCATCGCCCTGGCCGCCCTGCGCGCCCGCATCGGCGACCTGCACGGCGACCGGCGGCTGTCGGCGCTGGCGGAGCGCGTGGTCGGGCGGGAGCTGGACCCGTATTCGGCGGCTGACGAGCTGGTGGCGGGCGTCAGCGACTGAGGCCGGGTGTGAGAAGCCTTACACCGTCACTTCTTGAGCGACTTGTGCAGCCAGAACGGCCCGGTCGGCAGCACCGACGCCACCAGCACCACGCCGAACCGCTTGCCGTCCCACTCCTGGGCCTGCTTCTGGTCCCAGGCCAGGGCCAGGTAGGCCAGGAACAGCAGGCCGTGCAGCGAGCCGAAGACCATCGTGGCGGCGGGCATGCCGGCGCCGTACTTCAGGGGCATCCCGACGCAGAGCAGCAGCAGGAAGGACACGCCTTCGGCCAGTGACACCAGGCGGAACCGCGCGAGTTTGGGGTCCGCGGCGGCGGTCACATCGGCAGTGGTCACGGGGGGTCCTCGCTGTTCTCCGGCACTATTCCGACATCCTGTCGGTATGTGGCAGGAGAATACCTGAGTCGCTACCACGCGTCGGCGGGTCCCCCCTACGCTGTGCACCATGCGTGACTGGAACAGGCGCCATTGCGCGCGGCGGGGGCACGAGACCTACGCACCGGTCGGGCCCGGCATCGAGCCGGAGCTGGCCGCACGACTGCGGGTGGAGACGGTCCACGGGCCGGCGTGGCGTTGTCTGCGATGCGGTGACTTCGTCATCGGCGAGCCGCGGGGGAGCGGTCCGGCGAACGAGGCGCCGATCGTGCCGCGCGGCAAGGCGCTGCGGGATCTGCTGATCCTGCGGGTGCTGGCGGTGGAGCGGATCGGGCGGGGCGTGGTGATCGCGTTCATCGCCTGGGCGGTGTGGAAGTTCGGCAGCGACCAGAACGCGGTGCGGCAGCTGTTCGAGTCGGACCTGACCGCGTTCAAGCCGCTGGCCAACCACTTCGGGTGGGACGTGGAGCACGCCGGCGTGGTCGAGCGGATCCGCAAGGCGTTCGACTACAGCCCGAAGAGCGTCCACATCGTGGCCGGACTCCTGGGCGGGTACGCGCTGCTGGAGACCGTCGAGGGCGTCGGCCTGTGGATGGTGAAGCGCTGGGGCGAGTATCTGACCGCCGTCGGCACCGCCATCTTCCTGCCGCTGGAGATCTGGGACGGCCTGAACAAGATCCACGAGCACAAGTCGTGGGTGCTCGCGGCCTGCACGTTCGCGATCAACGTCGGCGCGATCGTCTATCTGCTGCTCTCCAAGCGGCTGTTCGGGATCCGCGGCGGCGGGGAGGCGTTCGAGGCCGCACGGCACGCCGACGCTCTGCTCACCGTGGAGATCGCGGCGTGCGGGGGCACGATGCCGCAGGCGCGGGCCGCGGCCGGGGAGATCGCGCTGGAGAAGGCGGCGCAGCTGTCCGTCGACCCGGCGGCCGGAGAGCATGTCGGAGAGCACGCCGGAGGGCACGCCGGCGAGCCGGCCGGGGGCGTGTAGGGGACGTCGCGGGCGCCCGTTCCACGGCCCGCCGACCAGGGCGCCGAGGCCGGCCACCCGGTCGGCGGGCCGAGAACGTTTCAGCTTCAACCAGTGCCGTTAAGCTTGGGCTATGAGCGCGGACGGCACGGAGGAGACCCCCTGGCTCGACGAGACCGAGCAGGCCGTGTGGCGCCGGTACATCTCGGTCATGCGGCTGCTGCCGGACCGGCTGAACGCCAGCCTCACCCGGGGACACGGCCTCACCCTGATCGACTACGAAGTACTGGCGCGCCTGTCCGAAGCACCGCTGCGGCGGCTGCGGATGACCGAGCTGGCGGAGGGTGCGCTGCTGTCCAAGAGCCGCCTGTCGCACCAGATCAGCCGGATGGAGAAGGAAGGCCTGGTGCGGCGCGAGCCGTGCGAGACCGACGGCCGCGGGTTCTACGCCGTGCTGACCGACGCCGGCTGGGACAAGCTGCTGCTGGCGGTGCCCACCCATGTGCGGGACGTCCGCGAGGCGTTCATCACGCCGCTGAGCCGGGCGCAGCTGACGGCGCTCGGCGACGCGCTGGACGCCATCGGCAAGGCGCTGGAGGCGGGCAGGACACCGGAGTCCGGCCGGGAGTGACGGCGGCAAGAGGTCGACCGAGATCACGCTGTCCGTTCCGGACGGGCCGTCGCAGACCGTCACCGTCGCCCTGATCCGTCCGAGGAACCGGCCCGCCGCATCCCGAGTACGACATGAGCAAGCGCCCGGTGTCACAACGGCTCTGGTGATCCCCGCCGGATCCGCCGCTCGCTCGGCCGTTCCACGCCGCCGCGCCCCCACCGCCCGGCCGGTTCGACTTGCGACCCGTCCCGCCCGCTGCCACCGTGACGCCTATGAGCGCCTCGGAGAACACTCGCACGGTCACCGCCGAGCAGCCCGAGCCGCACTCAGTCATCCCCGGAGTCGCCGATCTGTCCGACGCCCACAAGTACCGGGCGCTCGCGGTCTGTCTGCTCGTCGGGTTCATGACCCTGCTCGACGTCTCCATCGTCAACGTCGCGCTGCCCTCGATGCAGAAGGGGCTGCACGCCACGCCCGCCGATCTCTCGTGGGTGGTCTCCGGCTACGCACTCACCTTCGGCCTGATCCTGGTCCCGGCGGGTGTGTTCGGTGACATGGTCGGGCGCCGCACCGCGTTCCTGGCCGGGTTGGCCGCCTTCACCGTGGCCTCCGGGCTGTGCGGGATCGCGCCGAGCGCCACCTTCCTGGTCGTCTCGCGGCTGGTGCAGGGGCTGGCGTCGGGTGTCCTCGGGCCGCAGATCTCGGGGCTGATCCAGGAGATGTTCAGCGGCGGGGCGCGGGCGCGCGCCTTCGGCTACTTCGGCGCGACGGTGGGGCTGGCCACGGCGGTCGGGCCGTTGGCCGGCGGGCTGCTGATCGCGGCCGGCGGGGAGGAGCACGGGTGGCGGTGGGTGTTCTTCGTCAACCTGCCGATCGGTGTCGTCGCCTTCGCGCTGGCGCTGCGGCTGATCCCGGGGTGTGTCGGCGCCGGGATGGCGCGCATGCGCGGCCGCATCGACTGGATCGGTGTCGCGCTGCTCGGCGGCTCGGTCATCGCCGTCATGCTGCCGCTGGTGCAGGAGCAGCAGTGGACGGGCCGCGGCAAGTGGTGGCTGGTCGTGCTCGGCGTGCTGCTGCTCGCCGCCTTGGCCCTGTGGGAGCGCCGGATGGCGGCCTCCGGTCGGACTCCGCTGGTGCCGCCCTCGTTGCTCCGCATCGGTTCCTACACCCGCGGCGCGACGCTCGCCCTGCTCTACTTCGGGGGCTTCACCACGATCTTCTTCATCTTCACGCTGTTCCTGCAGGACGGCCTGCACTACAGCGCCTTGGAAGCGGGTCTGGCGACGACGCCGTTCGCCCTCGGCTCGGCCGTCAGCGCCACCCTGGGCGGCCGCCTGGTCGGCAAGCACGGGCGCGCCCTGGTGATCCTCGGCATCGTCCTGGTGACGGTCGCCACCGGGACCGCGATCCTGGTCGTGCACTGGGTCCACGGCCGCGGCGCGGGAGTCGCGGCGGCGGCGCCGCTGCTGGTCGCCGGTGTCGGCTCCGGGCTGGTCATCGCCCCCAACCTGGCGCTGGCGCTGTCCGAGGTCCCGGTGGCCCGGGCGGGCACGGCCGGCGGCGTGATGCAGACCGGGCAGCGCCTCGGCTCGGCGCTCGGCATCGCCTGCGTCAGCTCGGTGTTCTTCTCCAGGGTCGGGGAGGGCAAGGGCTACGCGAACGCCTTCCAGGCCGGCGCCGTCGTCGCGATCTGCTTCGAGGTCGCCGCGCTGCTGGTCGGGCTCGTCGACTGGCGCAGCCGCAAGGCCGCCGGAGCCGGGGACGGGCCCGGGGCCCGGCCCGCCGCCTGAGCGGCTACGAGCGCCCGCCGCCGCCCGGCAGCGAGTCCGGATCCGGCCGCCGCACCCATCGCGGGAACGGCCACACCGTCGCCGAACCAGCCAGCACGAGGACCCCGGCGAGCCCGAATCCGGACACGAACCACGACGCGCGCAGGACCGCGGCGACGATCGTCGCGGCCGCGAGGCCGAGCAGCGTCCAGTCCGGGATCCGGTGCCGCGCCGGGTTGACCGCGATCCGTCTCCGCAGCAGTCGCCGCAGCACCACGCGTCCGGTCAGCGAGCCCACCGCCATGCAGGCCGACACGCTGATCAGCAGAGCGGCCACCACGTGGTGCGGGTTCTCGTCGGCGTCGTGAGTCCGGCCGGACAGCGTGTAGCGGGTGACCTCGTCGCGCCAGACCAGGACCGGCCACCTGTCGCCGGCGGTGATCTCCCAGGTAAGGTCCTGCGACTTGGACACCGTGACGGTCTGCGGCAGGCCGACATCCGGCTTCACGGCGGCTCTGGTCGTGGAGCCGTGCGCGCTCTTGCCGGTGTTGCGGGTCGCGTCGACCCACTCCACCGTCGCGGTGGTGCGCAGCACGCAGTCGTGCGTGTTCGTCACCCCGGCCGCGCAGAACGGCGCCCTGTCGTACCTGTTCTGGTCGGCCTGCGCCGCGACCAGGGATATCGAGCCGATGAGTGTGACGCCCACCGTCGGTAGGGCGATCAGCGCCGCGACGACCAGGAAGACCTTCGCCGGGACCCGACGCCGGCGGCGCCCGACGGCGCCGAGGTCCAGAAGGTCGGTCCCGCTTCGTCCCCGCCCAGACTCGCCCACGGGCCGATGGTACGGCGAACGGCTCCCGTGCCGTCCACTACCCGGACGGGCCTGGAACGGTAGAGTCCATAGTGCGAGAATGTCCGTCTCAGCTTTGGTGACCGAAGCTGAGACGCGCGTCGAGAAGCAGCTGAAGATCGGAGCCTCCCATGCCCGCCCTGCGGTCGCGGACCAGTACCCATGGACGCAATATGGCGGGGGCTCGCGCGCTCTGGCGGGCCACCGGTATGGGGGACGACGATTTCGGCAAGCCGATCGTCGCCGTCGCGAACTCCTTCACCCAGTTCGTTCCCGGGCACGTGCACCTGCGCAACGTCGGCGAGATCGTCGCGGAGTCGGTGCGGACGGCCGGCGGCGTGGCCAAGGAGTTCAACACCATCGCCGTCGACGACGGCATCGCCATGGGCCACGCCGGGATGCTCTACTCGCTGCCCAGCCGCGAGCTGATCGCGGACGCGGTCGAGTACATGGTGAACGCGCACTGCGCGGACGCGCTGGTGTGCATCTCCAACTGCGACAAGATCACCCCCGGCATGCTGATGGCCGCGCTGCGCCTGAACATCCCGACGGTGTTCGTCTCCGGCGGCCCGATGGAGGCCGGCAAGACCACCGCCATCGAGGGCGTGGTGCACTCCAAGATCGACCTGATCGACGCGATGATCGCCTCGGCCAACGACGCGGTCACCGACGAGCAGCTCGGCGGCATCGAGCGCTCGGCGTGCCCGACCTGCGGCTCCTGTTCCGGCATGTTCACCGCCAACTCGATGAACTGCCTGGTCGAGGCGCTCGGTCTGGGCCTGCCCGGCAACGGCTCGGTGCTGGCCACCCACGAGGCGCGCCGCCAGCTGTTCGAGCGGGCCGGCACGACGGTCGTGGACCTGGCCCGGCGCTACTACGACGGCGACGACGAGTCGGTGCTGCCGCGCGCGATCGCGACCCCCGCCGCGTTCGGCAACGCCATGGCCCTGGACGTCGCCATGGGCGGCTCCACCAACACGGTGCTGCACCTGCTGGCCGCCGCCCAGGAGGCCGGCGTCGGCTTCGGCCTGAAGGACATCGACCACGTCTCACGCCGCGTGCCGTGCATCTCCAAGGTGGCGCCGAGCAGCCAGTTCCACATGGAGGACGTGCACCGCGCCGGCGGCATCCCGGCGATCCTCGGCGAGCTGAACCGCGGCGGGCTGCTGGACCAAGAAGTGCACGCCGTGCACGCCCCGACGCTCCAGGTGTGGCTGGACGAGTGGGACGTGCGCGGCGGCAAGGCGTCGGAGGCCGCGGTCGAGCTGTTCCACGCGGCGCCCGGTGGGGTGCGAACCACCGAGCCGTTCTCGACCGCGAACCGGTGGGCGAGCCTGGACACGGACGCCGAGGCCGGGTGCGTCCGCGACCTGGCGCACGCCTACACCAAGGACGGCGGCCTGGCCGTGCTCTGGGGCAACATGGCCACCGACGGCGCGATCGTGAAGACCGCGGGCGTGGACGAGAAGATCTGGGAGTTCTCGGGGCCGGCGAAGGTCTTCGAGTCGCAGGACGCCGCGGTCGAGGCGATCCTGTCCAAGCAGATCGTCGAGGGCGACGTCGTGGTCATCCGCTACGAGGGGCCCAAGGGCGGTCCCGGGATGCAGGAGATGCTCTACCCGACGGCGTTCCTGAAGGGCGTCGGGCTGGGCGCGAAGTGCGCCCTGGTGACGGACGGCCGGTTCTCCGGCGGGACGTCGGGGCTCTCCATCGGTCACGTCTCGCCGGAGGCCGCGTCCGGCGGCGTCATCGCGCTCGTCGAGGACGGGGACACGGTCCGGATCGACATCGCCACGCGCAGCCTGCACCTGGATGTGGACCCCGAGGTGCTGGACGCGCGGCGGACGAAGCTGCTGGCCGAGCTCGGCGGGTACCAGCCGCGCGATCGGGACCGTCCGGTCTCGGTCGCGCTGCGCGCCTACGCCGCGCTGGCGTCCAGCGCCTCCACCGGCGGCGTGCGCGACCTCGGGCAGATCGGCAAGTAGCCCGGTGCGCCGATGACCTACCAGCACCCGATCCGCTTCGGCGCGAAGCTCGTGCCGCAGGGCACGACGATCGCGGCGCTGCGGGGATTCTGGCGGCTGGCCGACGAGTCCGGGTTCGACCACCTGTGGGTCTACGACCACCTGGCCGGTGTGGGCAACGCCGCGACGGTGGCCGAGCCGGATCCGGCGATCGACCTGTTCGACGGGTGGACGCTGCTGGCCGCGATGGCCTCGGAGACCCGCCGCGCGCGGCTGGGCTGCATGGTCACGGCGAACACGCTGCGGCATCCGGCGGTCCTGGCGAAGATCGCGACGACGGTCGACCACCTCTCGGGCGGACGGCTGGAGTTCGGGATCGGGGCCGGGTGGGCCGAGTACGAGCACCGGATGCTGGCGCTGGAGCTGGGCGGCGCGCGCCGGCGCATCGAGAAGCTCGGTGAGGCGCTGGCGGTCATCAAGGCTCTGTGGTCCCCCGAGACGTTCGTGGACTTCGCGGGAGAGCACTACACGCTGGAGAAGGCGGTGCACGCGCCGAAGCCCGTCCAGCGGCCGCATCCGCCGGTGTGGCTCGGGGGCACCGGCGAGAAGCGGATGCTGAAGCTGGTGGCCGAGCACGCCGACGTCTGGAACACCGTCAACCACGCCGGGGTCGACGAGGCGGCGCGGCTGTCGGGCGTGCTGGACCGGTGGTGCGCCGAGGTCGGCCGGGACCCGAGGGAGATCCGGCGGTCGGTGCAGCTGCGGCCGCACCCGCGGCGGGTGGTCGACGACGTCGCGCCGTGGCTGGACGCGGGCTTCAGCGAGATCGTGCTCTTCTTCGGACCGGAACAGCCGCTCGCCGACCTGGAGCAGGTCGCCGAGCGGCTGTCGGAGCTGCGCGCCCTGGGCTAGGCGGGGCGCGCAGCGGTCACACGGTGGGTGGTGCCGGCTTCGGTCAGTTGACGTTCAGCGCGGTGTCGTCCACCACGAAGGACGTCTGCAGGGAGACGTCTTCGGTGCCGGTGAACTTCAGGGTGATGGTCTGGCCGATGTAGCTGTTCAGGTTGA
>NZ_BAAAQM010000092.1:0-24319 GCF_039531675.1 Catenulispora subtropica
CGCTGAAGGACGCGGTCGCGCAGTTCAAGCGCGGCTTCGAGCTCGGCGACGGCACGCTGCTCGCGGACCAGGCCAAGGTCGACGCGCTGGGCGAGGACGAGGTCGGCCAGGCCACGATCACCAAGCACAAGGCCTGATCGACGTGACCAAGACATCTGTGAGCACCGAGATTCGGGAAGGGGTGAACTGACATGGGAGGCCAGCTCCGGGTCTACCGGCGCCGCATCGCCTCGGTGAAGGCGACCAAGCAGATCACCCGGGCCCAGGAACTCATCGCCACGGCCCGCATCGTGAAGGCGCAGCAGAAGGTCGCCGCCTCCACGCCGTACGCGGAGGAGATCACGCGCGCCGTCTCGGCGGTCGCGTCGCGCTCCAACGCCTCGCACGCGCTGACCACCGAGCGCGCGCCGAAGCCCGGCGTCACGCCGAAGGCCGCGGTCGTCGTGGTCACCAGTGACCGCGGGTTCTGCGGCGGCTACAACGCCAACGTCCTGAAGGAGGCGGAGCAGCTGATGCAGCTGCTGCGCGAGCAGGGCAAGGAGCCGGTGCGCTACGTGGTGGGCCGCAAGGGCGTGGTCTACAACACCTTCCGGGAGCGGTCGATGGCCGGCACCTGGGTCGGGTTCTCCGACAACCCGGCGTACGAGGACGCCCGCGAGGTCGCCGACGAGGTGATCGAAGCGTTCCTGGACGAGGACTCCGGGATCGACGAGATCCACCTGGTCTCGACCCGGTTCATCTCGATGCTGTCGCAGCAGCCCACCACGGTGCGGATCCTGCCGCTGCAGTACGAGGAGACCACCGAGCCCCCGCCCGGCGGCGTGTTCCCGCTGTACGAGTTCGAGCCGTCCCCGGAGCGGGTGCTGGACGCGCTGCTGCCGCACTACGTGCGGGCGCGCATGTACAACGCCTTCCTCCAGGCGGCGGCCTCCGAACACGCGGCCCGGCGCCGCGCGATGAAGTCGGCGACGGACAACGCCGGCGACCTCATCGACAACCTCACCCGGCTGGCGAACGCGGCCCGGCAGGCCGAGATCACCCAGGAAATCAGCGAGATCGTGGGCGGCGCGAACGCGCTGGCCGATGCGAATGTGGGAAGTGACTGAAATGACTGCGACCACTGAGACCACGACGAAGGCCGTCGGCCGCGTCGCGCGGATCATCGGCCCGGTCGTCGACGTGGAGTTCCCCGTCGACGCGATGCCGGACCTGCTGAACGCGCTCACCATCGACTACGAGTTCCTGGGCGAGACCCGGACTCTGACCCTCGAGGTGGCCCAGCACATCGGCGACGGCATGGTCCGCGCCATCGCGCTGAAGCCGACCGACGGCCTGGTCCGCGGCGCCGAGGTGGTGAACACCGGCGGCCCGATCATGGTGCCGGTCGGCGACATCACCAAGGGCAAGGTCTTCAACGTCACCGGCGAGGTCCTCAACCTCCAGGAGGGCGAGGAGTTCAACCCGACCGAGCGCTGGGGCATCCACCGCAAGGCGCCGAGCTTCGACCAGCTGGACTCCAAGACCGAGATGTTCACCACCGGCATCAAGGTCATCGACCTGCTGACGCCGTACGTGAACGGTGGCAAGATCGGCCTGTTCGGCGGCGCGGGCGTGGGCAAGACCGTGCTGATCCAGGAGCTGATCTACCGCGTCGCGGAGAACTTCGGCGGCGTGTCGGTGTTCGCCGGCGTCGGCGAGCGCACCCGCGAGGGCAACGACCTGATCGCGGAGATGACCGAGACCGGCGTCATCGAGAAGACCGCCCTGGTCTACGGCCAGATGGACGAGCCGCCGGGCACCCGCCTGCGCGTCGCCCTGTCCGCGCTGACCATGGCGGAGTACTTCCGCGACGTGCAGAAGCAGGACGTGCTGCTGTTCATCGACAACATCTTCCGCTTCACCCAGGCCGGCTCCGAGGTCTCCACCCTGCTGGGCCGTATGCCCTCCGCGGTGGGCTACCAGCCGACCCTGGCGGACGAGATGGGCGAGCTGCAGGAGCGCATCACCTCGACCAAGGGCCACTCCATCACCTCGGTCCAGGCGATCTACGTCCCCGCGGACGACATCACCGACCCGGCCCCGCACACCACCTTCACCCACCTGGACGCGACGACGGTGCTGAGCCGTCCGATCACCCAGAAGGGCATCTACCCCGCGGTGGACCCGCTGGACTCCACCTCGCGCATCCTGGACCCGCGCTACATCAGCCAGGACCACTACCAGTGCGCGACCCGGGTCAAGCAGATCCTCCAGAAGTACAAGGACCTGCAGGACATCATCGCCATCCTCGGCATGGACGAGCTGTCCGAAGAGGACAAGATCACGGTGCAGCGCGCCCGCCGCATCGAGCGCTTCCTGTCCCAGAACACGTACGTCGCCAAGGTCTTCACCGGCATCGAGGGCTCCTTCGTCCCCCTGGACGAGACCATCCACGCCTTCACCGCCATCGCCGACGGCAAGTACGACCACGTCCCGGAGCAGGCGTTCTTCATGTGCGGCGGCCTGGACGACCTGGAGAAGAAGGCCAAGGAGCTGGAGCGGGCATGAGCGAGCAGCACGGCGGCCGCCGGCTGAACGTCTCCCTGGTGGCCGCGGACCGCAAGGTGTGGCAGGGCACGGCCGAGATGATCGTGGCCCGCACCACCGAAGGCGACACCGGCGTGCTCCCGGGCCACCAGCCGATCCTCTCCATCCTCCAGCCCTCCATCGTGTCCATCCGCGGCACCGAGGAGGGCACCCTGGAAGCGGTCGTCTCCGGCGGCTTCCTGTCCGTAGCCCGCGACGACGTCTCCGTCCTGGCCGAGAGCCTCCTGCTCCCGTCCGAGATCGACGTCACCGCGGCCCAGCAACTGGCCTCCGAAGCCCGCACCGCCGAGCACAACGCGGGCGACGACCAGGCCGCCCGCGAGCAAGCCGACGCGGACCTCCGCTTCGCCGAGGCCCAACTCCGCGTCGCGGGCCACACCGGCCACTGAGGCACGTAGATGCGCCCAGGACTCGACAGTGAGGAGCACCCCTAGATGCTCAGCGCTGTCGAGTTCCTGGCCATCACCCTGGTAGTCATCTGCCTGGCCCTGGCCTTCATCCCCATGCGCCGCCACCTGATCCGCCGCGGCGGCGGCGCCTTCGACTGCGCGGTACGGTTCGCCCCCATCCCCACCCTGGGCGACGCCTCCGGCTGGTCCTTCGCCGTAGGCCGCTACCGCGAACTGACCGTCGAGCTCTACCGCGTCTTCAGCTACAGTCCCCGCCCCCGCACCAGCCTGGCCCGCCGCGGCTTCGACGTCGTCGGCCGCCGCGAAGCCGTGGGGGAGGAGACCCGAACCCTCCTGCCGGGCTGGTCGGTCCTCGAATGCTCAGCCGCCGGCGAGGCCGTCGAACTGGCGATGTCGCCGGAGTCGATGATGGCCTTCCTCACCTGGGTGGAGGCGGCCCCGCCCGGATGGAACATCTCACGGGTGAGTTGAGCGCACCGGCAGCCGCGCCGGCAGGCCGCCCCGGCCAACCTCAGCGTCCGAAGGCGGCGCCCGAAGTTCTACGAACTACCGCTCCCCGCCCGGCACCCACAGAACATCCCCATCCCCACCATGCGAGTCCGTGTTAGCCACTCGCGCCAAGATGAACAGCAAATCCGACAGCCGGTTCAAATACTTCACCGCCAACGGATTGATCCCATCCCCGTAAGCCTCGACGGCCGCCCACGCGCTCCGCTCCGCCCGCCGCGTCACGGTCCGCGCGACGTGCAGCTGCGCGGCGACCAGCGTCCCGCCGTTCAAAATGAACGACCGCAGCTTCCCCAGCGTCTCGTTCCACTCGTCGCACGCCGCCTCAAGCCGCTCGACGTACGCCGCCTCGATCCTCAGCGGCGGGAACTCCGGGTTCTCCGCCGGCGGCGTCGACAGGTCCGCGCCCAGATCGAACAGCTCGTTCTGGATCCTGCGGAGTAGCGTCCTGATCCCTTCGTCGAGCATCCCGGCCGAGTTCTCCGCGAACGCGAGAGCCAGTCCGATGGCGGCGTTGGCCTCGTCGACGTCGGCGTACGCGGCCAGCCGCGCGTCCGTCTTCCGAACCCGGCTCAGATCACCGAGCGCGGTCGTACCGTCATCACCGGTACGGGTGTAGATGCGGGTCAGGTTCACCATGGCACCAACGGTAGTGGGCAGCCCTCACCGGTGCTGAGCGGGTGGCTCCGTCGACGTTTTCACGTGCCCGGTAGCAGTCGGAGGCGACGTCTTCGATGGAGGCGCCACAACCGGCCCCGCCTTGGAAGGCGCCGGTACCGGCGTCAGCACCGGTGCCGGCACCGGCGACCCCGCCGCCACCGAAACCCACCCCGGCTCCGTGCTCCGCCACCGCCACTCAACCCCGCTCAGCGCGAAGTCCCCCGCACTCCAAGCCTTCGGCGGCGTCAAAGCCACATTCTTCGCATCCCGCACCTGCACGGTGTCCGCGAACTGCCCCTTCACCAGACTCCGCGTCCTCGGGAACAGCGCCACCCCGTCGATCGTCTTCTGCGGAATCAGATCCCCACCGGTCTTCGCATACAGCACCGTCTTCGTCTGCGGCGCCCCCAACACCAGCAGCCGCCCGCTTTCCGGCAACCAGATCGAAAGCTCCGCGATCTGATCCGTGTCGTTCTTGTCGTCGCCCGATCCCGGCCGCGCGTGGGCGAAGACCACCGGCGTCGAATGCACCGTCATGCTCGACTCACCGGCGCTCTGCGTGTACTCACCGACCAACAACACCGCCTGCGACGCGGGCGCCCCATCCGGCCCGACCCGCCAGCCCTGCATCACGAACAGCCACGTCTTGTGCGCGTCCTGCTGAACCAGTCGTTCGGGACTCCCGTTGACGTTGATCCCGATGTCTCCGGCATGCGACGGCACGACCCCCGTCGTGTCGTCCTCGACGCCTGCCCACAGAGTCGTCACGGAAGCCGAAGCCGCGCTCGCCGTCACATCGGCATCGGCCTGAGACCGCGCCGCGTCAGCCGCCCCTGCCGCAGCGGCAGCCGCATCCGACTGCGAGCCCTCGCCAGAATTGCTCGCCCCGCCAGAACCACTCGCCCCGGCAACCCCCCGCTCCGTCACATAGGACCCAGCCAGCTGCACCGCTTCCCCCGGCAGCGCATCCCCTCGCGTCCCCCAGTTCAAAGCATTAGCCGGCTTCGCCGCCACCAAAGGCACCAACTCCGTCGCCGAAGCATCCGCCTCCGGATAAGCGCTCGCCATGTCCACCACCGCCGAAGGCGGCGCCGCCACAGCCGCACCCCCGCGCACCCCGAGCTCACGCGCGACCGTCGGTGCGAGGATCACCGCCGCCACCAGTACCGCGGTCGCCGACGACGCCCGCACCGCCCGCCGCCGCCTCCGCATCACCGCAGCGCGCTTGAGCACCTGCGGAAAGAAGTCACCGCGCGGCGAAGGCGCGACCTCGTCGGCGATCCCGCGCAGCAGCCGGTGCAGCTCCGGCTGTTCTATCCGAGCGGTCTCCTCGCCGAGGGTGAATATCGCGGTGTCGCGGCCCTCGCCGCGCTCGCGCTCATCGGGCCCCCCGCGCTCGCCGCGGCTCCCGCACTCGTCGCACGCGCCAACCCCGCCGCTCTCCTCCGACACCCCACCAGTGTGGTCCAAAAACGCGTCCGAAAACTCGTCGTCGCGTCCGAAGCCGCGCTTCTCGTCACGGTCGTCGGGTTCAGGCTGAACGTGGTCCCTGGTCTCCATGGCATGGGGGAAGACGCGAACCGAAAGCCGCAGGTTGCCTGCCGGTCACCCGAAAGAGCTATGCCCTTGTGCGAGGATGACGCTCCGTGGAGCGTTTCAAAGTCGCCGGAGGGGCCCGCCTCGCGGGCGAGATCGCGGTGTGCGGCGCGAAGAACAGTGCCCTGAAGCTGATGGCCGTCGCCCTCCTCGCCGAGGGCCGCACCGAACTGCACGGCGTCCCGCGCATCCTGGACGTGGAGCTGATGGCCGAGCTCCTGCGCCGCCTGGGCTGCGACGTGGAGCTGGACTGGACGCCCGGCCCGGAGCGCGAGGAGGGCCCGCAGGAGGGCTCGACCCTGGTCATCGACGTCCCGGCCGCGCCCGGTACGGAGGCCGACTACGACCTGGTCCGCCGGCTGCGGGCGTCGATCTGCGTGCTGGGCCCGCTGCTGGCCCGGCGCGGCGAGGCCAAGGTGTCCTACCCGGGCGGCGACGCGATCGGCTCGCGCGGGCTGGACATGCACATCGACGGCCTGGAGCGGCTCGGGGCGACCATCTCGCAGGAGCACGGCTTCCTCGTCGCCTCCGCGCCCGGCGGCCTCACCGGCGGCAGCATCCTGCTCGACTTCCCGAGCGTCGGGGCGACCGAGAACATCCTGATGGCCGCCGTCCTGGCCCGCGGCACCACGGTGATCGAGAACGCCGCGCGCGAGCCGGAGATCGTCGACATCTGCGCGCTGCTCGGCGCCATGGGCGCCAAGATCGACGGCGCCGGCAGCTCCACCCTGGTCATCGAGGGCGTGGACGAGCTGCGGCCGGCCCCCTCGCCGCACCGCGTGGTCTCCGACCGCATCGTGGCGGGCATGTTCGCGGTCGCGGCCACCATGACCCGCGGCGACGTCCGCGTGGCCGGGGGCCGGGCCGGGCACCTGGAGATCGCGCTGGACAAGCTGACGCAGGCCGGCGCCACCGTCGTCTCGGACGAGAGCGGCTTCCGCGTCTCCATGGACCGCCGTCCCAAGGCCGTCGACATCATCACGCTGCCCTACCCGGGCTTCGCCACCGACCTGCAGCCGCTGTTCGCCGCGATGAACTCGATCGCCGAGGGCACCTCGATGGTGACCGAGAACCTCTTCGACGCCCGCTTCGTCTTCCTGCAGGAGCTGGCCCGTCTCGGCGCCTCGGTCCGCACCGAGGGACACCACGCGATCGTGCGCGGAGTCGAGCGCCTTTCCGGTGCCCCGGTGCGGGCCACCGACATCCGGGCCGGCGCGGGCCTGGTGCTGGCCGGCCTGGTCGCCGACGGCTACACCACGGTGTCCGACGTGCGCCACATCGACCGCGGGTACCAGGGTCTGGTCACGCAGCTCCGCTCGCTCGGCGCCACGATCGAGCGGGAGCCCGACCCGGACCCCTACCCATAGCCACCCCGGCTCCTCCGCCTCCTCCGCACCCGCCCCTGCCTCAGCCTCTGCCTCTGCCCCACACTCCCCGACCGACGTCGCGGCCGAGGGCGGTGTGAGCGATGTCGCAAAAGGCCGCGCCCGCAGGGGCGCGATCCGGCCCGAGCCCCGCGTTATCTTTCTGACGTCCTAGCAACTCACTCTTTGAGAAGCACGAGGTAGCGCAGTGTCGAAGAAGCTCGCCGTCATCGGCGCCGGACTGATGGGCTCGGGGATCGCCCAGGTGGCCGCGGCCGCCGGGTACGACGTGGCGGTGCGCGACGTCACCGACGAGGCGCTCAAGCGCGGCACCGACGGCATCCGCGCCTCCTTGGAGAAGTTCGCCGCCAAGGGCCGCTACACCCCCGAGGAGGCGGAGGCCGCGCTGGGACGGCTGCACCCCACCACCGACCTCGCCGAGGCCGTGGACGGCGCCGACGTCGTGGTCGAGGCGGTGTTCGAGAGCGTCGAGGTGAAGCAGGAGATCTTCCGCGAGCTGGACCGCCTGGCCAAGCCGGGCGCGGTCCTGGCCACCAACACCTCGGCCATCCCGATCACCCAGATCGCGGCCGTGACCGGGCGTCCGGAGGACGTGGTCGGCACCCACTTCTTCTCCCCGGTGCCGATGATGCAGCTGTGCGAGCTGGTCCGCGGCTACAAGACCTCGGACGAGACCCTGGCCAAGGCCCGGTCCTTCGCCGAGGAGGTCGGCAAGACCTGCATCGTGGTGAACCGCGACGTCGCCGGCTTCGTGACCACCCGCCTGATCGCCGCCCTGGTGGTGGAGGCGGTGAAGCTCTACGAGTCCGGCGTGGCCACCGCCGAGGACATCGACCTGGCCTGCAAGCTCGGCTTCGGCCACGCCATGGGCCCGCTGGCCACCACCGACCTGACCGGTGTCGACATCCTGCGCAACGCCACCCGGAACATCTACACCGAGACCCAGGACGAGAAGTTCAGCCCGCCGGAGCTGCTGAACCGCATGGTCACCGCCGGCGACCTCGGCCGGAAGTCGGGCAAGGGCTTCTACAGCTACTGATCCGGCGCGCAGCCGCACCGGGCGCGGCGGCC
Source organism: Catenulispora subtropica (assembly GCF_039531675.1). Taxonomy (NCBI): domain Bacteria; kingdom Bacillati; phylum Actinomycetota; class Actinomycetes; order Catenulisporales; family Catenulisporaceae; genus Catenulispora; species Catenulispora subtropica. Next base: position 8,216 of record NZ_BAAAQM010000092.1, read on the forward strand.
GCCGGAGAAATCCAGCGGCCGCCGCGCGCGTTTCCTGCGACCATCGCGATCATGACTCTCTCCTTCGCCGCCAAGCCCACCCTCCGCGGCGACCGCGTCACCCTGCGCCCGGTGACCGTGGCCGACGTCCCGGACCTGATCGCGATGCTCGCCGACCCCGAGGGCAAGCGCCTCACCGCCACCCGCGCCACCTTCACCCGCGAGCAGCTGGAGCACTGGTACGGCACCCGCGGCGAGCAGACCGACCGCGTCGACCTCGCGATCGTCGAGAACACGACCGGCCGCTACGTCGGCGAGGTGGTCCTGAACGAACTCGACGCCGACAACCGCTCCTGCGGCTTCCGCATCACCCTGATGGGCCCTCGCGTCTTCGGCCGCGGTTACGGCACCGAGGCCACTCGCCTGGTCCTGTCCCACGCCTTCGACACCGTCGGGGTCCACCGGGTCGAACTCGACGTCTACGCCTTCAACCCACGCGCCCGCCACGTCTACGAGAAGGTCGGCTTCGTCCTCGAAGGCACCAAGCGCGACGCCCTGCTGTGGGACGGCGAATGGATCGACTGCCACGTGATGGCGATGCTCAGGAAGGACTGGCGCTCAACACGGTGAGACCGGGCTCGGGTGAGCCGCCCATCGCGTCCAGCCGCCGCAGGCTCGCAACCCGCTGGACCACCCCGAGCCCGGTGACGACCACGCCGAGCCCGAGCCACCCCACCGGCCCCGCCGCCATCACCCCGCTGGACAGCGCCACCGGTCCCGCCGACCGCTCGATCGCCTGCGCCATCCCGGCCACGCCCATGTACGAGGCCTGTGCCTCACCCGGCGCCAGCGACACGGCCAGCTCCCACGACGCCAGCGACCGCACCAGCTCCGCGATCGTGACCACCACCGCCGCCAGCACCAGCGTCACCCCCGCGAACGCCGCGCCGCCGGAGCCCGACACCGCGATCAGGGCGCAGGCCCCGAGCAGCGCCACGCCGTACCACGCCACCGCCCGCGCCGCCGGCCGCGTGCCGACCACCCGCGACGACGCCGGCATCTGCAGGAACACCACCATCAGCGTGTTGATCACCAGCACGCCCGGGACCACGGCGTGCGGCGCGTCGGTGTGCGTCACCGCCCACAGCGGCAGGCCGACCATCAGGACCGCGTCGTCCAGGTTCAGGAAGATGTCGAGCACCACGAACAGCAGGTAGCCCGGGTCGCGCCACGGATTGCGCCACCGTCGTGGCTCCACCGCTTTCGGGGAGGGAACCGCGCCGTGGTGCGGCGCCCGCCGCGTCGTCCGCAGGACCATCGCCGCCACCGCGATGTACGACAACCCGTCCCCGACCACCAGCGCGTCGTAGGCGCCCCGCGTCCCCACCGCCACCGCGATCGCCGCCAGCCCCGCCCCGAGCGCGAACGCCGCGTTCATCACCACCCGCGACAGTGCCCGGTAGGTCGCCCGCTCGGCCCCCGCCACCTGGGTCGCGAACAGGATCTCCATGGTCTTCGAGGCCCGGTCGCCCAGGGTCGTCACCGTCGTGACGGCGAGCAAGGCCGCGAACCCGTGGCAGAACGGCACCGCGCACAGCGTCACGACCCGCACCGCGTGGCACGTCACCAGGATCGACCGCACCGGGAACCGCTCCGCCAGCCGCCCCGCGATCGGCGATCCCGCGATCCCGACCAGCCCGGCCGCCCCCAGCAGCACCCCGATCTGGCCGGCGCTCAGCCCGGCCACGATCGTGAAGTACAGCACCGCCGCGGACGACCAGGTGCCGCTGCCGGTCCGGTCCAGGAACAGCGCCCCGAGCATGATCCGCGCGTCCCGGCCCCCCGGCGGGTTGCGCAGCTGGGCGATCGTCCCGCCGGCACCGCCGGAACCGCCGCGCCCGCCGGCACCGCCGGACCCGCCGCGCCCATCGGCACCGCCGCGCCCGCCTGACCGGCCGTCGCCTTCCCCGCCGGTATCACCCTCGCTGATATCACCCGTTCGGCGGTTCCGAAGCCCCATGTCCCACCCCTAGCGTCAGCCCTGCACGTCCTCCGGGAGTCTGACCGACACACTGGTTCGATGTCAAGAAGCTTGATATCGAGATAGATAGCGGGTCTCCAGCCGGCCGCGACCCGGTGTGCGCAAGCTCACCGTGACACCCGCATTACCCGTCAGTAGGCTCCGGACCAAGGCGCCGACCCCATCCCTCGCAGGCGGCGACACAATCCACGTGGGAGTCCCCGTGCTTGAAAATGCGGCGCAGACCGAGCGCGACCGTCCCTGGGTGATGCGGACCTACGCCGGGCACTCCACCCCGGCCGAGTCCAACGCCCTGTATCGCAGGAACCTGGCCAAGGGCCAGACCGGCCTGTCGGTGGCCTTCGACCTGCCCACCCAGACCGGCTACGACCCGGATTCGGTCCTGGCCCGCGGCGAGGTCGGGAAGGTCGGCGTCCCGGTCGCGCACCTCGGGGACATGCGCGCCCTGTTCGACGGCATCCCGCTGGAGCGGATGAACACCTCGATGACCATCAACGCCCCGGCCATGTGGCTGCTGGCGCTGTACCAGGTGGCCGCCGAGGAGCAGGGCGCCGACATCGCCGCCCTGGCCGGGACGACGCAGAACGACATCGTCAAGGAATACCTCTCCCGCGGCACGTACGTCTTCCCGCCCGGGCCCTCGCTGCGGCTGATCACCGACACCATCGCCTACACCGTGGCGAACATGCCGAAGTGGAACCCCATCAACATCTGCTCGTACCACCTGCAGGAGGCCGGCGCGCAGCCGGTGCAGGAAGTCGCCTACGCGCTGTCCACGGCCATCGCCGTGCTGGACGGCGTGCGGGACTCCGGCCAGGTGGCGCCGGAGGACTTCGGTCAGGTGGTCGGCCGCATCTCCTTCTTCGTCAACGCCGGCGTGCGCTTCGTCGAGGAGATGTGCAAGCTCCGGGCCTTCGGCGCCCTCTGGGACCGGATCACCCGCGAGCGCTACGGCGTCACCGACGAGAAGCTCCGCCGCTTCCGCTACGGCGTGCAGGTCAACTCGCTCGGCCTGACCGAGGCGCAGCCGGAGAACAACGTGCAGCGGATCCTGCTGGAGATGCTGGCCGTGACGCTCTCCAAGGACGCGCGGGCGCGCGCCGTGCAGCTCCCGGCCTGGAACGAGGCGCTGGGCCTGCCGCGGCCCTGGGACCAGCAGTGGTCGCTGCGGATGCAGCAGGTGCTGGCCTACGAGTCCGACCTGCTGGAGTACCCCGACCTGTTCGCCGGCTCGAAGGTCGTCGAGGCCAAGACCGACGAGATCGCCGAGGCCGCCTACGCCGAGATCGAGCGCATCGCCGACCTCGGCGGCGTGGTCGCGGCCGTGGAGTCCGGCTATCTGAAGGCCCAGCTGGTCGGTGCGCACGCCGAGCGCCGCGCCCGGATCGAGTCCGGCGAGATGGTCGTCGTCGGCGTGAACAAGTTCACCGAGACCGAGCCGAACCCGCTGACCGCGGACCTCGACGCGGCGATCCAGACCGTGGACCCGGCCGTGGAGCAGGAGGCCGTGCGCTCGCTCCGGGCCTGGAAGGCGGGGCGGGACCAGGCGGCGGTGGACGCGGCGCTGGAGCGGCTGCGCCGGGAGGCCGCGACGACGGCCAACCTGATGGACGCCACGCTGGCCTGTGTGCGCGCCGGGGTGACCACCGGCGAGTGGACCGGCGTCCTGCGCGAGGTCTTCGGGGAGTTCCGGGCGCCCACCGGCGTCTCCGGCTCCACCGGCACCGCGATCCCGTCCGAGGAGCTCGTGGAGCTGCGCCGCGAGGTGGACCAGGCCTCCGCCGACCTCGGCCGGCGGCTGCGGCTGCTGGTCGGCAAGCCCGGGCTGGACGGCCACTCCAACGGTGCCGAGCAGATCGCGGTGCGGGCCCGCGACGCCGGCTTCGAGGTGGTCTACCAGGGCATCCGGCTGACGCCGGCGCAGATCGCGGCCGCCGCGGTGGCCGAGGACGTGCACTGCGTGGGGCTGTCCGTGCTGTCCGGGTCGCACCTGCAGCTGGTGCCGGAGGTGCTGGCCGAACTGCGTGCGGCCGGGGCCGGCGGCGTCCCCGTGGTGGTCGGCGGCATCATCCCCGACGCCGACGCCCGCGCGCTGCGCGAGGCCGGGGTGGCCGCGGTGTTCACCCCGAAGGATTTCGGGATCACGCAGATCCTGCACACCATCGTCGAGGAGATCCGGCGGGCCGGATCCGCTCTCTCCTCGACAACCGCGGTCTGAACGGATCCCTCACCGATCGGACACAAGTCAGCGCTCTTCCCTCGGGGAAATCCCGGAGGGGAGAGCGCTGATTTGTTGAGCTTTTCGGCCGGCCCGAAGACGCCGATATCAGGCGTCGGCCTTCTCGGCGTCCTTCTCCGCGACGGCGTCGGGGTGGTGCTCGCCGCTGAAGTCGCGGCCCAGCACCTCGTGCGTCACCCGCAGGTGGTCGATGCCGGTCTCACCGTGCTCGGCGGCGTGGCCGTCGAGGGCGTCCAGGATCCGCTCCACCGGCTCGTGGTGGCCCTCCAGACGCTGCTCGGCGTAGTAGGCGATACCCAGCTTCATGAAGAGCTTGGCGCCGTGGCGGTGGGCGCTCCAGTCCTCCAGCTGCTCGACGGCGCCCTCGAAACTCTTCTCGGTGATCTCGAGAGCCTTGGATATGAAACTCATCGTTCTGCGACTCCTCGCGTCGAAGCGGCGCCCATCAGGATGTGGGTTGCGGCGTGTCGTGCTGAATGATAGCGGGAACCGTCAACTGCGGTTACGCCGATCCGCATAGGGATTTCGCACCTACCGGGCGCACCGGTTGATAGGCTCCGATCCCATGCGCATCGTCATCGCCCGCTGCACCGTCGACTACGCGGGCCGGCTGTCCGCACACCTCCCGGAGGCCAAGCGCCTGCTGCTGGTGAAGTCCGACGGCAGCGTGTCGATCCACGCCGACGACCGCGCGTACAAGCCGCTGAACTGGATGTCGCCGCCGTGCACGCTCAAGGAGGCGGACGGCGAGCAGGACGGCCGGACCCAGTGGACGGTCACCAACAAGGCCGGTGAGCGCCTGGTGATCACCCTGCTGGAGATCGAGCACGACTCCAGCCACGACCTCGGCGTGGACCCGGGCCTGCAGAAGGACGGCGTCGAGGCCCACCTCCAGGAGCTCCTCGCCGAGCAGATCGAGACCCTCGGCAGCGGCTGGACCCTGGTCCGCCGCGAGTACCCGACCGCCATCGGCCCGGTCGACATCATGGCCCGCGACGCCGCCGGCGCCCACGTCGCCGTCGAGATCAAGCGCCGCGGCGAGATCGACGGTGTCGAGCAGCTGACCCGCTACCTCGACCTGCTGAACCGCGACCCGCTGCTCGCCCCGGTGCGCGGGGTGTTCGCGGCCCAGGAGATCAAGCCGCAGGCCCGCACCCTCGCCGCCGACCGCGGGATCGAGTGCGCGGTGCTGGACTACGAGGTGCTGCGGGGGATGGACGACCCGTCGGCGCGGTTGTTCTGACGGTCTTCGGAAGCGGTGCCGGCCCGCGACACGACGGGCGGACGTCCTCCCGCCAGCCAAAGCCTTTGTGAAAACCGGCCGTTCCCTTGGCTCCCGGCCGTCCCTCGTATCAGGATATTGCGAGCGTCGACGGCGACGCGGACGAGGGAGTCGAACCGTGGAGATGAACAGACGGACCCTGATCAAGTCGGCGCTCGCGGTCGGGGCGGTGACGCCGGCGGCGCTGTGGTTCGGGGAGCAGAGCGCCGAGGCCTCGGCGAGCTACGGGGTCGCGGTGTGCGAGCAGTACCGGAACCAGATCCAGATCTACAACTCGGCGACGGCGTGGAGCAAGCCGCAGTGGGTGTGGGCGCCGGGCGGGGGCGGGTGGAGCAACCTGTCCGACGTCAAGTTCCGCAGCACGGCCTCGTTCGGCGAGGTGGCGCTGGTGGCGGCGTCCGGGGGCAACATCGGCATCGTGGACAAGGCCTCCTCGGGGACGCAGGGCACCGGGAGCCTGCTGTGGCACGCCTCGCCGGGCGGCAACCCGCACGCGATCGAGCGGATCCCCGATGTGGGCGCGATCGTCGCGGCCTGCACCGGCGGTGCGGTGCACGTCTACGCGCCCACCGCGGTCAGCAGGCCCAGCACCCTGGCGCTGGTGCAGACCATCAGCTACGCCGGCGCCCACGGGGTCTGGTACGACGACGTCCACGGCCGGCTGTGGGTCATCGGCCAGGGCCGTGCCACCTCCTACGCGGTCAGCGGCACCTATCGTGCGACGCGGCTGACCGGCGGCGTCGACGTCTCCATCGGCGCCTCCAACCTCGGCCACAGCCTCGACGCCTCCTACAGCGACCGCGACATTCTGCTGGCCACCCACACCACCGGTGTCGTCGCCATCGACAAGGCCACCCACAAGGTCACCACCGTCCACGGGAACCACGCGGTGAAGTCCTTCTCGCAGGACGTGTCCGGTGAGTCGTTCTGGGTGCAGGCGACCGGCGTGAAGTACCACGGCGACAGCAGGGACTGGGTGAATCCCGACGTGCAGTTCTTCTCTTCGGCCGGTGCCAAGTCCTTCACCCGGGGGTTGTCCTACGGTGCCGAGTTCTACAAAGCGCGGCTGCACAACGTGAATTTCCACTGAAGCGGCGGAGGTTGGACATCAGTCATGCGCTGATGTCGCTTTGAAAGCCCTTCGCCCCGACAGGTTAGAAGACCTCCGGGATTGGCCATGCCTCTAGGTGTACCCCCAATCGGGAGGAGCCTTCTGACATGTCCCTAGACGTTTCCCAGGAACTGCTCGCCGCGGCCGAGCTCGGCGAGGTCACCGACGAGCAGTTCGCCGACTGCGTGCGCACCTCGCTGCCCTATGCCTGGCAGATGGTCAGCGATCTGGCGACCCGGATGCACGTGGACGGCACGGGCGGCACAGGGTTCGTCGACAACACCACGCCGCCTCCGGACGAGCAGGCCCGCGGGCAGCTGCTGCGCGCCCTGGCCAGCGACGCCATCCGCGGGTGCCTGGAGCGGCACTTCGGGGTCCGGCTGGCCTTCCAGAACTGCCATCGGGTCGCGGTGTTCCCCGCCGGGACCGCGCAGGACGCCGACGAGTACCGCGCCTTCACCTCGGTGCGCTCGCAGCTCCTGAACCAGTCGCCGCTGCTGCGCGACTGCTAGGACCGCGGAACCCCGGCACTGGTGGGGACGGTTCGGGTCGGTATGCCGTGCGCCGTATACGGGCTGGTGCGGGCACCCCGAATCGAGAGCCGGAGGATCTCCGCGAGCGGCCGGTGGCGTCCCAGGGGGCAGGGGACGCCACCGGTTCCGTTTGGTCATGACGCCCGCAGCAGGGGCAGCACCGAGCTCCCCAGGGCCTTGATGTTCGCCAGCGTGTGCTCCGGACCGCCGCCCTCGGCGAACAGCAGGAACCGGTCGACGCCGGTCGTCCGGCCGGACTCCAGGATCCGGTCGGCGCAGTAGCCCGCGGGACCGATCGGATGGATCGCCGTCAGGTGCTCCGTATAGGCCACCGGATCCCGCGACAGCCCGCCGCCGTCGAACCGACATGGGACGCCAGTCCGGGAGTGAGCCACGCCGGCATCGTCTGACGCAGCAGGCTGACACCGGCCGCCCGTGAGTCGGCGACCTGGGCGAGCACGACGGAGGTGTGTGGCGCTCGGGGTCCGTAGGCCCGCACCATCGCCGCCTTCTCGGCGTCGTCGGCGTGCATCCCGAGCAGTATGGGCAGGCGGTGCCGGGCGGCGAGCTGCGCCGTCTCCGTCGAGGTGCACGCCACCAGCGTCGGCGGCCGCCCGCGCGGTACCGTCGGCACCTCCCGGAACCGGTGGAACTCACCGTCGTAGGAGACGGCGTCCTGTTCGCCCCAGGCCCGCAGGATGTCCAGGGCCTCGGCGAACGCCCGGTGGGACAGGCCCTCCAGCCCCGTGCCGAACACCTCCAGGTCCACCCAGGGCCCGCCGCGCCCGACGCCCAGCGTGAACCGTCCCCCGGTCAGGACGTGGAGCATGGCCGCCTGTTCGGCCACCGCGACCGGATGGGACGTCGACAGCACCGTCACGGCGGTGCCGACGCCGATCCGCGTGGTGCGGCCGGCCAGCAGGGCCGCGAAGGTCAGCGCGGACGGGCAGGTGCCGTAGGACATGAAGTGGTGCTCGGCCACGAAGACGTCGTCGAACCCGGCGTCCTCCGCGGCGATCCCGTACTCGAGGGCGGTGCGCAGGGCCCGTTCGGGCGAAACACCCGGAAAGCCCGCCGCCACCAGAAAAACGCCGATGCGCATGGATACAGTCTGTAACGGTGTGTCGACTCTCACAGGCAATCAGGTGGTGTCAGAACACATGTCGTCCGTAGATACTGACCGGTAACCGCAGACTCTGTCGCCCCTCGACACTCGGGAGCTGCGAGTACCCAACTCAAGGAGACGGATAGCCATGCCCCGCGAGTTCACCACCATTGGCGTCGTCGGCCTCGGCACGATGGGCGCCGGCATCGCCGAAGTCATGGCCCGCAACGGCATCCAGGTCATCGGCGTGGAAGTCGACGCCGCCGGCGTGGCGCGCGGCCAGGGCCACCTGCAGGGCTCCGTGGCGCGCGCGGTCAAGCGCGGCAAGCTGACCGACGACGAGGCCGAGGCGCTGCTCGACCGCATCACCTTCACCACCTCCCTGGAGGACCTGGCCGCCGCCGAGCTCGTGGTCGAGGCCGTCCCCGAGGACCTGGCCCTGAAGCGCTCGGTCTTCCAGCGCCTGGACGCCATCTGCCCGCCGGAGACGATCCTGGCGACCAACACCTCGGCGCTGTCGGTGACCGAGATCTCGGTGGCGACGGCCCGGCCGTCCCGGGTGGTCGGCGTCCACTTCTTCAACCCGGCCACGGTCATGAAGCTGGCCGAGGTGGTGCGCACCGTGGTGACCGACCCCGAGGTGGTGGCGGACGTCGAAGCGCTGGTGCGGCGGCTCGGCAAGGACGACGTCACCTGCGGCGACCGCGCCGGCTTCATCGCCAACGCGCTGCTGTTCGGCTACCTGAACCACGCGGTGTCGATGTACGAGCAGCGGTACGCGACCCGCGAGGACATCGACACCGCGATGAAGCTGGGCTGCGGCCTGCCGATGGGCCCGCTGGCGCTGCTGGACCTGATCGGGATCGACACGGCCTACGAGATCCTCGACACGATGTACAAGCAGTCCCGGGACCGGCTGCACGCGCCGGCGCCGATCCTGAAGCAGATGGCGACCGCCGGCCTGCTGGGGCGCAAGACCGGGCGCGGGTTCTACACCTATGAGGCCTCCGACTCGCCGGTGGTCGTCGCGGACGAGCAGAGCCCGGAGGCGGGCGGGCCGCGGCACGGCGCGCAGGTGCGGCCGGTGACCCGGATCGGCGTCGTGGGCTCCGGCACGATGGCCTCCGGCATCGCCGAGGTCTGCGTCAAGGCCGGTTACGAGACGGTGCTGGTGGCGCGCGCGTCGGCCAAGGTGGACGCGGCGAAGGCGGCCATCGCCCGGTCGCTGGAGAAGGCGGTGCAGCGCGGGAAGCTGTCCGAGGAGAAGCGCGACGCCGCCCAGCTCCTCCTGCACGGGACCACGGACCTGGGCGGACTGGCCGAGTGCGACCTGGTGATCGAGGCCGTGGTCGAGGACGTCGAGGTGAAGCGCGCGCTGTTCGCGAACTTCGACGAGCTCTGCAAGCCGGGCGCGATCCTGGCCACCACGACGTCGTCGCTGCCGGTGATCGAGTGCGCGATGGCGACGCGGCGTCCGGCGGACGTGGTGGGCGTGCACTTCTTCAACCCGGCGCCGGTGATGAAGCTGGTCGAGGTGGTGCGGACGGTGAAGACCGCGGACGACGTGGTCGCGACGGTCCACGAGGTGTGCCGCAAGCTGGGGAAGGTCGCGGTGGACTGCGGCGACCGCGCCGGCTTCATCGTGAACGCGCTGCTGTTCCCGTACCTGAACGACGCGGTGCGGATGCTGGAGGCGCACTACGCGACCGCCGACGACATCGACACCGCGATGAAGCGCGGGTGCGGCTACCCGATGGGACCGTTCGAACTGCTGGACGTGGTGGGGCTGGACGTGTCGCTGGCGATCCAGCGGGTGCTGTACCTGGAGTTCCGGGAGCCCGGGTTCGCGCCGGCGCCGCTGCTGGAGCACTTGGTGACGGCGGGGTATCTGGGCCGGAAGGCCGGGCGCGGATTCCGGGATTACGGGACGCGGTGATTCGCTGATTACGCTGGTGCCATGAGCCCGCGCCGCCGTCCGCCCCGCCGTTCCGACGCCGCCCCCGCGGACGACCAGGACGGCGCGAACGCGCGGATGGCGTCGCGGGTGCTGGGCTACGACCGGATCGAGACCGGTCCGGACGGACGGGACTGGGCGGTGCGGGCCGTCCCGGGGCAGGCGGCGCAGAAGGTGTACCGGTGTCCGGGGTGTGAGCAGGAGATCCGGGCGGGGGTGCCGCACGTGGTGGCGTGGCCGAAGGACGATCACGGGCTGGGTGTGCAGGACCGGCGGCATTGGCACACGCCGTGTTGGAACGCGCGGGGGCGTCGGAGGGCGCGGTGAGGGTGGGAAGCGCCTTGAACTGCACCGACCCCCGACCGTGGTGAAGGCGGCCGAGCGGGTCGGGTAAACCTTCGGCAAGTAAGTGCCCGAATGGCGTTCCCACTCTGGCGATCAGGGGCGTGGACCCGCGATCATCTTCTGCCATGGACCGCACATTCGAGGAACTGATCGCGGAGGCCGACGCGGTCGACGTGAGCGGCTGGGACTTCTCCTGGCTCGACGGCCGCGCCACCGAGGAGCGCCCGCCTTGGGGCTACCAGCGGCTGCTCGGGGAGCGGATCGGCCGGGCGCACCTGCACCTGGACATCCAGACCGGGGGCGGCGAGGTGCTGGCCGGCGTCGAGCAGCGGCCCTCCGGGGCGACCGTCGCCACCGAGGGATGGGCGCCGAACATCGCGGTGGCGCAGCGGAACCTGCGGGACAAGGGCGTGGTCGTCGTCGCCGACGAGGACGAGCCGCCGTTGCCGTTCGCGGACGGAACGTTCGACCTGGTGACGAGCCGGCACCCGGTGATGGCGCACTGGCGGGAGATCGCGCGGGTGCTGGCACCGGGCGGGACGTACTTCTCCCAGCACATCGGGCCGGACAGCGGGCACGAGGTGTACGAGTACTTCCTCGGTCCGAAGCCGACGGGGAAGAGCCTGAGGGAGCCGGAGCTTGCGCGGCGCGACGCGGAGAAGTACGGGCTCGAGGTGGTGGATCTGCGGGAGGCCGAGTTGAAGATGGAGTTCTTCGACATCGGGGCGATGGTGTACTTCCTGCGGAAGGTGATCTGGTTCGTGCCGGACTTCACGGTGGAGAAGTACCGGGAGGATCTGCGGCGGTTGGATGCGCAGATGCGGAGTGAGGGGCCGTTTGTGGCCTACTCGCGGCGGTTCTTGATCGAGGCTCGGAAGGCTGAGGTCTGACGGTCGCTCGGCGGCCTCGCCGGGGTTGAGCTGTTCGTGCTTGATGAGGACGTCGAGCGTGATGGCGCCGGCGAGGCTGTGGTCGGTTCGGCGCCGACGGTGTATCGGAGACAACGGACATAGGGGTTACTCCTGAGCGATATGCGCCGCCCTGACCTGTTGTCGGATAAGTACCTTGGCTGACATGCCTTATAGTCCCGAGGCATGACGGCTCTCACGGGACGCTCGCGGGTCTTCTCCCGCTCTGATCTGATCTTGCTCGGCGTGGCGGCGGCCGCCACGATCGGGGCCACAGTTCTGACCAGTGGCTCGGTGGTGCCGTTCGTCGTCTCGGCGACGGCGGTCGCCGTGTTGGCGGCCCTCGTCGGACGGGCCGTCGACCATCTCTCCGACCGCCTCGGCGCGGGCGCGGTGGGGGTGCTGCAGAGCGCGCTGGGCAATCTGCCCGAACTGTTCATCTCGATCTTCGCGCTGCGGGCCGGGCTGACGACCGTGGTGACGTCGGCGATCATCGGCTCGATCCTGGCGAACCTGTTGCTGGTGCTGGGTCTGGCCTTCGTGGTGGGCAGCGCCAAACACGGGGTGCTGCGCTTCTCGGAGCAGCGGGCCCGGCTGATCATGGGGCTGATGATCCTGTCGGTGGCCTCCATGCTGGTCCCGAGCCTGGCCTCGTACGTGCACTCCCCGGCGTCCGGCCACGAAGCCGGGCTGTCCCGCGTCACGGCGATCGTGCTGCTCGTGGTGTTCGCCCTGTCGATCCCGGCCAGCCTGCGCCGCGACCTGGAGCCGACGGCGGCCGAGGAAGCCGCCGAGACGAAGAGGGAACTGGACGAGGGCAACCGCTGGCCGCTCTGGCTGGCGGTCGGCATGCTGGCCGCCACCGGTTTGGCCGCCGCGTACGTCTCCGACCTGTTCGTGAACGCCCTGACCCCGGCGATGCACTCGATGCACATATCCGAGGCGTTCTCCGGTCTGGTGATCGTGGCCATCGCGGGCAACGCGGTGGAGAACGCCGTCGGGGTGAAGCTGGCGTGGCAGAACCAGGCGGACCACGCACTGTCGGTGGTCCTGAACAGCCCGCTGCAGATCGCGCTGGTGCTGGCACCGGCGCTGGTGCTGCTGTCGCCGGTGATCGGCGGGCCGCCGTTCACCCTGGTCTTCGCGCCGATGCTGGTGACGACGGTGAGCATCGCGACGCTCGCGGTGTTGTACCTGATCTCCGACGGGGAGTCGGACTGGCTGGAGGGGTCGGCGATGGTCGGGCTGTATGTGCTGGTGGCTACGGCTTTCTGGTGGGGGTGAGGCGGTCCGGCCTCAGGCGTCCCGGCGCTTCAGCAGCCAGCCCGCGAGTACCAGCAGGGCCGCCGTCCACAAGCAGAACACCCCGTACCCCTGCCACGGCGACAGCAAGTCCTTGGGCCCCTGCACCGACTGCGCGACCAGGTGGCCCGCCTCGGTGGGCAGATAGGCGTGCACGTGCTTACCCAGCGACCCGGGAAGCAGCTGGGCCAGCGGTGCCAGCACCAGGACGAAGCCGATGACGGCTGTGATGGCGCCCGCCGTGTGCCGGACCAGGGCTCCGATGGCCATGGCGAAGAGGCCGAGCATCGTCAGGTAGAGGCCCGCGCCCAGCAACGCGCGCAGGACGCCGGGGTCGCTCAGGCTCACCTCGACCTTGCTGTGCAGGATCGGGGCGCCGATGCCGAAGGCGCCGAAGGAGACGATCTCGGCGACGACGAAGGTCACGGTGGCGAAGACGACGGCCTTGGCGGCGAGCATGGGGATGCGCTTGGGGGCGGCCAGGAGACTGGCGCGGATCATGCCGGTGCTGTACTCGGTGGTGATGACCATGGTGCCCAGGACGCAGATGGCCAGTTGGCCGAGGAAGAAGCCGCCGCCGAGGATGTTGCCCACGGCGTCGCGCTGGTAGGAGGCGCGCTGGTCGGGGTCGATCTTGTCCCATTGGTTGACCGTCAGCCAGGTGAAGAGGGCTGCCAGGCCGAGGGTCAGGACGATGAAGATCAGCAGGGAGAACACCGTCGAGCGGACGCTGCGGAACTTCGTCCACTCCATGGCCAGCAGGCGCGGGAAGGCCGCGAGGCCGGAGGGGCCGTCGTTGGTGACGGTGGCGGTGGCGGTGGTGGTCATTCGGCGGCCTCGCTCTCGGGGGCGGGCGGTGGTGGCGCGTCCTGGGAGGGGGCGTCGGTGTGGTACTCGACCGAGTCGCGGGTCAGCTCCATGAAGGCCTCTTCCAAGGAGGCTCGCTGGGGGGTGAGTTCGTGGAGGACCACGCGGGCGGCTGAGGCCTTCTCGCCGATCTCCGGGGCGGTCATGCCGCGGACGAGGAGGGCGCCGTCGGCGGCCGTGGTGACGGTGACGGGGGTGCCGGAGCCGTTGGTGCGCTCGAGTTCCTTGGTCAGCTGGGCCGGCTGCGGGGTGCGGACCAGGACCGACTGGCCGGAGGAGCGGGCGATGATCGCCTCGACGGACTCGTCGGCGATGAGCCTGCCGCGGCCGATGACGATGAGGTGTTCCGCGGTCTGGGACATCTCGCTCATCAGGTGGCTGGAGACGAAGACGGTCTTGCCCGCGGCGGCCAGGCTCTGCATCAGGTTCCTGATCCACAGGACGCCTTCGGGATCCAGGCCGTTGACCGGTTCGTCCAGTATGAGGACCTGGGGGTCGCCGAGGAGCGCCGCGGCGATGCCGAGGCGTTGGCCCATGCCCAGGGAGAAGCCGCCGGCGCGTTTGCGGGCCACCTCGGTCAGGCCGACGAGCGCCAGGGACTCGTCCACGCGGGTGCGGGGGAGGCCCTGGCTCTGGGCCAGACACCAGAGGTGGTTGTAGGCGGAGCGGCCGGTGTGGATGGCGCGGGCCTCGAGGAGGGCGCCCACCTTGCGGAGGGGCTCGCGCAGGGCGGTGTAGGGGATGCCGCCGATGGTGGCGGTGCCCGAGTTCGGGCGGTCCAGGCCCAGGATCAGGCGCATCGTGGTGGATTTGCCGGCGCCGTTGGGGCCCAGGAAGCCGGTGATGCGGCCCGGCGCGACCGAGAACGTCAAGTGATCGACGGCGGTCTTGTCCCCGTAGCGTTTGGACAGGTCGTGCACTTCGATCACGGCAGCCCCCATTCGACAGCGTGAGACGGAGCCGGCATCCCGGCTCCGTCACAGCTTACTGAAAAGGTCCGGTCAGGCGTCCTTGTTGCGCATCACGATCGCACCAAGGATCACCGAGATGGCGGCATAGGCGGTGAACACCGCGAAGCCGGTCCAGGGGGTGAACATGTCGTCCATCGGCCGGGTGGTGATGATCTGCATGCCGGCGTTGAAGGGCACCCACTTGGCGATGTCCGGGCGCCAGGTGCCGGGCAGGAAGTTCACCAGGATCCACAGGACGAACAGCAGGCCCACGGCCGAGGTGATGGCGCCGGCGGTGTGGCGCAGGATCGCGCCCAGGCCGAACGCCAGCAGTGCGCTGACCGCCAGGTACAGGCCGCCTCCGAAGACGGCGCGGAGGGTGTCGCCGTCGGACAGGCTGACGTGGACGTCGTGGCCGGAGTAGATGGCCGCGGCGAGGAAGTAGGAGGTGAAGGAGCAGATCAGGCCGACCGTCAGGGACACCAGGGCGACGATCACGGCCTTGGCCCAGAACAGGGTGCCGCGGCGGGGCTGGCTGGTCAGGGAGGTGCGGATCATGCCGGTGCTGTACTCGGCGGTGATGCTCATGGCGCCGAAGACGACGATCACCAGTTGGCCGAGGAAGAGGCCCGACATGGCGTGCGCGGCCCAGTCGTCGTCGGTGTGGTCGCCGGAGTCGATGTGCTGGACGGCGCCGAAGGCGAAGAGGGTGCCCAGGCCGATGGTGATGGCCATGGTGATGAGCAGCGTCCAGGGCGTGGAGCGGACCGAGCGGATCTTGGTCCACTCGGAGTGCAGGGCGGCCCCGAAGGTGGCCTTGGCGTGGGGGAACGGGTTGGGGCCGGCGGGGCCGGGAAACTGCTGCTGCGGTGCGAAGCCGGGCTGCGGTGCGAAGCCGGGCTGCGGTGCGAAGCCGGGCTGGGGCGCGTACCCAGGCTGTGGAGGAATGTGGCCGGGCTGCTGGGGAGCGTAGCCGGGCTGCTGGGGTGCGAAGCCTTGCTGCTGCGGGGCGTAGCCGGGCGGCGGGCCGACGTTCGGAACCTGGTCCTGAACCGGCGGGGGAGCGTAGCCGGGGGTCGGCTGCCCGGTGGGCGTGGGCGTGCTCATCTCAGCGGGCTCCGATCATCTGGCCGGGGGCGTAGGGCTGCTGCGGGGGGACGGGTCCGCCGGGACCGCCCGGCCCGCCGGGGCCGACGGCCCGGTACTCGACCTGGTCGCGGGTCATCTCCATGAAGGCCTCCTCCAGGGAGCCCTGGTGCGGGGCCAGTTCGTGCACCCGGATCTGGTTCTCGAAGGCGAGGTCGCCGATCTGCTGCGGGGTGGCGCCGCGGACGGTGATCAGGCCGGTGGCGTCGTTGGTGACGCGGGCGCCCTTGGCGGCGAGGAGCTGGAGCAGCCGCATCGTCTCCGGCGTGCGGATGGTCACGGTCTGTTCGGAGTTGCGCTCGATGAACTCCTTGACCGAGCAGTCGGCCTGCAGGCGTCCGC
>NZ_BAAAQM010000093.1:0-23875 GCF_039531675.1 Catenulispora subtropica
GCCGCGGCGACCCGCCGCGCCGCCTCGGCCTCGGCCTGCGCGATGCCGGCGTCGTCCTCGGCCCGGGCCTGCCGGAGCATCTCCTCCCGCACCGGGTCCAGGGGCGTCCCGGTCATCACGGCAGCACCACCGTCAGCGGCCCGCGGCGGACCGCTTCGCCGAGCGCGCCGGCGGCCGAGGGGGTGAGGATCACGACGGCCACGTCGCGGTCCAGGGAGGCCCAGGCGGCCCGTACGGCCTCGGGGTCCGCCGCGGTCACCGTCCGGACCCCGGCGAGTGCGAATCCGCGGATCAGGGCCCATTCGCCCAGCGCCGCGACCCGGCCGGCGGCCACGCCCGCTCACGCCTTCCCGATCAGGATCACCGCGACGATGAGGCCGTACACCGCGATGCCCTCGGCCAACCCGACGACGACCATGGCGCGGCCGAACACCTCGGGCCGCTCGCTCATGGCGGCCAGCGCCGCGGCGCCGGTGTAGGCCACCGCCACCCCGGCGCCGACGGACGAACCGGTGATCGCGATCGCGGCTCCGATCAGCGCCGAGCCGTTGACGGGCTGGGCCGGCGCGGCGGCCGTGGCCGCGGAGGCCGCGGCGTGCGCGTGTCCGGCGTCGGTCCCGAAGGCCACGAACGCCATCGCGAGGGCGGCGGCCAGCAGCAGTCCGCCGAATCCGAGGAAGAAGCGCCGGGCCGCGGCCGGCCGGCGCCGCAGCAGCCAGCCGGTGACGGGGACCGTCGCCAGGACGGGGAGCGTGACGAGCCAGGCGTTCATGACGGCACCTCCGGGGAGCGGACGGGAAGTTTCCACGGCCGGAACGGCCGGCCTTGAAGGTCGAAGACACGGGAGAAGAGCTCGTAGAACTCCAGGCGCAGCGCCTGGACCCCGGCGACCAGCGCCTCCAGCGTGAAGGCCAGGGCGTTGCCGAGGACGAAGACCAGCACGGCGACCGGCAGCAGCGCCGCCCCATGGCGGGCCGCCGTGGTGGTGGCGTCCCAGATCACCGCGCCGAGGGCCGCGTGCGCGAGCCCGAACGCGGCCAGACGGGAGAAGGACACGACGTTGGACCCGATGCGCACCACGGTGTCGAACAGCTCCACGCCGGTCTGGGCCACTCCGGCACCGCCGCCTCCGGAGGCGGCGTAGAACCCGACCGCCACCGCGCACAGGCCGACGACCGCCACCGCGACGCCCGTCGCGACCGCGGCGTGGACGTGCCGCACCGTGCCCAGCCCGATGACCGCCAGACCGGCGAACAGGACCGCGCCGGCCACCCCGGACGACGCGTACACCGCCAGGCCGGGGCCGCCCTCGCGCCATCGGTTGACGATGCCGAGCAGGTACGCCGCGGCCAGGAGCAGGCCGCCGATGCCGATCGCGCCGGCGAGCATCCGGGTGGGGGCGTCCAGCGGCTTGAGCCACAGCGCGGGCACGACCCCCGTCGGGCCGAAGAACTCGCCGTAGAGCAGGCCGCCGGCCGCCGCGGCCAGGCCCGCGCCCGCGATGAACAGCCACAGCCCGCGCAGCTTGGCCAGCCACGGGATGCGGCCGAAGCGGATCAGCAGCGCTCCGGCGACCAGCAGGAGGCCGTGACCGACGTCGCCGAACATGATCCCGAACATCGCCACGTAGGCCAGTCCGGCGGCCACCGTCGGGTCCACGTCGGCGTACGGCACCGTCCCGTAGGTGCGGAGCAGCGGCGAGGCGGCCCGGTGCAGCGGCTTGACGTCGCGCAGCAGCGTGGGCGGGTCGATCCCGCGGGGATTGCGGAGCGGCACCAGGGCGGCGCCGGAGGCGGCCAGCCGTTGCGACAACGCGTCGAAGTCCTGGTCGGGGCACCAGCCGGCGAGCGCCGAGACGCCCGCGCGCCGGACCGCCGCCCGGGCGTGCTCGTCCAGCTGGGCCTCACCGGCCAGCAGGTCGGCGTCGCCGGCCCGGAGCAGCTCCGACAGGTCGGGCGCGGTCGGTGCCAGCGCCGGGGCGGTCGCTCCGGTGTCCAGGCCGCGCAGCAGGTCCGCGGCGGTGGGACCGGATCCGGCGGGGGCCGCCGGCGGCTGCTGTCCGGCGCCGTCGTGGTCGAACTCGACGCACCCCGCCTCCGCCACGGCCACCAGCGCGTCGCGCAGCCGTCCCGGGGCGGCCACCACTGCGATCCGGCGCATCCGGACCGGCCGCAGAGCCTCACGCCACGGCATCGAACACCTCCGCGGCCCGCTCGCTCCGCGCGGCCGCCTCCAGGGCCGCGCAGACCCGCCACGCGTCGACGCACAGCAGCATCGCGGCGGCCAGCACCGGCCCGGGGCCCAAGCCGCCGCGACGGAGCAGCTCACGGCTGTCGGCCTCCTTGCGCAGCCGGCAGGCGGCCTCGGCCCGCCACAGCTCATCCGGTGAAGACACGCCTTCCAGAGCCCAACGCGCGTCGTGAGGAAGATGCTGGAGGTAGGACTCCCACGACTGAGGCTTCGCCGGCGCGGAGCCGAGCAGTTTCGCCGCCACCCGGGCCGCCGCGTCGTCGATGCGGCGGCCGGCCAGGTACACCTCGCGGGCCACCGCCACCGCCGCATCGCCGGCGGCCCACCGAGCCGCCTCGGGCCCCAGGGCCGCCAGCCGCAGCGCACCCGACAGCTGGAGGAAGAACGCGATCGTGGCCGGATCCTCGGCGCCGGGATCACCCCATGGCGACGCGGCCAGGGCTCTGCGAACCTCAGCCGCCGTCGCCGCCCGCCGCACGCTCGGCCAGGCGGTGGCCAGAGCGCCCAGCTCGTAAGGGGTTCCGGCTTCCCCGCCGCCCAGTTCGCGCATTCGGGCGACGATGTCAGCCGCCTCATAACCGCACACCACGATCCGCAACAGGCGGGCACCGGCCCGGGGTTGCCACCCCGCGAGCACCCGGAGATTCCACAGCAGAGTCATTTCGATCGCGTGCTCGGCCGCTTCGAGACTCAGACCGGGATGCAGGCGACGGCCGTAGGTCGTACCCGCCAGCATGCGCAACGCTTCGGACGTGTCGTCCGAAGTCGCACATCGGCGCGCGGTCGCCTCGCCCGCGCGCCGCCGTGCGATCGCCCGCGCCCGGACGGCCCCAGCGGTCCAGCCCGCGCTCATGACGACCCCCGCAGTTCCTCCGCCACGGCGGCCACCACTCGGGCGGCGCTCGCGGCGACCGGTCCGGCGGTGTGGTCCCGCAGCCGCGCGGCTTCACTCTCGGCCTCGGCCACCAGGGCCACGGACCGGGCTTCCTCCACGGCGCGGGCCCGTGCTTCGGCGTCGGAGCGCGCCGTTCGCGCGTCCCGGTGCGCCTGGTCGACGATCCGGCGGGCATCGCGTTCACCGCGCTCACGGATCGCGGCCGCGCGGGCTTCGCCGTCGGCGCGGATCCGGGCCGCCTCGTCCTCGACGTCGGCCAGCGACGCCAACAACGGTGCCAACTCGGCGTCCGCCTCCGCCACACGGTCACCGGGCACCGCCCCGGGGGTGGGCGCTCCCGGCGCCCCGGCCGGCCGGAACCGGAACAGGATGTCACGCAGCCCGGCCATCACGACCTCCCCAGCGGCAGCCGGACAGATCCACCTCGGGAAGCTCCATGACTATCACCATGGCTCCGTCGGCCTCGGGCGGCGCAGGGCCGAAGGTCCTGGGAACCGACGACGATCGGCCTGACCAGCTCTCCGGGCGGCTTCACTCGGACCCCAGGAGGACGGCCTTCATCGCGTCGACCGCGGCCCGCGCGTCCCGGCCCTCGGCCCGGAGCACTACGGTGGCGCCGGCCTCCGCACCCAGACCGATCACCGACAGCACGCTTGCGCAGTCGGCGGCCTTGCCCCTGTAGCCGAGCCGGATGTCGCTGGTGAACCTCGCCGCCTCCTGTGCCAAGCGGCGTGCCGGGCGGAGGTGGAGGGGAACCCGAAGGGTCACCTGAGCGGAGCAGCCGGGCCGTCCGTCCGCGCGGCGCACAGGCTCGGACTCCGCGGCTTCCGGCGCCGCCGTATCGATCTTGGGGAGGCCTCGCGCCGCCCGGGCCGCCGCCGCGACGGCTTCCAGGTTGGCACCGCCCGCCGCCGCGGCGGCCGCGGCGACCGCGCCTTCGACGAAGGGCGCGTCGACGAGCAGGACGTCCGCTCGCGGGTGGTCCTCCAGCACCGCCCGCGTCGTCAGGACCGAGCTGCCCAGATCGGCCAGGACGACGGCGCCCGCCCCTTCGCCCGCCGCACCGGCCGCCGCACCGATCGCCGAGGCGACGAGGTCGTAGTTAGTGCCGATGCCGCCGTCGGCGGTGCCGCCCGCGACGGCCACCGGGACCCGGCTCGCACCGGTCTGCGCGAGCATTTCGCGCAGACCTTCCGCGAGCCGGGCACTGTGCGAGACGAGCACGATGCCGACCAGCGGGCCCATGAGCCGGATGCTAGGTCCGGGCCGGGGGCGCGGCAATCCGGGACCGGACCCTCCGCTTCGGCGGGATCACCCCGGCGACCACGGCCGGGCGGATTCGGCGGTGATCTGGTGGACTCGGAGTGAGCGGCCCCGGACGGCGCACCGTCCGTGCGGCGTCCGGCGAAGGAGACCGGCATGAAGAAGCTGATCAACGCACCCGGGACCGTCGTGAGCGACGCCTTGGCCGGGATCGCCGCGGCGCACCCCGCGCTGCGGATCGACCCGGACGCGAGGATCGTCACCCGTGCCGGTGAACCGGAAGCCGGAAGGGTGGCGCTGGTCTCCGGCGGAGGCTCGGGCCACGAACCGCTGCACACGGGCTTCGTGGGCCGCGGAATGCTGCACGCGGCGTGTCCCGGGGAGGTGTTCACCTCGCCGGTTCCGGACCAGATACTGGCCGCCGCCCGGGCCGTGCACGGCGGCGCCGGGGTGGTGTTCGTCGTGAAGAACTACACCGGCGACGTACTGAACTTCGAGATGGCCGCCGAACTGGCCGGCGACGACGGCATCGAGGTGGCGACGGTCCTGGTCGACGACGACGTCGCCGTCGACGCCGCGGGGACCGCCGGGCGGCGCGGCACTGGTGCGACGGTCTTCGTCGAGAAGATCGCCGGCGCGCTCGCCGAGACCGGCGCCGGCCTGGCCGCCGTCGCCGAAGCGGGCCGCCGGGTGAACGCGGCCTCCCGCAGCTTCGCAGTGGCGTTGACCCCCTGCACCACGCCCGCGGCCGGCAAGCCCGGCTTCGACCTGGCACCGGACGAGATGGAAGTCGGCGTCGGCATCCACGGCGAGCCGGGCCGCAGCCGCGAGAAGCTCAAGCCGGCCTCGGGGATCGTGTCCGACGCCCTGGACGCGATCTTCGCCGACCGGCCGCTGGCGGAGGGCGACGAGACCATCGTGATGGTGAACGGGCTCGGCGGTACGCCCCTCATCGAGCTCTACATCGCCTACGCCGACGTCGCCCGGTACTTCGCCGACCGCGGCATCCGGATCGTCCGCAACCTGGTGGGGGAGTACATCACCAGCCTGGAGATGGCCGGCGTGTCGTTCACCGTCTGCCAGGCCGACGAGCAGATGCTCGCCCTGTGGGACGCCCCCGTGGACACCCCGGCTCTGCGCTGGGGCACCTGACTGGAGGAGACCGCCGGTGCACATGGACATCCCGCTCGCCCGCGCGTGGATACGGACGGTCGCCGCGGCGATGGAGGAGCACCAAGAGCAACTGACGCAACTGGACTCGGCCATCGGCGACGCCGACCACGGCGTCAACATGCACCGCGGCTTCAGTACCGTGATCGCGGCGCTCGACGGTCTCGAATCGACGAACGTCGGCGACGTCCTGGTCAAGACCGGCACCATCCTGATCTCCAGCGTCGGCGGCGCCTCGGGGCCGTTGTACGGGACCTTCTTCCGAGCAGCCGGCAGACAGCTCACCACACCGACGACCGACGCGGAACACCTGCTCGCCGCACTCGAAGCCGGCCTGGCCGGCCTTCAGAAACTCGGTGGTGCGGTCCCCGGCGACAAGACCATGGTCGACGCGATCGCGCCGGCGCTCGCCGCCTTCGCCGCCGAAGTGCGTACCGGTGGCTCCGTCGACCTTACCGCCGCCGCGGTCGAGGCCGCGGCGGCGGCTCGAAGAGGGATGCTCGCCACCATCCCTCTTCAGGCCCGCAAGGGGCGCGCGTCGTATCTGGGCGCGCGCAGCATCGGACACCAGGATCCCGGCGCCACGTCCGCTGCACTGGTCTTCCAGGCTTTGGCCGATGTGCTGCAGGCGGAATAGCCGGGAGCAAGCGAACCTGCTTCAGGCGGTGGAGGCGGCGTTCTCCGGTTCGCGCGGGAAGAAGGGGAGTTCGATGGAGACGCGGTCTGCCGCGGCGAGGATCTTCGCGGCATCGTCCACCGGCGGGTGAATGGCCTGGTTGATTCGCTTCTTGATGTCTTTGCCCTGGGCCCCTGTCGCCATGACCTCGCGGTCCCAGCCGCGGGTGAAGATCGCGCCGGCACCTCCAAGGTCCAGGCAGGTGACGTACGGTCCCGGGGTGAAGTCGCGCAGCGGCTTCCCGAGCAGGTCGGCCGCCGCGTTGTACCCGGCCACCTTGCCCAGCGGGGTGGCGTGCTGGCACGCCTGCATGACCGTGTGCTCGGCGTCGAACGGCGCCGCTGCGACGTCACCGGCGGCGAACACCTCAGGCGTGGCGCGCAGCTGCCTGTCCACGGGGATCCGGCCGAGATGGTCGAGCCGATCGCTGATCTGGCGGGTGAGCTCGCTGGCCGTCATTCCCACGGACCAGACCACCGCGTCCGCCGCCACCTTGGTGCCGTCGGACAAGACGGCGAACCCGTCGCCGACCTCCGTCACCGTGGTCCCCAGGCGGTATTCGATGCCCAGCTGGTCCAGCGCGGCCTCGATCTCCTTGCGCGGGCCCGGGCCGAGGTGCTCCCCGACCGCCTCTGACCGGTCCACCAGCAGCACCCGGCCCCGGGCGGCCAGTTCGGTCGCCGCCTCGAGGCCGACGAATCCGGCGCCGACCACCACCACCGAGCAGTCCGGGCGGGCGCGCAAGTGCTCGGTGAGCCTGAGGGCTCCGGCGAGGTCGTCGATGTCGAAGAGCCGATCCCCGCCGGGAAGGCCCCGGGGCCGTACGAGCTTGCTCCCCGCCGCCAGCACCAGGCGGTCGTAGCCGATCTCCTCGCCGTCGGCCACCATCATGCGGCTGCCGGTGTCGATCTCCGTCACCTCGGACCGCACGTGCTCGACGCCGATCGGCCGCAGGATCCTGGCGAGCTCGACCTTGGCCAGGTCCGGCGCCGGCTCGTACAGCCGCGGCCGCAGCACCAGATGCTCGTTCGGCGCGACGAGCGTGATGCGCAGGTCCGCGTCACCGCGTGCCAGCGCCGCGCCGGCCGCGCTCCACACACCCGCGAAACCACCACCCACAATGACGACGTGTGCCATCGCCTCTGTCCTTTCTCACCTTCACCCCGGCTGATCCGGGGTTCGGCAGGGAGACAAGACGGCGGGTTCAGATGTGACCGATCCGGGCCAGCTTCTCGGGATTGGCCAGTCTCCGCAGCGTGGTGATCCGGCCGTCGGCCACGTCCACGGTGTCGAGCCAGATCAGCGCGCCGCCGCTGAAGGTGGCCAGGGCCGGCCCGCCGTTCACCTCGACGATCCGGAAGCCCTCGGGACGCCTGATCTCGATCTGCCTGGCCACCAGCAGGGCGATCGGCGCCGCACCGCGCACCGGCCGACGAGCGGCGGTCACCTTGCCACCGCCGTCGGCGAAGTAGACGGCTTCGGGATGCAGCAGCTGGACGAGCTGGGCCACGTCCCCCGCATCAGCGGCCGCCTTGAACGCCTTGAGCAGCCGTTCGGTTTCGGCTCTGGAGGCCTGGGGCCGCTCCTTGACCGCGGCGACCCGCGCCCGCGCGCGAGAGGCGAGCTTACGGCTGGCGGCGGGCGTGCCGCCGAGCACCTCGGCGACCTGCCCGAAAGGGACGTCGAAGACGTCGTGCAACACCAGAGCCACGCGCTCGGCAGGGCTGAGCGTCTCCATGAGCACCAGCATCGCGGTACTCACCGACTCGTCCAGCACCACCCGGGCGGCGACGTCGGGTCCGGTCAGCAGCGGCTCGGGCAGCCAGGGCCCGACATAGGACTCCCGCCGGACACGCGCCGACTTCAGCAGGTTGTAGGACGTCCGGGCGGCCAAGGTGACGAGCCAGGCCCGCAGGTCCCGCACCTCGGACCGATCGGCGTCCGCGGCACGCAGCCAGACTTCCTGTGTCACGTCCTCGGCTTCGGCCACGGTGCCGAGGATTCGGTAAGCCGCCCCGAAGACCGCAGGACGGTGTGATTCCCACTCCGCCTCCGCCAGCGCGGTCGTCTCCACCCGCGGCCACCATCCTTCCGGATCACCGCCCGGTCACCCATGGTAGGTGACCTCGGGTGGGCCACTTGAGGACGGGCCTGGCCAAGTGAACCGACCTGCGGGTACACGGGCCGAAAGTCCCGACCGCCGGATGACCATCGGCCCTCGCCGAGAGGCCCGTCTCCGCGATTGGCTCGAAGAGTCGACCGAATCGAGGAGGCAGCCATGACCGCCTATGGCGACACCGGCGACATCTTCAGCACTCGCGCCGATCCGCGGCGCGCGACCGGCCGCACCGTCACCACCGTGGTCGGATCGCGGCGGCAGGTCCGCGTCCGCAAGTCCTCCAGCCGTAAGCTGCGGGACCTTCCCGAACTCGACCTCAGGACCCCCTCGGGGCGGCTGCTGCCGTTCTGAACGCACCACCTGCCAATCCTCCGGTCTTCATATGAGGCACCTGGTGGAGACAGCAGTAGACTGGCTGTGTTGGACGCGATACCGCCGAGAAGGTTTCGCGCCCGGAAAACGTGCGTTCTCCCGGGCCCCTCCGATGGGCCTCGGAGGTGAGGTTCATGCCGATACGAGCCCACGTACTCACGGGGCCACTCGAACAAGCCGCGAGTGCATATCGCGCCGGGTCCGTCGGGTCCGCCCGAGGTCCGGCAGAACCTCATGTCGGCATGGACCAGGATCTGAGTCGTCTCATCCGGATCACCCTCGACGATCCAGTAGAAGCACTGCGCATCCGAGAGGCGGCGAGGCGCCTGGTGCGGAGCCGGGGGCTGGAGACGGCGGTATCGCTGATCCTCGAGGAGACCATGGCGTTGACAGGAGCGGATGCCGGATACCTGCAAGTCGCCGAGCCCGCTTCGGCGGCGTTGAGAATCGTCGCGTATGCGGGGTCCGACGCGGAGCTCCTCGATCGGCACGCCGTCGACTGCGATGTGGACCCCGCTCTTTCCCTGACGGATGCTGACGGGAACTTGGTGGGCAGGGTCAGCATCCAGTTCCCGCACTACGGGGCGATGCCGGAACAGGCTGCGACGCTGAGCCGGATCTACCTGCGGTTCGCCGGCGAAGTCCTGGCACGCTCCTTGTGGCGGCCGTCCGCGACCAGCCCTGGCGAACAGCGGCGTGGCGAACCGGTCCGGACCGCACCGTCGGTGTCACCACTGCGGGCGGAGCTCGTCGAGCTGTCCGACATGATCGTCCGCTCCCTGTTCTCGGTGGGGCTGAGCCTGGCCAGCGCACGGGAGCTGATCGGCGACGGTGCCGCCCGCGAGCATGTGACGGCTGCGGTCGCCGAGCTGGACCACATCCTCGACACCCTGCGGGCCACGGCGGCCGGTCTGGGCGATCGCCTCTTGAGCACATCTGATCAGGCGCCGCTATGAACCGTTCGGTAGACGACTGGAATGATCCTGCGTCCTTTGAGGTCGCGGGGATGGCGGCTCCGCTGCGCACGCCCGATGATCTCGACTCCCTGGTGGACCGCCTCGGGCGGGCCCGGGTCGTGTTGCTCGGCGAGGCCTCGCACGGCACCGCGGAGTACTACCTGTGGCGTGCCGCGCTGTCCCGGCGGTTGATCGCCGAACGCGGCTTCTCCTTCGTGGCGGTCGAGGGCGACTGGCCGGACTGCTTCCGGGTCAACCGGTGGGTCAAGAACCGTGCCGAGCAGGACCTGACAGCCGTCGACGTTCTCCGGCGGTATGAGCGCTGGCCTCGGTGGATGTGGGCCAACGAGGAGGTCGCGTCCTTCCTCGGCTGGTTGCAGGAGTTCAACGAGCGCTCCGGCGCGGATGTCGGCTTCTACGGTTTGGACGTGTACTCGCTGTGGGAGTCGATGCACGCCGTCATCAACTACCTGTCCCGGCATCTTCCCGAGGCGCTGGACAGCGCGCGCGAGGCGTTCGCCTGCTTCGAGCCGTACGGCCAGGACCCGCAGCGGTACGCCCGGGCGACCCGCCTGGTGCCGACCTCCTGCGAGGACGAAGTCGTGGCCCTGCTGACGGACCTGCGCCATTACGCCTCCGCCCTGGACGGGGACCCCGAAGCCAGTCTGGACGCGCGGCAGAACGCCGAGGTGATGGCCGGGGCCGAACGCTACTACCGGGCGATGGTCGCCGCCGACGCCCGGTCCTGGAACATCCGCGACCGGCACATGGCCGATACGCTCGACCGCCTGCTGGCCCACCACGGGCCCGCGTCCAAGGCGATCGTGTGGGAGCACAACACCCACGTCGGCGACGCCCGCGCGACCCCGATGGCCGGCCACGGCATGGTCAACGTCGGGCAGCTGGTCCGGCGCCACCACGCGGCCGACGACGTCGCGATCGTCGGCTTCGCGGGTTACCGCGGCAGCGTGATCGCCGCCGAGGCCTGGGGTACCGCCGCCGAGCGCCTGACGGTTCCGCCCGCGCCGTACGGCACTCACGAGGCACTCCTGCACACGGCACTCACCGAGCCGTCGGTCCTGGTCTTCCCGGACCGGCGCGAGACCGGATGGCTCGCTCAGAGACGGGGCCACCGCGCCATCGGCGTGGTGTACCACCCCGAGGCCGACGAGTACGCGAACTGGGTGCCGACCGTGATGGGCCGCCGATACGACGCGCTGTGCTTCTTCGACGACACCGAAGCGCTGCACCCGCTGCACCGCGAATCCGCCCATCCCGGTTCGGAGCAGGAAGCATGGCCCAGCGGCCGATGAACCCCGGCGACCTGTGGTGCGGCCAGCGCGACGCCCTCACCGATCTGACGGCGTTCGTCGACGGGCACGGCCCCGATTCCGAGCACCCGCTCCCGGTCCTGCACTGGAAGATCGGTCTGTCGCGGACCGTGTACGCCCGCGTCCACGCGTTCGACCGCGAGCACGGAGGCGGTCACCGAGATCCCCGCGAGGTCATCACCGCATATGCCGAAGCGTTGGGGACGGTCGTCGAGCAGCACCCTGATCGGGACAAGGACTTCCTCGTCGTCCAGGGGCGGATCGGCCCGCCGGAAGGTGACGACGAGCTCGGGCGTACCCACGTCGTGATCAGCGCGGAAGTCCCGGTGAGCAGTCGGCAGAAGACCGGGGGGAAGGCTTTCGTGCCGTAGCGCCGCTGCGCCGCGCAGATCCTGCGGCCGCTCGCGGCGACGGCCGTCCGTCAACGGTCCGATGAGGTCGCCGACCGGCGCTCAGCCGACACTGGCGAGTTCGCCGACGATCAAAGGGGACAGCAGATAGGCGGCCAGTACGTAGGGCCACATGTAGCCGCGCTCGACATGCCAGCCGACAAGGATCTCCCTCACGGGGCGGCGCGTGAGGATGCTGCCGCCCCACTCGAACACGAGGGTGAGTCCGAGCCAGAACAGACCCACGGAGACCAGGTCCGCCGTTGAGTAGTGGTGCTCGAGGGACACAAGGAAACCGGCCGCCACGAAGATGTAGACGATCCGCGTCGACATTCCGATCTGATGGCTGCGGAGCTCGCCGACCCGCGGTGCGTAGACGCGGCGCATCAGGACGAAGTAGTTGATCGCGGAGACCGCGATCTCGACCACCCACACCCAGAACGCGACGCGCAGCAGGTTGGTGTCCACAGCACTCCTCAGCGGCTGGAGCCGGGGGCCCGAGGTCCAGAGCCCGGTGGCGGCGCTGCACCGAGAGCATCCTCAGCCTCTCAGGCTTCGGCCGGGACCGGGCTGTTCACCGGGGGCGGTAGCACCGAACGGGTCAATGCGCCGAGTCATCGGGGCCGGACGCGAGCAGGCTGGAAGCGGTCTTCGAGGTGCCGGCATCCGCCTGGCACCGATCCGGGCTGGTCTGGACCGGTCCGCCGTTCGAGATGGGGTGCGCGATGACCACCGCTGAACAGATCATGCACAAGGACGCGCGATGGATCCCGGCGTCGGAGACGCTGGACCGCGCCGCGGAGATGATGAGGCAGTCCGACATCGGTGCGCTGCCCGTCGCCGACGCCAACGACCGGATGTGCGGCATCATCACCGACCGGGACATCGTCATCAAGTGCGTCGCGGTCGGCCACGATCCTTCGAAGGTGACCGCCGGCGAGCTGTGCGAGGGCACTCCGCGCTGGGTCGAGGCCGACGACGACATCACCAGCGTGCTGGCCGCGATGGAGAACCACCGGATCCGGCGGCTGCCGGTGATCCGGGACAAGAAGCTCGTCGGGATGATCACCGAAGCCGACATCGCCCGCCACCTGCCGGACGACCAGGTCGCCGAGTTCGTCGAACGCATCTGCGCTCCCTGAGGGTCGCCGACGGGCTCCGGCCTTCAGCCGGCGCCGGGGCGAACAGGGCCGGTGGACCCGGTGCCCACCGGGGCCTCCGGCCCTGTCGGCGGCCGGGGCGCCGGGGCGATGATCGAGGCGGAATCGGGGCCGACCGTGGAGCGCAGGATGGACGAGGCATCCGGGAACATCGTGAAGTCCGGCGTGCCGGCTGTCTCGCCGAACCTCGCCGACTACGCCCTGAGCTGCCGCCTGTTCGACTGGAGACAGGCGACGTCCGAGCTGGCGGGGCTGCCCGGCGGCGGCGTCAACATCGCTCACGAGGCGGTCGACCGCCACGTCCTCGAAGGCCGCGGCGAGCACATCGCGTTGCGGTGTGTGCCGCCGTCCGGGGCTGTCGTGACGCTCAGTTACACGCGGCTGGCCGCGCTCAGCAACCGCTTCGCGAACGGCCTGCACAGGCTCGGGGTCCGTGCGGGCGACCGCGTCTTCACGCTGCTGGGCCGTTGCCCGGAGCTGTATGTCGCGGTTCTCGGGACCTTGAAGAACAAGAGCGTGCTGTGCCCGCTGTTCTCGGCCTTCGGCCCGGACCCCGTGGTCCAGCGGATGACGCTCGGGGACGCCCGGGTGCTGGTCACCACGCAGGCGCTGTACCAGCGCAAGATCGCCGATCGCCGGGCCGGGCTTCCGGGTCTGGAGCACGTCGTGATCGTGGGTCCGAGCACGGCGGACCTGCCGGGGACCGTGCGCTGGGACGATCTGATGGAGGCGGCCTCCGAGGAGTTCACGATCCCGGCCACCGACCCCGAGGACCCGGCGCTGCTGCACTTCACGAGCGGGACCACCGGCCGGCCCAAGGGCGCCGTCCACGTCCACGGCGCCGTGGCCGCGCACCGGGTGACCGCGGAGTACGCGCTGGACCTGCACCCCGACGACGTGTACTGGTGCACCGCCGACCCCGGCTGGGTCACCGGCATGTCGTACGGGGTCATCGCTCCTCTGGCCGCCGGGGTGACCGTGGTGGTGGACGAGGGCGAGTTCGACGCCGCGAGGTGGTATCGCGTCCTGGAGAGCGAACACGTCACGGTGTGGTACACCGCGCCGACCGCCATCAGGATGCTGATGCGTGCGACGCCGCGCACCGGCCCCTTCGACCTGCCGCGCTCACACGACCTGTCGGCACTGCGGTTCATCGCCAGCGTCGGCGAGCCGCTCAACCCCGAGGCGGTGCGCTGGGGTGCCGACGTGCTGGGACTGCCGATCCACGACAACTACTGGCAGACCGAGACCGGCTGCATCGTGATCGCCAACCTCGCGGCCTGCGACATCCGTCCCGGGTCGATGGGGCGCCCGCTGCCCGGCTTCCAGGCGGAGGTGCTGGCTGCCGACGAGCAAGGGCGTCCCGTGCGCGACGGCGCCGGCCGGGTCCGGCCCGTCACCGATCCCGCGGGCCAGGGGGTGCTGGCGCTGCGTCCCGGGTGGCCCTCGATGTTCCGCGGTTACCTGGACGACGAGGAGCGTTATCGCAGCGCCTTCGTGGACGGTTGGTACGTGACCGGGGACTTGGTGCGGCGCGACTCCGACGGCTACCTGTGGTTCGTCGGCCGGGCGGACGACGTGATCAAGTCGGCGGGCCACCTGATCGGCCCCTTCGAGGTGGAGAGCGCGCTGATGGAACATCCGGCGGTGGCCGAGGCCGGGGTGATCGGCCGTCCGGACCCGGTGGCCGGCACCGTCGTCAAGGCCTTCGTCTCGCTGCGCCCCGGGTTCGACCCCGGACCGGAACTGTGCACCGACATCCTGGCCTTCGCCCGGCGCAAGCTCGGCCCGGCGGTGGCGCCCCGGGAGGTCGCCTTCGATCAGAACCTGCCCAAGACCCGGAGCGGGAAGGTGATGCGGCGGCTGCTGCGCGCCCGGGAGCAGGGGCTGCCGGAAGGCGACACGTCCACTCTGGAGAGCGGGAGCGCGTGATGAGCCGTGCCAAGAAGCCACCGCAGTCCCGGAAGCCCTCTCCCGCTTCCGCGGCCGAGTCCGAGGCGCCCGCCGAACCCGTTCTGAGCGAGGAGACGAAGCACCTGCTGGAGCTCGTGGACCAGATGCTGCTCATCCGGGCCTTCGAGGAACGCTGCGTCGAGCTGTACAGCGCCGGGACCATCCGCGGGTTCATCCACCTGTACATCGGCGAGGAGGCGGTCGCGGTCGGTGTGAACGCCGCCCTGTCCCCGGATGACGCGGTCGTGTCCACCTACCGCGAACACGGGCACGCGCTGGCCCGCGGCGTGCCGGTGGAGGCCGTGATGGCCGAGATGTACGGCAAGGCGACCGGTTGCAGCCACGGCCGCGGCGGGTCGATGCACCTGTTCGACGTCGAGCGCCGGTTCTACGGCGGCAACGCCATCGTCGGCGGCGGCCTGCCGATCGCCGCCGGGCTGGCGCTGGCCGACCGGATGACCGGACGCAACCGCGTCACC
The DNA here is from genome assembly GCF_039531675.1 of Catenulispora subtropica. Taxonomy (NCBI): domain Bacteria; kingdom Bacillati; phylum Actinomycetota; class Actinomycetes; order Catenulisporales; family Catenulisporaceae; genus Catenulispora; species Catenulispora subtropica. The sequence continues at coordinate 15,014 of NZ_BAAAQM010000093.1, forward strand.
TGCTGCTTCTTTGGGGACGGCGCCGTCGCCGAGGGCGAGTTCCACGAGACCGCGAACCTCGCGGCCCTCTGGGACCTGCCGCTGCTGCTGGTCTGCGAGAACAACCTCTACGCGATGGGCACCCCTTTGGAGCGTGAGCACGCGCAGACCGACCTGGCGATGCGCGCGGCCTCCTACGGCATGCCCGCGTGGGCCGTCGACGGGATGGACGCGGTGGCGGTGGAACGGGCCGCCCGGCGCGCGGTCGACGGCATCCTCGCCGGCAACGGCCCGCATTTCCTGGAGATGCGGACCTACCGGTTCCGCGCCCACTCGATGTACGACCCGGACCGGTACCGGGACAAGGCGGAAGTCGAGCGATGGCGGGAACGCGACCCGATCCCGTTGCTGGCACGACGGCTTCCTCCGGGAGCCGCCGACCTGGAGGAGATGACCAAGCGCGCGACCGCCGTGGTCGACCGCGCCGTGGCGGCCGCCGAGGCGGCGCCCGTCGAACCGGTCGAGGACCTGTATCGCTTCGTCTCCCATGAAGGGAGCTGACATGGCCGCCTCCGCGCCCGGCGCGGCGCCCGAAACCGAGCCCGAAACTGAGCCCGAAACGGAACAGACGAGCTTCCGCGAGGAGATCAGGGCCGCCATGCGCGAGGCCCTGCTCGCCGACGACCGGGTCTTCCTGATGGGGGAGGACGTCGGAGGGTACGGCGGCGCCTTCGGGGTCAGTCTCGGACTGGTGGAGGAGTTCGGGCCCGACCGGATCCGCGACACGCCGCTGTCCGAGTCCGGGTTCGTCGGCGCCGGGATCGGCGCGGCCGTCGCCGGGATGCGGCCGATCGTCGAGATCATGACGGTCAACTTCAGCCTGCTGGCCCTGGACCAGATTCTGAACAACGCCGCCACGCTGCTGCACATGTCCGGCGGCCAGGTCTCGGTGCCGGTCGTGATCCGCATGACCACCGGAGCCGGACGCCAACTCGCCGCCCAGCACTCGCACAGCCTGGAAGGCTGGTACGCGGGCATCCCGGGCATCCGCGTCCTGTCTCCGGGAACGCTGCAGGACGCCAGGTACATGCTCGCCCCGGCCCTCGCGGACCCCGACCCGGTGGTCATCTTCGAGCACGGGTCCCTCTACAACGCCACCGGGCCCACCGCACCGCGGCCGGAGTCGTTCGACATCGTCTCGGCCGCCGTGCGCCGGACCGGACGCGACGTCTCGCTGATATCCCACGGCGGCAGCCTGCCCAAGGTCCTGGCCGCCGCCGAGGCCCTCGCCGCCGACGGCGTCTCGGCCGAGGTGGTCGACCTGCGCAGCCTGCGCCCGCTGGACGGCGCGACGATCGCCGCCTCGGTGGCGCGGACCCACCGCGCCGTGGTCGTCGACGAGGGCTGGCGCACCGGCGGTCTGGCCGCCGAGATCGCGGCGCGGATCGCGGAGCTGGCGTTCTACGACCTGGACGCCCCCGTGGAACGCGTGTGCGGCGCGGAGGTCCCGGTGCCGTACCCGAAACACCTGGAGGACGCCGCGATCCCCCAGGTCGCGGACATCGTCGCCGCGGCCCGGCGGGCGGTGGGCTGACGATGGGCGAGTTCCGGATGCCGTCCCTGGGCGCGGACATGACGGAGGGCGCGCTCGTGGAGTGGCTGGTCCAGCCGGGCGACACCGTGGTCAAGGGCCAGGCCGTCGCCGTGGTGGACACGGCGAAGTCGGCCATCGAGGTCGAGTGTTTCGCTGACGGCGTCGTCGAGGAGCTGCTGGTGGAGCCGGGCACCACCGTGCCGGTGGGAACCGTGCTGGCGGTCCTGGGGGAGGCGCACGAAGCGGGGCCGGCCCCCACGAAGGCGGCCCCGGCCAAGGCGGCTGCCGCGAAGCCGACTGCCAAGAAGCCGGCCGCCAAGAAGCCGGCTACCAAGAAGTCGGTTACCAGGAAGCCGGCTGCTGGGAAGCGTCCAGCGACTCAGAAGAAGCCTGCCGCCCAGCCCGCGGACCGCCACCCTCCTGAAGCCGGTCCTTCCACGTCACGCGTCTCGCCCTTGGTACGCCGCCTGGCCCGGGAACGCGGCGTCGATCTGGGCGCCGTCCACGGTTCGGGGCCGGGCGGCCGGGTGACCCGGGCCGACATCGACGTGGCGGCCCGGCCCGCCGGACGGGCCCGGACGACGCCCTACGCCCGCCGCATCGCCACGGAGCTGGGGGTGGACCTGGACGGCGTCGTCGGCACCGGTCCCGAGGGTGCGATCCGGGCCGGCGACGTACGGACCGCCGCCGCGGCGGGTACCGCCGCGCCGACGCGTACCGCCACACCCCCGGTGACCGTTTCCCCAGACCGCACGGCAGCCCGCCGCCACGCCATCGCCGACCTGATGAGCCGGTCCAAGCACGAGATCCCGCACTACTATCTGGCCACCACCATCGACCTGGCGGCAGCCGTGACGTGGATGCGCGAGCACAACCGCGGCGTGCCGGTCGCCGAACGCCTCGTCCCCTCCGCGCTGCTGTTGAAGGCCGCCGCGGTCGCCGCGAAACAGGTCCCGGAGATGAACGGGTTCTGGATCGACGACGGACAGGTCCGCTCCGAACACGTCCACCTCGGCGTGGCCGTCGCCCTGCGGGAGGGCGGTCTGGTCGCCCCGGCGCTGCACGACGCCGACCGCCTGCCCCTGCCCGACCTCATGGCCGGCCTGCGGGACCTGGTCCGGCGGGCCCGCGCCGGACGGCTCCGCTCCTCGGAGACCGCGGATCCGACGATCACCGTGACCGACCTCGGCGATCAGGGCGTCGAGGCGGTGTTCGGCGTGATCTACCCGCCGCAGGTGGCCCTCGTCGGATTCGGGAAGGTGACCGACCGGCCGGCGGCGGTCGACGGACTGCTGGGCGTGCGCCCCTGCGTGACCGCGACCCTGTCCGCCGACCACCGCGCCGGCGACGGCGCGGTCGGCGCGCGCTACCTCGCGCTGGTCGACCGTCTGCTGCAATCCCCGGAGGAGCTGTGATGGACCGCGAACAAGCCCTGGCCGTCGTCCGCGAATCGCTGACCCGTGCCGTTCCCGGCGCGGATTCGCGCGGGCTCGCCGAGGACGCCGTTCTGCGCGATGAGCTGGAGCTCGATTCGCTCGACTTCCTGAACTTCGTCGAGACCCTTTCCGGCGAGACCGGCGTGACCATCGACGAGGAGGACTACGAGCGCCTGGACACCCTCGGCGCCTGTGCCGAGTTCGTCGCGGCGCGCAGCGGGAGCGCTTCGTAGGCGGTCGTCCGGTCGTCGCTCGTCAAGGACGGTGCACGCCGTCGCGAGAGTTCTCCGGCGGCCGGTTCAGCTGGGCCCACCGGATCGCCCGGTCCAGGTCCGAGGGCGAGACCATGCCCACCAGCCGGTCGCCCTCCAGGACCAGGGCGTGCCGGGACGCGGCGGTGCTGAGCGACCTGACCAGGTCGGTGGCCAGGGTGTCCGCGCGGACCAGGGCCACCTGGTCCAGCGGGTACATGATGTCGCGCAGCCGGATGTCGTCCCGGGCGGCGGGCGGGACGCGACGGAGACGGTCGAGGGTGACCAGGCCGACTGGCCTCAGTTCCCCGGTGGTGAGCGGGAAGGCGCTGAAGCGGTGCAGCGGTGCCTGGTCGAGGAACCGGGCCACGGTCAGGGAAGCCGGCACCGGCTCCGGTCCGGGAACCGCGATCTGCCCGACGCGGACCCCCGCCAACAGGCTCTGGAGCTGGGCCTGGCGGATCTCGGCGGCGGAGGAGACGACGAGGAACCAGCCGATGAGGGCGAACCACAGCCCGCCGATGCTCCCGACCAGCAGGACGGACAGGGTGCCGCCGGCGACGAGCAGCCACCCGAAGGCCCGGCCCGTCATGGCCGCCGCGAGGACGGACCGTGTGCGATCACCGGTACGCCACCAGACCAGCGCGCGCAACAGCCGCCCTCCGTCCAGCGGAGCGGCCGGAACACTGTTGAACACCGCCAGCAGGATGTTGATCGCGCCGAGCCAGGCCGGCATGGCCACCAGCAGACCCGGCGCCCCGGCCGCTCTCACGGCCAGCGCCAGGCCGGTGAACAGCGCGCCCAGGATCAGGCTGACCAGCGGTCCGATGCCGGCGACGCGCAGTTCGGCACCGGCCGAGGGCGGGTCGCCGTCCATCCTGGTCAGGCCGCCGAGCAGCCACAGGGTGATCCCCTCGACCTTGAGCCCGTTACGGCGGGCCACGATCGCGTGCGAGAGCTCGTGGGCGAGAAGGCAGAAGAAGAACAGGACCGCCGTGATCAGCGCCGCGGTCCAGTAGGCGGAGCCGCGGTGGCCGGGCTCCTGCCTGGGGAACACCGTCGCGGCCAGTCCCCAGGCGATGAGGACGAAGACGACCAGGACCGACCAGTTCACCCCGACCTTGACGCCGAGGATCCGGCCGAGTTTCACCGTCTCGCCCATGGCGGGGCTCCCGTTTTCCGGTCCTGGGGGACCGCGCAGGGCGCGCCCTGGGTCCCCTTCTACCGCAACGGTAGGCCGTGAGCCGGAGGACATACAGGGGCGAAGGGACCGAAACGATCCGGGTCGATCGGCCCGGCGGCTCGGGACATACGGCCGACTGGCGCCCGTCCCGAGCCTGAGGAGGGGCGCCAGTCGTCCCCGCTGTCAGGACCCCTTGCCGATCGGGATCTTCCGGGGACTCTCGACGGCCGGTCCGGCGGGCGCCGTGACCGTCAGGACGCCGTTGTCGTAGCGGGCCTTGATGTCGTCCTCCTTGACCCCTTCGGGCAGTTGGACGCTGCGGGTGAAGGAGCCGTACAGGAACTCCGAGCGCTTGCCTTCCTTCTTCTCCTCCGTCCGTTCGGCGTGGACGGTCAGAATGCCGTGGTCGACCATGATCTCGACATCCTTGTCGGGATTGATTCCGGGCAGCTCGGCCTTGACCGTGTAGGTGCCCTTCTCCTGGAACTCCTCCACCCTGATCGCGTGCTCTCCGTCACCGAACCTGGTGCGCGGTCCGAAAGGAAAATCCTCGAACCAGTCGATGAGCGCCGGCATCGGAGTGCGGCGGTGCGCTGGGACGGTCATGGGTGTTCTCCTTACTGCTGTGTCGGTTGGGATCGGCGTGCCGGTCGGGCCCCACCAGCCTTCAGCATCGATTTCCCGCTGCGGCTTCGCCATGGCGACTGGGCCATTGGATGGTCGTGCCGGACCTCGGCTGTGGAGTTCGAGGGCGGTGGGTCGGATGGTGCCGAGAGCTTGGTCCAGCTCGTCGACGGCGGCGGCCAGGCTCAGGCCCGCGGAGAGCGGCGACCGCACGATGGCGTCGGTCATCTCGACCACCGCCGTCCGCCGGGCCGCCGACGGTGTCAGCCCACCGGAGCTGCGGTAGCGCTTGGGGAAGGCAGCCGGTGCGACGGCTGCCGCGGCGCGATGCCGTGTGCCTGGAGGACTTCGGCGTGTTCGAGCGCCGAGCACAGCCGGGTCGCGAACCGGGCCGCCTGGGCGGTGCTCACGATGGAACGGTCGAAGGTGAGCGTCAGATTGAGGATCTCGTGCTGTTCGATGATGTTGCTGGTCCGGTGCTGGTGCGGGCAGACGCTGCCGATCACCACCTGCAGCGGCATCAGGGGTGCCAGCGGTGACGCGGCCACGCCGAACGCCTCGCCGATGTCGCGCATGCCGCTGGTGGCGACCAGGACGGTGCCGACGTGGCGGCGCTGCCGGACCGAGCGGTCCAGAAGCGTGGACGCGGCCCGGGCGAGTCCGGGGACACGGGGGAGGAGGGGGAGGGCGCCCAGGACGCCCGTCGTGGGAGTGTCGCCGACGGCCAGCAGCTCGGTGGAGATCTCGGTGATGTCGCGGGCGTCGGCGTCGGCGACGACATGCGGCACGATCCGCGAGCCGCCGCCGCTTCGCTGTTCGATCGGGACCATGACGTCCACATGGCGGTGGGTGACCAGCCGCCCGCGCCAGTCCCGATAGGCGTGGACCACGGGGGTCTCGGCGACGGTCCGGGCCACCGACGCGGTGACGAACCCGGTGAGCGACAGCGTCTGCGGCGACATCGCCATCAGCCGCCGCGCGGCCGTGACGTCGGCGGTCAGCAGGTAGTGCATCGCGGTGCGGTGGCGGCAGGCCCGTTCGGCGGCGATCGCCAGACGGCCCGCGGCGGGGAAGCGTCGGGTTTCGATGCCGCGCGCCCGCATCGGCGCAACGGGTTCTTCGGGTCGCATGTGACTCCTCGCAAAAGCGTCGACGCGTGTTCACGGATCGATGTGGACGGCGGTTCCCCGCAGATCTTCGATGTCTGTCTCGCTGCTGCGGAGCAGCTTCTCGCCCAGGGCGACCAGCGCCCGGCCGGCCGCGACTTCGTCGCCGATCTCCGGGACGTCGAACTCACCGGGCTCGCAGAGGGCCTCGCCCACGGCTTCGAGGGTGCTGACCCCGGGCTTCAGCCACACCCTGGCCTGGGTTCGGCCGTCCTCTTCGAAGAAGTAGAGCCTGATCGGCCACTCTCTGACGTACTGCATGATCTGGAGCCTTCTGTGGTGGAGTTCCGTGCTTCCAGTCGATCGCATCCGCGGGCGGCGGCCCAGGGCCGAACGGCCTGAACCGGAATCGGGCCGGACGGCCCTGCCGCCGCGGCCACCGGGGAGGCACGCTGAGAAGGGTGGCGGACCGTGCCGCGCGGGCATCGGTCCCTGCTTCGGGAACAGCGCGGAGGAGCCATGGACGGCGTCGTGATCGTCGGATACGACAAGACCGCTGCCGGTGAACGGGCCCTGGCTTTCGCCGGGTTCGAGGCCGCGCTGCACGGGGTCGCGCTGGAGATCGTGAACGTGGTCCCGGCGGCCGGTGGACGGTCGTCCGCCGGCCCGGCGGGCGCGGTCGCCGCGTGGACCGTCGCTCAGGGCGAGCGGACCGCGCGCACGGCGCGCCCTGAGCTGCGCGTCACGAAGTACGCCGCCGTCGGCAGCCCCGACCAGGTGCTGACCCGCGAGGCGCGGGGGGCCGGGATGCTGGTGCTCGGCGAGCGCGGCCACCGGGACTTCGCTCCTTTGCGGCGCGGTGCGGTCACCGTAGACGTCCTGGACCGTGCCACCTGTCCGGTGGTGGTGCTGAGCCCGGTGGACCACCCGCCGCGACAGCGGGTGACCGTGGCGGTGGACCTGGACGAGCCGATCGGCGAGCTGCTCGCCTTCGCTTTCGCGGAAGCCGCACGCCGCGCCGGCCCGCTGGTGGTCGCGAACGTCTGCGAGGGCCACGCCGTGCCGGACCGCCGTGCGTTCGACGAGGGCGACATCCGCTCCGAAGCCACGCTCGCCGCCGACCACGTCGAGCGGCTGGCCGCGGCCGCGGCGCCGTGGCGGGACCGGTATCCGGACGTCGAGGTCGAGGAGCAGGTGCGCACCGGATCGATCGGCTCGGCTCTCGTCGACGCCACCCGGGACGGCGACCTGCTGATCGTCGGCGGGCGCCGGCACGGCGACGGCCGGCCCGGCATGGAGATCGGACCGGCCGTGCACACGCTGCTGCACCACGCCGAATGCCCGGTGGCGGTGGTGCCGATCGGCTGACGGGGGGACCTTCGCCTCTGGTGCGGGCGGGCTGCGTGGGGAGGATCGAAGTGCGACACCGAAAACGGAAGCGAGGCATCGCCATGGAGCACGCGGAGGACTGGAACGTCGCGATCCACCTTTTCGAGGAGCGCGGACGCACGATCGCCCGAGCGGTCCTGACCGGCGGGAACGCCGAGATCCACGGCCGGGGTGAGGCGCACCTGAGCCCGTACGACCACGATGTCCCGAGGATCGGGGACGAGCTGGCCGTCGGCCGCGCCCTGGCCGACCTGGGCAAGAAGCTCGTCCGGGCGACGGAGGCCGACATAGGGGAGATCGAGGGGCATCCGGTGCACCTGGCAAGGTGAGGGCGCCGGTTCAGCGGTCCGGAACGATGGCGACCGGGCACTGGGCGTGGTGCAGCAGGGAGTAGGCCAGGGCGCCCAGGCGCATCCCCTCCTCGTCCCGGTGCGGACGCCCGCCGATGACGAGCAGGTCGGCGAAGGCGCTCGCGTCGACCAGCGTCCGGGCCGCGGAGCCGCCCCCGACTTCGATCTCCACCGGCACGCCGGGGTATTCGCCGCGCCATGGGGCCAGCGCCGCGTCCAAGAGGCGTCGGCGGTCCGCGTCGAGGGCCGCGAGCGTGTCGCGCGTGTAGTCGCCGATCGGGTCCGGATGGAACGCGCCCTCGTCGCTCCAGGTGTGGACGGCCACGAGCCCGGCTCCGCGCAGCGCCGCCTCCCCGAAGGCGAAGCCGAGCACGGCTGCGCTCCCTGCCGAGTCGGCGACGTCCAAGCCTGCCAGCACACGTTTGTTCTCGCGGCCGGAGGCGCCCCGGGCGACGATCACCGGGCACCGCGCGTGGGCGATGATGCGGGCCGCCGTCGTGCCGAGCAGCATCCCCGCGAATCCGCCGCGGCCGCGTTCGCCGATCACGAGCACGCCCGCGTCCTTGGCCAGGGCGGCGAGTTCCGGAGCGACGCGACCGCTCATCGCGTAGCTGTGGACCTCCAGGTCCGGGTGGGCCGCGTGGGCGTGCATCAGCGCCTCGGCCTGCGGCCCGGTCGCCAGGTCCCGCACCGCCCCTTCCGGGGTGTCGCCGCCGGGGACCAGGCCCGCCGCGACCGGCGGGACCCAGGAGTAGGCGTGGCCGACCCACAGCGGCGCGCCGCGAAGCTCGGCCTCGTGCGCGGCCAGGTCCAGCGCCTGGCCGCTGTGCCGGAGGTCGTCGACGCCGACGACGACGGGAGCGGTCATGATGTCCTCCGTTTCGGTGTGGCGGGTTCAGCGGTGCGGAACGATCAGCAGTGGGCAGGCGGTGTGGCGGAGCAGGGTGTGG
>NZ_BAAAQM010000094.1:0-22951 GCF_039531675.1 Catenulispora subtropica
GTGCTCGTTGTTCGAGGAGCACGACTTCCGCGACATCAAGATCTCGGTCAAGCACCACGACCCCCTGGTGATGGTGGCGGCCTACCGGCTGCTGTCGGAACAGTGTGACTATCCACTGCATCTCGGCGTCACCGAGGCGGGCCCGCTGATGCAGGGGACGGTGAAGTCGGCGGTCGCGTTCGGGATCCTCCTGGCGGAGGGGATCGGCGACACGATCCGGGTCTCGCTGTCGGCGCCGCCTGTCGAGGAAGTCAAGGTCGGGATCGGCATACTGGAGTCGCTGGGCCTGCGCGGACGTTATCTGGAGATCGTGTCGTGCCCGTCGTGCGGGCGCGCGCAGGTGGATGTCTACAAGCTGGCCGAGCGGGTGCAGGCGGCGTTCGACGGGTTCCCGCATCCGCTGCGGGTGGCGGTGATGGGCTGCGTGGTCAACGGTCCCGGCGAGGCCCGCGAGGCCGACCTCGGCGTGTCCTCGGGGAACGGGAAGGGACAGATCTTCGTGCGCGGCGAGGTGGTACGGACGGTGCCCGAGGCGCAGATCGTCGAGGCGCTGGTGGAGGAGGCTTTGGCGCTGACGGAGGGCGCGTGAGCGGAGGCGCGGAGGTCGACGGCGGGCGCGCGACGGCTGAGACCGGGCGGGTGAGGGTGGCAGCCGGCGGTCCGGCCCCGGCGAAGGGACGCGTGGCACTGGTGACCGGCGCGTCCTCGGGAATCGGAGCGGCGACCGCCGCCGCGCTGGCCCGGCGAGGCTACCGGGTCGTGGTGCAGGGCCGGGACGAGCGCACACTGGCGGAGGTCGCGACGAAGGTCGCAGGCGTGCCGGTGTGCGCCGACCTGTCGCGGGCCCGCGAGGTCGAGCGACTGGCCGAGCGGGCGCTGGAGGTCGGCGGGGGACGCGTCGACATCCTGGTGAACAACGCCGGCGTCGGCTGGATGGGTGCGTTCGACGCCATGCCGACGGAGACCGTCGGGCAGTTGCTGGCCGTGGACCTGGCCGCGCCGATCGCGCTGACACGCGCCCTCGTCCCGGGCATGCGCGAACGCGGATTCGGCCGCGTGGTGTTCGTGGGCTCCATCGCCGGCCGGCTGGGGGTCGGCGGCGAGGCGGTCTACGCGGGCGCCAAAGCAGGACTCGACTGTTTCGCGGAGAGCATCCGCGGCGAGCTGCGCGGCACCGGTGTCGCCGTGTCGGTCGTGGTGCCCGGGGTCGTCGCGACGCCGTTCTTCGAGCGGCGCGGGGAGCCGTACACGCGGCGGTGGCCGCGGCCGGTTCCAGCGGGGAGGGTCGCGGATGCGGTGGTGCGGTGTGTCGAGGGCGGGGCCGCGGAGGCGTATGTGCCGCGGTGGTTGCGGGTGCCGGTGGTTACGCGGGCAGTGGCGCCGGGGGTGTATCGGTGGTTGGCGGGTCGGTTCGGGTAGCGGATGGGCCGGTTCGGCAGGGGACGGGTCGGCATGGGGCTGAGACCGGCCGTGGGTGGCGGCCGCAGCCCAACCGCCACCGACCTCCCCCTCAGCTCTCCCGCAAAGCCCTGATCGACTCCTTCAACGACCCCAACGTCGCGAACACCGCCGTCGGCTCATACCCACAATGCGCCATACAGTTCGCGCACCGCACATCGTTGCCCCGACCGTAGCTCGACCAGTCCGTCTCCTCGATGAGTTCGCGATACGTCGCCGCATAGCCATCGGCCATCAAGTAACACGGCCGCTGCCAGCCGAGCAGCGAGTAACTCGGAATCGCCCACGCGGTGCAAGGGAAGTCCGTCTTCCCCTCCAAGAAGTCCAGGAACAGAGGGCTGTGGTTCAGCCGCCACCGCTTCCGGTTCCCGTCCGCGAACGCCTTGCGGAAAAGCTCCCGCGTCTGGCGGACCGCGAGGAAGTGCTCCTGGTCCGGCGCCTTCTCGTAGGCGTAGCCGGGGGAGATCATCATCTGGTCGACCTGGAGGTCGTCGTTCAGGTAGTCGAGGACGTCGATCACGTCCTGCGGCGAGTCCGTGTCGAAGAACGTCGTGTTCGTCGTCACGCGGAAGCCGCGCCGGCGCAGCTCGCGCACCGCCTCGACGGCCTCGTCGAAGACGCCTTCCTTGCACACCGACTCGTCGTGGCGTTCGCGGAGGCCGTCGAGGTGGATCACCCAGGTGAAGTAGCGGGAGGGCTTGAAGCGGTCCAGCTTCTTGGGGATGAGGAGCGCGTTCGTGCAGAGGAAGACGTAGCGCTTCATCTTCACCAGTTCGTCGACCAGTTCGCCGATCTGGGGGTGCATGAGCGGTTCGCCGCCGGCGATGGAGACCATCGGGGCGCCGCATTCGCGCATGGCGGCCAGGGCCTGTTCGACCGGCATGCGCTTCTTGAGGAGGTCCGCCGGTTGCTGGATCTTGCCGCAGCCCGCGCAGGACAGGTTGCAGGCGAACAGGGGCTCCAGCTCCACCAGGAGGGGGAACTTCTCTCGACGGCGCAGCTTGTTGGCCAGGACGTAGCTTCCGATGCGGATGCTCTGGCGGACCGGCATTCCCATGACTTGCGCCTCCTCCTTCTCGAGGCCCCCCTCGGTATCTGTTCAGACGGTGTTCAGATGTGTGTTCAGATGTGCCTTCAGGCCTGTGTTCAGCTGTGTCAGACGGGTTCCAGCGCCGCCGCCCAGTCACGGAGCACCGCCCCGATCGAGCGGAGCCGTCTGCGCGCGGTCAGCCCGGCGCGCAGCGTCGCCGGGCGCAGCAGGGGGTGCTCCGGGCTGTCGACGACCACCCGGACCACGGCGAAGGGCCGGCCGCGGGAAGTCGCGACGAGAGGGAACGACTCCATGTCGACCGTGGTCACGCCCTCCCCCGCCAGGCGGGTCAGGATTTCGGGGGACGCCATGTGGTCCACGGTCGCGATCGGGCCGGTGACCACCAGCGGGTCGGTGCGGCTCGGGACGTGGGGACCGTCGGCGGCCTCGTGTTCCAGGATCAGGTGGCGTTGCAGGGACGCCGCGATGGAGTCGGCCCACGGGCACTCGACGACCAGTTCGCCGCGCCGCACCTCGTCGGCGACCACCACGTCGCCGGCACGCAGGGCGTCGTCGGCGGCGCCGCCGAAGCCCGCGACGGCCAGCACCTCGTAGTCCGGCATGTTCCGCGCGTACTCCTTGGCCCGCTGCGTGCCCATGCCGACGCGCTCCACCCGGAGGCCGTCGGTCTTCAGAGCCCGCTCCTCGATGCCGAGGGCCGCGCACACCAGCAAGTCGGTCATGGCGCCTGCACCGCCCGCACGTAGCGCCCCAGGGCGCTGATCGGGAAGACCAGCCGATAGAGGTGGTAGTTGAGGTAGAAGTCGCCGGGGAAGCCCGTGCCGGTGAAGTGGTCCTCGTCCCAGGTCCCGTCCGGACGCTGGGTGCGGACCAGGAACCGGACGCCGTGCTCGACCGCCGCGCTCCGCTCCTCCCCCGCCGCGAGCAGGGCGAGCAGAGCCCACGCGGTCTGCGACGCGGTCGACACGCCGCGGCCGATCCAGCGCGGGTCGCGGTAGGAGCGCAGGTCCTCGCCCCAGCCGCCGTCGTCGTTCTGGTGCTCCTCCAGCCAGCGCACGGCCCGCCGGATCATCTCCTCCTCCCGGTCGACCCCGGCCGCGATGAGGGCGGGGACCACGGCGCCGGTTCCGTAGACGTGGTTGGCGCCCCAGCGTCCGAACCAGGAGCCGTCCTCCTCCTGCTCCTTGACCAGCCAGTCCAGGGCCCGGCGCGAGGCCCGGGAGCCGGCGAGGCCGAGGGCCGCGAACGCCTCCAGCACGTGGGCGGTGACGTCGGCGGTCGGCGGGTCGATCACCGCGCCGAAGTCGCAGAACGGGAGCTTGAGTGCCAGCGTGCGGGTGTTGTCGGCGTCGAAGGCGCCGTAGCCGCCGTCTTGACAGGCCATCCCCTCCAGCCAGCGGACGCCGCGGGCGACGGCGGCGGGGACGCCGGGGTGGTCGACGCGGTTCAGGGCGAGCAGCACCTCGGCGGTGTCGTCGGTGTCGGGGTAGCCGTCGTTGGCGAACTCGAACGCCCAGCCACCGGGGGCCACGCGCGGTCGGCGCACGGACCAGTCGCCGGGGTTGGTGATCTCCTCGCGGAGCACCCAGTCGGCGGCCCGGGTGAGCGCCGGGTGGTCGGCGGGCAGGTCCGCGTCGCGCAGGGCGGTCATCGCCAGGACGGTGTCCCAGACCGGGGACTGACAGGCTTCGAGGCGGCGTCCCCGCTCGTCGCGGATGATGAACCCGTCCAGCCCCTCGACGCCCTTCTTCATCACCGGGTGGTCGACGTCGTAGCCGAGCAGGTTGAGGGCGATCAGCGAGTACACCCACGGCGGCTGGATCCCGCCCCAGGACCCGTCCGCCTCCTGCCGCGCGATGATCCAGTCGGCGGAGCGGCGCAGGGCCGCGTCGCGCAGCGAGCGCAGCGGGCGGCGTTCGTAGACGTGCAGCACACGGTCGAGCGCGGTGAAGAAGCCGCGTGCGGCCGGCACTCGGCGCCCCGTACGCAGCTCCTTCAGGTCGAAGCCGAGCGGCCGGTTCGGGCGCAGGGCGTTGACGACGGTCAACGGGACCACGGTCTGCCGGGCCCAGCAGGCCCAGTCGTAGACGTTGAGCGGGAACCACTTCGGCAGGTAGATCAGCTCCGGCGGCATCACCGGCAGGTCCGCCCAGTCCCACTCGCCGAACAGCGCCAGCCAGATCCGGGTGAAGACCCGGCTCGCCTCGATGCCGCCGGACTCCAGGATGAAGGCGCGGGCGGCGCGCATGTGCTCGGCGTCCCGCGCGTCGCCGGCCATCCGCAGGGCGGCGTAGGCCTCGATGGTCGTGGACAGGTCGGCCGGGCCGTCGAAGAAGTTCGCCCAGGTGCCATCCGGCCGCTGCTGCGAGCGGATCCAGGCGGCGGCCTCGGCCGTCTCGTCCTCGCGGCGGATCCCGAGGAACTGGCGCAGCAGCAGGTCCTCGGCGTCCATCGTGACATTGGTCTCGAGCTCGCCCTTCCACCAGCCCGCCCCGTCCTGCAGGCCGAGCAGATGGTCGGCGGCGGCCTTCAGGGTCGCGGCGGCCTCGGCCGAATCGGCGACGTCCGACATGACGGTCCCGTCCTTCTCAGCGGTCTCAGTAATCGCGGGTGGTGACGAAGTGGGCGATGGCCAGGAACTCGGCGCGCACGTCGGCCGGGACGCCGGCGGCGTCCAGGCGGGCCGCGGCGGAGTCCACGCGCACGTCGGCGGCCCGCTCGGCCCAGGCCCGGCCGCCCGCCTCCTCGATCAGCGCGGCCGCCTCCACCAGCTGGTCCTCGCTCAGCGGCTCGGTCTGGGCGTAGAGCCCGGCCAGGCGGGCCGAGGCCGGGGTGCCGGCGCCGAGCGCGGCGGTCACCGGCAGCGACTTCTTGCGCGAGCGCAGGTCGTTCAGCACCGGCTTGCCGGTCACCTCGGGGCGGCCCCAGATGCCGAGCAGGTCGTCGACGAGCTGGAAGGCCAGGCCCAGGTCCTCGCCGAACCCGGACAGCGCCAGCGCCAGCTTGTTCGGCGCCTCGGCCAGCACCGCGCCGATCGCGCAGGAACAGGCGAACAGCGCCGCGGTCTTGTCCATCGACATCACCGTGCACTCGTCGAGCGAGACGTCCGAGCGGGACTCGAACCCCAGGTCGAGCGCCTGCCCGGCGATCAGCTTGCGGGTGGTGGAGGCTATGCACCGCGCCGCCCGGTGCGCCCCGGCGGTGCCGCGGTCCAGCAGCACCTCCTCGGCCAGCGCCAGCAGCGCGTCGCCGGCCAGGATCGCGGCCGGGACGCCGAACACGGTCCACGCCGCCGGCCGGTGCCGCCGCATCCGGTCGTCGTCCATGACGTCGTCGTGGAGCAGGGAGAACGCGTGGACGAACTCGACCGCCACCGCGGCCGGCACGACCCGGGCCGGGTCGACGCCGGCCGCCCGGCCGGACAGCAGCGCCATGGCCGGCCGCAGGGCCTTGCCGCCGGTCGGCCCGGCGGGCGCCGAGCCGTCGGCCTCGACCCACCCGAAGTGATACGCGGCGACCCGGCGCATCCGCGGGTCCAGCCGCTCGACGGCGGCGCGCATGGCCGCCTCGACCATCTCGCGGCCTTCGGTGACCGCGTGCGGGACGACTGTCATCGGTCGTGACCTCCCTGCAGATGCCGACGGCACAGGCGGGCGGCCGTCAGACCGCTGCGCACCGCGCCCTCCATGGTGTCGGGCCAGCCCGTGGCGGTCCACGCGCCGGCGAGGAAAAGCCCTGGCAGCCGCGTCGCCGCCGCGGGCCGCAGCGCGGCGCTGCCCGGCCCCTGGCGGAACGTCGCGTGCCGTTCGCGGGTGACGAAGAACTCGGCGGCCCCGGCGCGGCGCGCGGCGGGCAGCACCTCGGCCAGCGCCGGCAGGAACGCGTCCCGGATCCGCGCGACCGGCGTGTCGATCCACTCCCCGGCCGCCGACACCACGCTGCTGACGTACTGGACGCCGCTGCCGGCCAGGCCGGCGGCGGCGGTGCGGTCGAAGACCCACTGCACCGGCGAGTCGACGACCGCGGCGAACGGCCCGTCCAGCACCGGCCGGTCGTAGACCACGTGCACGTCGACGATCGGCGAGGCCGCCAGGCCGCCCCAGCGCCCGCGGTCCGGGCACGCCGCCCGCGGCACCAGTCCGGCGGCCGCCGGATGCGGGACGGCGACGATCACGGCGTCGGCGTCGACCGGGAACCCGTCGACGACCAGCCGCGTCCCGGACACGACCGCCTCGACCTTGGTCTTCAGGTGGACCCGCCGGAGATGCTTCTCGGCCGCCCGGCCGTGCAGCTCGCCGAGCGGCAGCCGCGGGACGCCGATGTCCGCGGCGTCGGACCGGCCGAGCAGCGCGGTCTTGATCACCATCGCGGACAGGCCGAGCGAGGCCTCCTCGACCCGGCAGTTCAGCGCCGCGGTGACGAACAGCTCCCACAGGTAGCGGCGACTCCGGTCGTCCTGCCCGTGCCGGTCCAGCCAGTCGCCGAGGCTGCGGGTGTCGGCGAGCGGATCGTCCGGATCCACCCGGCCCATCGCCAGCGACGCCGCGGCCGCCCGCAGCCGCTCGGCCGGGGTCAGCAGGGAGTACCGGGCCAGGGCCGGCAGCAGGTGCAGCGGCCCGGGGAGAGCGATGGAGCGCGGGAGGGCGCGGGTGAACACAGTGCGGCGGAGCCGCGCTTCGGGGCGGTCGTCGGGGGTCAGGATCCGCAGATCGAAGCGGTCCTGCAGGTCGACGCCGCCCGCGGTGCCGAGGCGCTCCAGCAGGCCGCGGTAGGCGGTGAAGGCCCGGAGCATCACGTGCTGGCCGTTGTCGACGGTCAGGCTGGACGTGCCGGGCAGCCCGTCGACGGCCCGCTGGAAGGAGTGCGTGGCGCCGCCGAGGCGCGGCCGCGCCTCGTAGAGCTCCACGTCGATCCCGGCCTCCTGGAGCGCGACCGCGGCCGCGATGCCGGCCAGGCCTCCGCCGACCACCGCGACGCTCACGGCCGCATCCCCGCCAGCGCGCGGACCGCGACCGCGGCCTTCTGCCGGCCCGGCAGCGACATGCGGGCGTTCAGGGCGCTGATCGGCTGCTCGGCGATGCGGTCCAGCAGCCGGCGGTAGATGCCGGCCATCGCCGCGGTGCAGGCCGCGCTGCGCCGGTCCAGCAGCGGCAGCAGGCGCAGCCCGGCGTCGTACCAGGTCCGGGCCCGCGCCGCCTGGTCCCGGAGCAGCTCGGCCAGGTCCGCGGGTTCGTCGACGAAGCGGCCGTGCTCGTCCAGCTTGAGCGTGCAGCCGAACCGGATCAGCGCGTCGGCCGGCAGGTAGACGCGGCCCATGAGGCCGTCCTCGCGGATGTCCCGCAGGATGTTCGTGAGCTGGAGCGCCACCCCCAGGGAGTCGGCGTAGCCGGACGCCTCCTCGAAGCGGGCCGGGTCGACACCGTAGACGCCGAGCGACAGCCGGCCGATGGAGCCGGCGACGCAGCGGCAGTAGTGGGTCAGCTGGTCCGCGGTGGCGTAGTCGACGCCGCGGACGTCGGCCTCGCAGCCGTCGATGAGCTCGTCGAAGGCGCCCAGCGGGACCGGGAACCGGCGGGCGGTGTCGGCCAGCGCCACCAGCACGGGGTCCTCGGGGCGCGCGGACAGGCCGTGCAGGTCGGCGCGGGCGGCGCCGAGCTGCGCCAGCCGCTCGCCCGCGGGCCCGTCGCCGTCGCCGACGTCGTCGATCCGCCGGGCGAACGCGTAGACCGCGGACAGCGCCTGGCGCTTCGGGGTGGGCAGCAGGCGGATCCCGTACGCGAAGTTGCGGGCCCGGGCGCGCACCACCTGTTCGCAGTGGTCGTAGGCGGCTTGGGTGTCCATGCCTCACTTCCCTCCGAGGATCGTCAGTGCTTCGGCGAGCGTCCGGGCGCGGCTCGGGCGCAACGCGGCGGCGTGGACGTCGTAGGCGCCGTCCCGCAGGGCGGCCAGGGTGGCGCGGCCTCCGGCCAGGTAGCCGGCGACGCTGATCCGCGCCCAGCCCTCCAGCCGGCCGACCAGCGGGGCGCCGGAGTCGAGCAGGGCGCAGGCGCGGTCGGCGACCCGGGCCACGGCGCCGCGCAACCGGGTCGGGGTGGTGCGGGCGGCGCCGAGGTCGGCGTCGGTGCAGCCGAAGGCGCGCAGGTCCTCGGCGGGCAGGTAGACCCGGCCGGCGGCGAAGTCCTCGGCGACGTCCTGGCAGTGCTCGATGACCTGCAGCGCGGTGCAGACGCGGTCGGACAGCTCGACCCGCTCGGGGGTCGCGGCGTCGAAGACGTGCAGCACCAGGTGGCCGACCGGGTCGGCGGACAGGGCGCAGTAGGCGACCAGCTGGTCCCAGGTGTCGTAGCGGGCCGCCTCCTGGTCCTGCCGGTTGGCCCGGACCAGCTTGCGCAGCGGATCCTGCGGGATGTCGTGCTCCAGGGCGACGGTCCCGACGGCGCGCAGGGCCGGCAGCTCGGGGGCCCGGCCGGCGTAGATCCGGTCGATGTCCCGGTCCACCAGGTCCAGCAGCCGGGTCCGGTCGGCCGGCGGCGCCTCGTCGCCGATGTCGTCGACCAGGCGGGCGTAACGGTAGATCGCGCCCAGCGCCGCGCGGTGCCGGGCCGGCAGGATGCGCAGCGCCACCGGGAAGTTCTCCCGCACGGTCCGTTCGGGCGGCACGGCCGGTTCGTCGACGCCCGTGACCGGACGCGGCGCGCCCCCCGCCCGGGTGTCGGACCGTCTCGCCATCAGCATCAGTGACTTCCCTTCGTCTCTCCCGCAACGGAATCAGCACCTGGGCACTCTCGCCACGTTTCTTGATCCATCCGTGGTGGGAATGGAGCGGGCATGCGTCCAGTGGCAGCCGCGGCCGTCGCGACGGGCGGCGTGGCCGGGCTCTGCCTCGCGCACGTCGGGCCCGCCGCGAGCTGGCTGCCGCCGGTGCGCGACCGCCTCACGCCGGGGCTGGCCGGGCGCGGGCGGCCGGACCACGTGGCCCTGACCTTCGACGACGGCCCCGACCCGCGCAGCACGCCGCACCTGCTGGACCTGCTCGACGAGCTCGAGGTGCACGCGACGTTCTTCGTGCTCGGCTCCCGGGTGGAGCGGCACCGGGCGGTGGCCGCCGAGACCGCCGCGCGCGGCCACGAGGTGGCGGTCCACGGATGGGCGCACCGTCCGCAGTGGGTGCCGCGACCGCAGCGGGATGTCCGGGAGCTGCGACAAGCCCGGGCCGCCATCGAACAGGTCTGCGGGGTGCGCCCGGTGTGGTTCCGTCCCCCGTTCGGAGTCCTGACCACCGGTCTGTTGCGGGCGGCGCGGCGGGCCGAGCTGCGTCCGGTGCTGTGGGGAGCGTGGGGGAAGGACTGGCGGGAGGACCGCTCCCCCGCCGCCGTGGAGCGGACCGTGGTCTCCACGCTGCACGGCGGCACCACGGTGCTGTTGCACGACACCTCGCCCGACGGTGGCAGCGAGGCGTGGCGCAACACGCTGGGCGCACTGCCGGGCATCGTGGAGCACTGCCGGCGGGCGGGGTGGGACGTGGGCCCGCTGGCCGAGCATTTCTGACCGGCCGAGCAGGTCCGGCCGGCACCGGATCGGCCCGGGGCCCCGACCCCGCTCAGGTCAGCCCCACCCGGGTCAGCGCCTCAGCGAACCCGGCCTCCCACGGCGCCCGCTCCGCCCCCGCCGACGGCGCCGGAGCGGGCCGCTCCAGCGCGGCCAGCGCCGCACGGACCACGTCGCGGGGCTTGGCGCCGGTGACGTCGGCGGCGCCGAGTTCGAGTTCGTGCTGCAGGTTGTCGCGGCCATGGCCGGGCACCACGTCCAGCAGCAGCAGCCGGCGGCCGATCGCGCGCGCTTCGCTGCAGGTGTCCCCGGAGCTGGTGACGACGAGGTCGGCGGCCGCCATGAGTGAGGGGACGCGGTCGGTGTAGCCGAGGGCGCGGACTCGCGGCTCACGGATCTCGACGCCCCGCAGCCGCGTCTCCAGGTCCCGGTTGCGCCCGGCGACGGCCAGCACGTGCACCCCGGCCGCGCCGAGCGCCGCCGCGGCTTCGGCGACCGGGCCCAGCCCCCAGGCGCCGCTCATCAGCAGCACACAGCGGGCGTCCGCCGGGATCCCGAACTCGTCCCTGGCTTCCTGCCTGGTCGGCGGCGTGTAGAAGGGACGGCGCAGCGGGGCCGGGACGACGGCGATCCCGGCGTCGGGCCGGAAGCGGCGTACACCCGCACCGGCCACCTCGGAGGTGACCAGGAACAGGTCGGTGCTGTCGTGGACCCACAGCCGGTGCGGCGTGACGTCGGTGCAGAACACCATGTGCGGCGGGATCGCACCGCCGGCCCGGTGGACTCCGTGGATCGCACCGGCGGCGGTGGCGAACACGGACACGACGAGGTCGGGCTGCTCCTCGTGGAGCAGCCCGCGCACGCGCGGCACGAGCCGCGAGACCGCCGCCTTCTCCGTGAGCCCGGCCAGCCGGGTCCCGGGCCGCAGGGCGGCGAAGTGGAAGGCGTCGTAGACGCCCGGTACCGCCAGCAGCCGCCGGAACACCGCCTCCCCCGCCGCGCCGGAGCGGCGTCCCATCAGCGCCATGGCGTCCACCGTGGACGTGGTCCAGCCGCGGTCGCTCAGCGAGTCCGCACAGGCCGCCGCCATGACGTCATGGCCCTGGCCCAGGGATCCCGACAGCAGCAGCGCGTGCGGCATGGACCGGCTCAGCGCCCCTGGGCCCGGTACCACTCGACGTAGCGCCGGACGCCCTCGGTGAACCCGGTCTCCGGCGCCCAGCCCAACAGGCGCTTGGCCTTGGCGTTGGAGATCCGGGTGCCGGCGTAGTCGGCGGCGCGCGCCGGGACGTGTTCCACGGTGACGGGGCCGAGCAGGCCGTCGACGGTGTCGGCGATCTGGCGGACCGAGATCGGGGTGGTGCCCTCCAGCGCGAACGTCTCGTCCTCGGCCGCCGGCGACAGCGCGAGCACGTGCGCCGCGGCGAGGTCTTCGACGTAGACGTAGTTCCGGGTCTGCTTGCCCTCCCCGGCGATGGTGATCGGGGTGCCGTTGAGCGCCGCCTGCACGAACTTGGCCACGACCAGGGCGTCGCGCATGCGCGGGCCGTAGGGGATGCCGTAGCGCAGGATCGTGGCGTGCTGTCCGTACAGCTCGCGGTAGCTGTGCACGGCCATCTCCGCCGCGAGCTTGGTGGCGACGTAGAGGTGGCCGCTGCGCCGGAGGTCGAAGGGGGTGTCCTCGGTCAGGTCGGCCGCCGCGGGGGTGGCGTCGCCGGCGTGGGCGGCCCCGTACACCCAGACCGTGCTGGCCAGGACGAACCGGTTCATGCCGACGCGCCGCGCGGCCTCCAGCGCGCTGCCGGTGCCCTCGACGTTGAGCCGCAGCGCCCGCACCGGGTCGGCCGTGACCTGGTCGACGTCGGCGGCGGCGGCCAGGTGGAACACCGCCTCGCCGCCGTCGAGGGCCGCGGTCAGCTCGTCCAGCTTGAGGATGTCGGCCTGCCGGTACTCCGCGGCCGGGTTGAGCCTGGTGACGGCGGAGTCCACGACCACGACCTCGTGGCCGGCGTCGACGAGCTTGTCGACGACGTGCGAGCCGATGAACCCGCAGCCCCCGGTGACGACGGTGCGCATGGTGGGCCTCCTCAGCCGAACATCTCGTGGGACACCGTGGTCACCGCGGTGAGGACCTGCTCGACCTCGTCGTCGCGCATGTCGGAGTGCACCGGCAGGCAGACGTGGCGGGCGCAGACGTCCTCGGCGACCGGGAGCGCGCCGTTCGCGTACTTCTTCAGCACCGGCTGCTGGTGCAGCGGCAGGTCGTAGACCTCGCCGGACAGCCGCACGTCGAACCGGTCGGCGACCTCGGACTTGAACCGCGCCCGGTCCGCGCCCTCGGGCAGCAGCACGATGTACTTGTAGAAGTTGCTGACGCAGCCGGGCGGTTCGGTGAGCGGGGTGAGGGCGTCGACGGAGGCGAGCGCGTCGGTGTAGCGGGCGGCCACTCCGCGGCGGTGCTGGACGAACTCGCCCAGGCGCTGCACGTGGACCGCGCCGGCGGCGGCGTTCAGCTCGCTGATCCGCCACGAGGCCCCGTCGCGCACGTGGTGGTTGGCCGTGAACGCGCCCTTGCCCTGGTCCCGGTAGATCCGGGCCTCCTCGCGCACCTCGGGCGAGGCGGTGAGGATCATGCCGCCCTCGCCGCTGGTCGTGACCTTGGTCGGGTAGAACGAGAAGGCCCCGGCCAGGCCGAACGTGCCGGCCATCCGGCCGTCCAGGCTGCATCCGTGGGCGTGGGCGGCGTCCTCGATCAGGGCGACGCCGCGCCGGTCGCACAGGGCCTTGATCGCGTGCACCTCGGGCGTGATCAGGCCCCCGATGTGGACCAGCACGACGGCCTTGGTCGAGGGGGTGAGCGCGGCCTCGACCGAGGCCGCGGTGAGCGCGAACGTCGCGGCGTCGACGTCGGCGAACACCGGCCGGCCGCCGGCGTGCACGACGGCCGCGGCGGTGGCGTAGAAGGTGTTCGCCGGCACCACCACGTCGCGGTTGGCGACTCCGGCCACCCGCAGCGCGATCTCCAGCGCCGCGGTCCCGGTGGCCACGGCCACCGCGTGCTGGGCGCGGTGCGCGGCGGCGAAGGCGGTCTCGAACCGCTCGGTGTGGGGTCCCAGCGTCAGGGCGCCGGTGGCGAGGCTTTCGGCGACCGCGGCGGCGACGGCCGCCCGGTCTTCGACGTCGAACACGATACGAGCCGCCGGTACTGTCACTGCCCACCTCCGGAACATGGACGAATTACGCGTTCCTAATGAGAGCGCACGAAATGCCCGAAGGCCATCGGAGCGCTCAAATGGGGGAGGTGGGCGCGGTCGGGTGTGGCGCGGTCGCAGGGCGGTGGCAGGCGGTCACCCGTGGCAGCGACGCAGAGCCGCGATGAAGGCGGCGCCGTCGGGTGGGCCGAGGCCGGTCACCGTGGCGTGGCCCTCGGCGCGGACGTGCTGCGGGTGGCCAGCTCAACGGCGCCGTCGACGGCGCAGAGGACCTCGGGCCGGTGGGTGGACCACAGGACCGTGCGGCCGGCGGTGGCGCGGAGCAGGTCGGCGCTCACCTCGTCGGCGGTCGCCGCGTCCAGGTGGGCGGTGGGTTCGTCCAGGACGATGATCGGGGTGTCGGCGAGCAGCGTGCGGGCCAGGGCGATGCGCTGACGCTCTCCTCCGGACACGGCGTCGCCGAGTACTCCGACCGGGGTGTCGAGGCCCTGCGGCAGGGATGCGGCCCAGCCGTCGAGGCGGACGGTGCGCAGCACCGACCACAGCTTGGCGTCGTCCGCCGCCGGGTCGCCGACGAGGAGGTTCTCGCGCAGCGTCGTGTCGAACAGCTGCGCGTCCTGGCCGCACCAGCCGATGAGCGAGCGCAGGCGCGCCGGGTCGAGGTGCCGGAGGTCGACGCCGTCGATCCGGACCGAGCCGGACACCGGGTCGAGGAACCGGAGCAGGCCGCTGATCACGGTGGACTTGCCCGCGCCGCTGGGACCGGTCAGGGCCAGGCGCCGGCCGGCGCCCAGGGTGAGGTCGACGTGCTCCACGACCGGTTCGGCGCCGGGCCAGGCGAAGGAGGCGTCGTGGACGGTCAGGCGCGAGTCCGGGCCCCAGTGGACGTCGACCGGGGTGTTCGGCGCGGGGGTCGGGTCGGGGGCGTCGACGATCTCGAAGACGCGCCGGGCCGCGGCCCGCACCCGCGGCACCGCGCGGGCGGCCTCCGGAAGCGGCGACAGCGCTTCGAACAAGGCCAGCGGGGTCAGGACCAGCACGGCCAGCATCACGCCGTCCAGGCGGCCGGCGCGGACGGCGTCCAGACCGAGAAGCGCCATGGCGAGCACGGTCAGGCCGCCCCCGAGCACCGTCAGGGCGCTACCGGCACCGACCGCCCGGGCACTGCGGCGCTCGGCCCGCACCAGACGGTCCTCGAGCTCGGCGATCGCGGTGAGGCGGCGCTGCGCGGCCCCGTTGACGACGAGTTCCGGCATGCCTTCGTAGAGGTCGACGACGGCGGAGGCGAGGCGGCCGCGGTCGGTCAGCAGACGGCGCTCGGCCCGGCGCGCGATCAGATGGCTGAGCCCGGGCGCGGCGACGGCGACGATCAGCACTCCGCAGGCGAGCAGCGCTCCGGCTGCGGGCAGCACGGCGGCGATGAACGCCACACTCGCGCCGCTGACGGTGACCGCCACCGCGGCCGGCAGCAGGATCCGGAGGAGGAGGTCCTGGAGGGCGTCGACGTCGGCGACCAGCCGGGCCAGCAGATCGCCGCGCTCGCGCTCGGGCAGGCCCGCCGGCGCGACGCGCTCGAGACCCTGATAGAGGCGGACCCGCAGGGCGGCGAGGACCCGCAGGGCGGCGTCGTGGGAGGCCAGGCGCTCGGCGTAGCGGGCGGCGGCGCGGCCGAGGCCGAACGCCTGGACCGCGGCGATGGCGACTTCGAGGCTCAGGATCGGCGGCCGGAGCGCGGCCTTGCTGATCAGCCAGCCGGAGGTGGCGGCCAGGCCGATCGCGCAGGCGGAGGCGACGACGCCGAGCAGGAGGGCGACGGCCAGCTCGCGACGGTGGCCGCGGATGAGGGTGTTGACGGTCGTGTTGACGGTCGTGGGGCTGCGGGGTGTGAGGCCGCCGGCATCCGGCTGGGCGTCGCCGCCGGCAGAGCCGGAGGCGCCGGAAGGTCCGGAAGCGCCGCCATGGCCGGAGCCCCGCGCGAGAGCCGCGATGTTCTCCTGCGTGCTCATGCCGCTGACACCGCGAGCGTCGAGGCCGGTCGGCCGAGCCGCACCACCGAGTCGCAAAGCCCGGACACGGCACCCCGGTGCGTGACGACCACGCACGTCCGTCCGGCCAGCGCGGGCGCGAGCGTGTCGAGGAGTCCTTCCTCGGTGACCATGTCCAGTCCTTCCGTGGGTTCGTCGAGCAGCACCACCTGCGCGTCGCGGAGCAGCGCCCGGGCGATCGCGAGCCGCCGGATCTGGCCTCCGGACAAGGCCGAGCCGCGGGTCCCCGCCTGCCGGTCCAGGGGAACGTCGAGCTGCGCCGCGTCGGCGGCGGCCCGAACCGCCGCGTCGTCGGCGTCGGGGCGGCCGAGCCGGATGTTGTCGGCCACCGTTCCGGCGACGATGAACGGCCGCTGCGGGACCCAGGCGATCCGCGAGCGCCACGCGTCGAGGTCGAGGCCGGCCAGGTCGTGGCCGTCCACCGTGATCCGTCCGGCGTCGGGCGCCGTCAGGCCGAGGACCACGTGCAGCAGCGTGGACTTGCCGGCGCCGCTGGGTCCGGTCAGGCCGGTGACCCGGCCCGGTGCGAACTCGATCGTGACATCGTCGACGGCGGGCTCGGCGCGGTCCGGGTGCCGCACGGTCACGCCTTCGAGCCGGATGCGCGGCGGGGCGGCGGCGCCGGCGGGGTCGGACGGAACCGCGTCCCCGCCCGGCGGCAGCGGCTCGGCGAGCCGGCTCAGGATCACGTCGGCGGCGCTCAGCCCCTCGGCGGCGTCGTGATACCTGGCGCCCAGGCGACGCAGCGGCAGGTAGACCTCGGGCGCGAGGATGAGCGCGAGCAGCCCTTCGCGCAGGCCGAGACCGCCGCCGACCAGCCGCAGCCCCACCGAGACGGCGACCAGCGCCACCGACAGTGTGGCGATCAGCTCCAGGACCAGCGCCGACAGGAAAGCCCAGCGCAGCGTCGCCATCGTCGTGCGGCGCTGAGCGTCGGCGGCGCGCCGGACCACGGCGGACTGCGCGCGGCCGCGACCGAACGCCTTGAGCGTGGTCAGGCCGGTGAGCAGTTCCAGGAAGTGGCCGGAGAGCCGCTGCAGCGCGCCCCACTGCCGGTCCATGGCGCTCTTGCTGGCCAGTCCGACCAGGATCATGAACACCGGGACCAGCGGTACGGTCACGGCGACGATGATCCCCGACAACCGGTCGGCGGCCAGGATCCGCATCGCCACGACGAGCGGCACGACGGCGGCAAGGACCAGCTGCGGCAGGTAGCGGGCGAAGTAGCCGTCCAGCGCGTCCAGGCCCCGCGTCGCCGCGAGCGCCGCCTCGCCGTGCCGGTCCCGGGCCGCGGCCCGGCGGGCGCCCGCGGCGACCTCGTGCTCCAGGAGCGCCCGGCGCAGCGTGCTCTTCACCGCCGCCGACGTGCCGGCCGCGGCGGACTCGCCGATCCAGGCCAGAGCGCTGCGTCCGCCCACGGCGGCGGCCGCCACAAGCAAATGAGGCGTCGCGGCGGACACCGTGAGCCCGTGCAGGAACCCGTCGGCCACGACGGTGGCCAGCGCGCCGGCCTGCACGACGATCAACACCGCGTCGGCGACGCCGGCCGCGACGCACAGTGCCAGGTAGCGGCGCGCGGCCCCCGCCTGCCGGAACAGGCGGGGATCGACCGGCCTCATGCGGCGTGGCCGACCGTGCTGGGGGTGTCCACCGGGATGTCGGACACGCCGATGCGCTTGCGGAACACCCAGTACGTCCAGCCCTGATACAGCAGCACCAGCGGGGTGAAGACCACCGCGACCACGCTCATGATCTGCAGCGTGTAGTGCGAGGACGAGGCGTTGTGGATGGTGAGGTCGTAGGCCGCCGAGGTCGTGGACGGCATGACGTTCGGGTAGAGCGTGGTGAACAGGGTGACGGTGGTCGCGACGATCGCGACCGCGGTGCCGAGGAACGCCCAGCCCTCCCGCCCGCGCAGGTTCGCGACGAGCGTCCCGACCAGACCCGCGGCCGCGACCAGCGCGAGGGCCGCGGCGGCGGCCTTGCCGTGGTGGAGCTCGGTCCAGAGCAGGAAGCAGCCGGCGACGACGATCGCGACCGGGGCGAGCCGGGCGGCGGTGCGGCGGGCGCGTTCCCGGACGTCGCCGAGCGTCCTCAGGGCGAGGAACACCGCGCCGTGCAGCGTGAACACGGTCAGCGTCGTCAGTCCGCCGAGCAGGGCGTACGGGTTGAGCAGGGCGAAGAAGCCGCCGGTGTAGTGCTCGTGGGCGTCGATGGCGACGCCGCGCACGATGTTCCCGAACGCCACGCCCCACAGCAGGGCCGGCACCGCGCTCCCGGCCGTGATGCACCAGTCCCAGCGCCGGCGCCACGCCGCGTCCGGCCGCTTGCCCCGGTACTCGAAGGCCACGGCCCGGATGATGAGGGCGACCAGGATCATCAGCAGCGGCAGGTAGAAGCCGCTGAACAGGGTCGCGTACCACATCGGGAAGGCGGCGAAAGTGGCGCCGCCGGCCACCAGCAGCCACACCTCGTTGCCGTCCCAGACCGGGCCGACGGTATTGATCAGGACGCGGCGCTCGGTGTCGTCGCGGCCCAGGACCGGCAGCAGGATCCCGACGCCGAAGTCGAAACCCTCCAGCAGGAAGTAGCCGCACCACAGGACCGCGATGAGGACGAACCACAGATCATTCAGAGACATCGCAGGGCCCTCCTAGTAGGCGAAGCTGAGGCGGGGTTCGGAGTCGCCGGCCTTCGCGGGCGGCTCGACCTCCGGCGGCCCGGCCTTGGCGTACTTGAGCATCAGGCCGACCTCGACCACGGCCAGCACCCCGTACAGCGCGGACAGGACGATGAGGGAGGTCAGGACTTCGCCCGGGCTGACCAGCGACACGCCTTCGCGGGTGGTCAGCACGCCGTAGACGGCCCAGGGCTGGCGGCCCATCTCGGTGAAGATCCAGCCGAACGACGAGGCCAGGATCGGCAGCGCGATGGACCAGGTGCAGATCCGCCAGAACCAGCGCCGCTGCGGAAGTCTGCCGCGCCGGGTCCACCACAGGCCGACCAGGGCGACGAGTCCGGCCAGCAGCCCGGTGCCGATCATCAGACGGAACGACCAGTAGGTGACCGGGATGACCGGCTTGTAGCTGCCCGGACCGAACCGGCTGGCTTCAAGCGCCTGCACGTCGTCGATCCCGTCGACCTTGCCGGAGAACGAACCGGTGGCCAGGAACGACAGCACGCCGGGGACGCGGACGCTGAACTCCTCCTTGCCCCCGTCGAGCGAGCCGATCGTGAACAGCGAGAACGACGCGGGCTTGGAGCTGGTGTAGAGCGCCTCGGCGGCGGCCATCTTCATCGGCTGCTGCGTCGTCATGATCTTGCCGTCGATGTCGCCGGTGACCAGCAGCCCGGCCGTCGCGACGATCGACGCGACCAGGCCCAGCCGCAGCGCGGGGCGCAGCACGTCGGTGAACTTGCCGCGGGCCAGGTGCCAGGCGCTCACCCCGACCAGGAGCATGCCCCCGTAGAGGAGGGCGGCGGTCAGGGTGTGGAAGAACGCGATGACGGCGGTCGAGTTCGTCAGCACCGCGACGATGTCGGTCAGGACGGCGCGATTGGTGACCGGGTCGATGCGGTAGCCGACCGGGTGCTGCATCCAGGCGTTGGCCGCGAGGATGAAGTACGCCGACAACATGGTCCCGATCGACACCAGCCAGATGCACGCCAGGTGGACGCGCTCGGGCAGGCGGCCCCACCCGAAGATCCAGAGCCCGAGGAACGTGGACTCCAGGAAGAAGGCCAGCAGCCCCTCGATCGCCAGCGGCGCCCCGAAGACGTCGCCGACGAAGCGCGAGTAGGCGCTCCAGTCCATGCCGAACTGGAACTCCTGCACGATGCCGGTGGCCACGCCGAGCGCGAAGTTGATCAGGAACAGCTTCCCGAAGAACTTCACCGACCGCAGCAGGCGCTCGTCGCGGGTGCGCAGCCAGCGCGTCTGCAGGATCGCGATCAGCGCCGACAGGCCGATGGTCAGCGGCACGAAGAAGAAGTGATAGACGGTGGTGATGCCGAACTGCCAGCGCGCGAGCATCAGGGTGTTCACAGCGAACCTACTCTCGGATCCGGCGTGCGGTGGTTCAGGGGGCTCAGGATGGGAACCCCGGTACGAGTCGCTGCTCCGAGATCTCGCCCGGGGTGCTCGCCGGACCAGGTGACACCCGCCGGGAGCTCGGTGATTGGCATGGCACTACCGTCGCGGGCAGCCGGTGTGCCCCGTTAGGGTCCTTCGGCCCGTCCGTCCCGGGCCTCAGTGCCCGACGGTCACGCCTCATGCCTCTCCGTGTGCAGTCGCATCCATAGAGTGTGTCTGCACACGTGAGCATGTCACCGACGATGAGGATGCTGCCATGACTGATTCCAAGACCGTGCTGATCACCGGGACCTCCAGCGGGATCGGGCTGGCCGCCGCCGTGGCCGCCGCCGCGTCCGGCTGGCACGTCGTGGCCACCCTGCGCGACCCCGGGAAGGTGGGAGCGCTGTTCGCGGCGGCCGCCGAGGCCGGCGTCGCGGACCGGATCCAGGTGGCGGCGCTCGACGTCACCGACCCCGCGTCCGTGGTCGCGGCGGTCGAGCGCGTCGTCGCCGAGCACGGCCGCCTGGACGCCGTGGTCAACAACGCCGGGGCGGGGATGGTCGGCACCGCCGAGCTGCTCACCGACGCCGACGTCCGCGACGCGATGGAGGTCAACTACTTCGGCGTCGTGGCCGTCACCCGGGCCGCGCTGCCGCACCTGCGGGCGGTGGGCGGGCGCCTGGTCACCGTGACCAGCGTCGGCGGGGTCGTGGGCCAGCCGTTCAACGACGCGTACTGCGCCGCCAAGTTCGCCGTCGAGGGCTTCATGGAGTCGCTGGCTCCGGTCGCGGCCACGGTCGGGGTGCGGGTCAGCGTGGTCGAGCCCGGCGCGGTGGCCAGCGAGTTCGTGGCCAGCCAGCAGCTCGACATCCCCGCGCTGCTCGGCGCGGCCGGACCCTACGCCCCGGCGATGCAGTCCTACATCGAACGCACCGTCGCCTCCTTCGGCGACGCGCAGACCTCCGCCGACGCCGCCGCGGCGATCGTCGCGACCCTGGACGCCGCCGAGCCGCCGTTCCGCGTCCAGACCTCGGACCGGGCCCGTGACTTCGTCGGCACAAAGCTGACCGACCGGGACGGATCAGCGGTGCAGGCGCTTACGCGGGACTGGGTCGAGGGCTGACAGAAACCGCCGCGTCGGCCACCCCGCCGCCCAGGTCCTGGGTCCCGATCACCTCCAGCAGCCGCAGCTGCTCGACCGCCGGGCCGCCGGGCGGCGCGGTGTAGAACTGGAGCCGCTGGCGGCCGTCCTCGCTGAACAGGTTCTGGCAGGTGATCTCCACGACGCCCAGGGCGGGGTGGACGATCCGCTTGCGTTCGCCGCGCCGCACGGCGACGTCGCCGCGGTCCCACAGCCGGGCGAACTCCGGGCTCGCCCGGCGCAGCCGGGCCACCATCCGCCGTCCCACCGGGTCGCGGTCCCGGCGGGCGATCGCCGCCCGCAGATCGGACACCAGCACGCGGGAATGGTGCGGATGGTCCTCGACCGGATAGATCGCGCGCGCCGCGGGGTCGGTGAACCAGCGGTGGACGAAGCTCGCCGCCGGGCCGTCGCCGGTGACCGCCGGGCCGAGCAGCGCGGTGGCCAGCCGGTTCTGGACCAGGGTCTCGTGCAGGTCGGTGATGATGAGCGCCGGGGTGGCCGCCAGCCGGTCCAGCAGCGCCAGCATGGCCGGCGGCACGTAGGCGGCGGTGCCCTGCGCGGCGGTGGCGACAGGACGTCCGGCCAGCAGGAACAAGTGGTCGCGCTCGTCGCCGTCCAGGCGCAGGGCCCGGGCCAGCGCGCCGAGCATCTGGGCGGAGGGCTGGGCGCCCCGGCCCTGCTCGAGCTCGGTGTAGTACTCGACCGACGCGCCGGCCAGGTGCGCCACCTCGTCCCGCCGCAGACCCGGCACGCGGCGGCGGGTCCCGGTCGGCAGACCGGCCTCGGCCGGCGTGATCCGGTCCCGCCGCGACTTCAGGAAGGTTCCGAGTTCGGGCAGATCCATGGCGCCGAGTCTCTCCCGGAGACCGGGTGCGCAGCCAGGGGACGGCGTCCCCTGGCTGCGCACCTCCGTCAACCGTTCAGCTCGGCGAGGGTCAGGACATCGCCGCCGATGCCCCAGCCGCCGTCGGCGACCTCCTCGACCAGGACCATCGTGGTGGCGCGGGCGCGTTCTCCGTAGATGCGGACGTACAGCTCGGTGGTCTCGGTGACGATCTGTTCCTTCTGCTTCTCGTCGAGAGTCTTCTCGGGGACCTTGAAATTGGCGAACGGCATGAGGGCGTCCTTTCGGGATGCGTTTCGTTTGCGCTCCCCACGATCGCCTCCGCCCGGCCGGCCAACCAGAGTCCGCCGACCCCGGGGTCGGCGTCCCACCCCTAACTTCCGAGCAACCGCAGGGACGGCCGGGCTTCGAGGAGATCGGCGACGAGCTCGGCGAGCAGGGCGGCACGTCGCGGCATGGCGTCGGCCAGGACGTGCTCATCGTCCGCGTGCGCGCCGCCGCCGACCGCGCCGAGGCCGTCGAGCGTCGGCGTGCCGACGGCCGCCGTCCGGTTGCCGTCCGAACCGCCGCCCACCGCCACGCCCTGCAGCGGCGCCAGACCGAGCCGGGCGGCCGCCTGCTCGGCGCGGGCGAACAGGGCGCTGGACGCCGACGGCGGCAACGGCGGGCTCTCGGGGCCGCTGTCCACCCGCAGCGACGTGCCGTCCAGCCGGGGACGGAGCGCCGCCAGGCCGGCGGCCACCCGCCGTTGTTCCTCGACGCTGAAGGCCCGCACGTCGACGGCGACCTCCGCCGAGCCCGGCACCGTGTTCACGGTGTCGCCGCCCCGGATGACCGAGGGCGTGACCGTCGTCCCCCGCTCGGGATCCGCCAGCCGCACGATCGCGAGGATCTGGTGGGCGAGCTCCACCGCGGCGTTGGCCCCGCGTTCGGGTTCGAGGCCGGCGTGCGCGGCCCGGCCGAGGACGTGGAGCCGATGGCTTCCGGCGCCCTTGCGCGCGGTCTTGAGGGCGCCGTCGGCGCTCGCCTCGAGGACGAGCGCCGCCCGGCTGCGCCGGGCCTCGTCCTGGATGAGCGCGTGGGACGCCGGGGACCCGACTTCCTCATCGCTGGTGACGAGGACCGTGACGCCGTCCAGCCCGGTGTCGTCCAAGGCGGCGAGTGCGTGCAGCATCTGCACCAGCCCGGCCTTCATGTCGAAGCATCCGGGACCGGTGATCCGGCCGTCGACGACCGTGAACGGGAGGCGTTCGAGAGTGCCGATCGGCCAGACCGTGTCGAGGTGGCCGAGCAGCAGGACGCGGTCGCCGCGCCCGAAGCGCCAGCGCAGCTGCACCTCGCCGCCATGGTCCAGCCGCTCCGGGAACGTCCCCAGCAGTCGTCCGCCGATCGCCGCCAACACGTCGGCGCACCGGTTGGTGGCGGCCCGGTCGCCGGTCGGCGACTCGCAGCGGACCAGCGCCTCGAGGTCGGCGAGCATCGTCGGCAGGGCCCGCTCCAGGTGCTCCAGCAGCGGGGCGGCCGGGGCGCTCACGCCGCGCCGCCGTCGCGTTCGGCGCGGTCGGCGCGGTCGG
>NZ_BAAAQM010000095.1:0-22700 GCF_039531675.1 Catenulispora subtropica
CACCATGGCCGAAGGTCGTATCAAGCCTTTAAAACCCACACCCCAACCGCACCATGAAGAGCCGCTCTACCCAACCGCCCCACCCCACCGCCCTACCCCCGATACGGCGGATGCCCACCCCAACTCCACTTCGGCATAGGCGCGTCATAAGCCTCCACCCCCGGCCGCGAGTTGATCACCGCCAACCGCGTACCCCACTCGATGTAACTCGCGAACGCGGCCCGGAACTCAGGGTCGTCGGGCAGCCCGACCTCGTCGGCCGCATCCATCAGCAGGCTGACCCACCGTCGGCGCTGCCGTTCCTCGATCCCACGCCCGAGGTGGCGCGAGACCATGTGACGGTAGCCGCCCTGGTGCTCGGTGTATGCCGCAGGTCCGCCGAACACCTCGCCGAGCCACAGTGCGACGTGCTTCGGATGCTGCGGGTCCATGCCTGCGAACAGGGGGATCAGCAGCTCGTCCTTCAGCACCTCGCGATAGAAGGCTTCTGTCAGACGTTGCAGTGCCTCGCCGCCGCCCAGCCACTCGTAGAGGCTGGGGACCGCGCCGCCGTCGCCGCGTACGGCGGTCTTCTCGTAGTGCCGCATCTCCTGGATGTCGGAGACGTAGGGTTTGATCTCGGTGAAGAAGGCCGGGAAGTGCTCGCCGCCGCGGAAGCCCTCAAGGTGGTCCTTCGCCGAGTTCCAGGTGATGCGGAGGACGTAGCTCTCCGGTTCGTCGACGCTGCGCGACAGTTCGTAGTCGACGCACTGCGGCGCGGCGGCCAGGCTCGCGGCGGCGCGGCCGTAGGCGGCTTCGAAGTCGGCCGCGCGGTCGGCGGGGATGTGGTACCGGATGTACTCGACGATCACTGCGAGCCTCCTGCTGGATGGACTTGCCTGCCAAATGATTACTTGATTACAGACACTATGGCGGATGCGGTGTGTCTGTGCGGCGACGTCGCTCGGATGTAACATGCGTGGCGACTTAGTGCCTATGACATCGAACGTGCCGCCTCGTCCTATCCTCAGGGATCGCCGATGACCTCCGCCGAAGACCGGCACCTGCTGCGCCTGGCCCTGCCCGCGCTCGGGAACCTGGTGGCCGAGCCGTTGTTCCTGCTGGCGGACTCGGCGATCGTCGGGCATCTCGGGACGCCGCAGTTGGCGGGCCTCGCCGCGGCGAGCGCCCTGCTGGCGACCCTGACCTACCTCTGCGTGTTCCTCGCCTACGGCACCACCGCCGCTGTCGGTCGCCGCATCGGTGCGGGCGATCTGCCGGGCGCGGTGCGGCAGGGTGTCGACGGCATGTGGCTCGGCGTGATCCTGGGTGCGGTGCTCGGCCTCGCCGGCATCGTGTTCGCCGAGCCGCTCGTGCGCATGTTCGGCGCGTCGCATGAGGCGGTGCCGTATGGGGTCACGTATCTGCGGATCGCGTCGCTGGGCCAGCCGGCCATGCTGCTGGTGCTGGCCTCCACGGGAGTCCTGCGCGGGTTGCAGGACATCCGGACGACGCTCGTCGTGGCGGCGACCGGTGCGGGCGCGAACGTCGTCCTGAACCTCGTGCTCGTCTACTCGGCGGGGATGGGCATCGCGGGGTCGGCGACGGGGACCGTGCTGACGCAGTACGGGATGGCGGCTGCTTACGCAGGGGTCGTATACAGGGCCGCGCGCACCTATGGAGCACCGTTGCGACCCGACCGCGAGGGCATCAAACAGGCGGCGACCGCCTCGATTCCTCTCCTCGTCCGCACGATAATGCTCCGCATCGCCCTGCTCGCCGGAACCATCCTCGCCGCGCGCTACGGCACCGAGGCGCTGGCGGCCCAGCAGGTCGCGTGGTCGCTGTGGGGCTTCTTGGCGCTCGTCCTCGACGCTCTGGCGATCGCCGGACAAGCGTGGATCTCCCAGCTGCTCGGCGCCTCGGACGTGGCGGGCGCCCGCCGAGCCACCCGCCGCACGATGCAGTGGGGCGTGGTCACCGGCGTGGTCCTCGGGCTGGTGGTGCTGGCGACCCGGCAGCTCTTCATCCCGCTGTTCACCGACGACCAGGCGGTCCGCGACCTCCTGAGCCAGGTCCTGCTCCTGGAGGTGCTCTTCCTCCCGATCTCCGCCCCGGTGTTCGTCCTCGACGGCATCCTGATCGGCGCGGGCGACGGCCGCTACCTGGCGTGGGCCGGCTCCGCGACCACGGCCGCGTATCTGGTCGCGGCCCTGACGAGCTATCACTTCGACGGCGGCCTGGTCGGGTTGTGGTGGGCGCTCGGTGTGTTCATGCTCGCGCGCCTGACCGTCCTCACCGCCCGGATCCGCACCGATCGGTGGATCGTGACCGGCGCCGGGCTGGTCGCCGAGACGGCGACGGACGATGTGGTGGCGACCGGAGAAGTGGCGGCTGCGACCCAGACACCGTGACGTTGGCGCTGTGCCCCGGACACCCGGGCGACGGACTACTTCGCCCCCGGCACCTGCAACGCTTTCGCCAGCCACGGCAACTCCTCCTGGAACGCCGCCTGCGCGAACGTCCACGAGTGTTTCCCGGACGCGACGTAGACCTCCGAAGTCACTCCGTCCTTCTTCGCGGCAGCGGCCAGCTGATGCGCCTGCTGGATGTGCTTGTCCTCGGTGTCCCCATCGGCGAACATCCCCGAGAAGCCCTTGGGGAACTTCTTGTGCTTCCCGAGCACGGTCATCGGGTCGTTCGCCGCATAGGCCGCCGCGTCGCCGCCATAGAGCTTGCTGATGGTCGAGTCCTTGTCGCCCATGTTGGGCCCCAGGTCGCCGGAGATGTCGAGGAAGTGGTTGAAGACGCCCGGGTGCGTCACCGCCAGGGTGACGGCGCAGGTGCCGCCCATCGACCATCCCGCGATCGCCCACTTCGCAGGGGCCGTGGAGGTCCCGAAGTTCTTCTCCACGAACGCCGGTATGTCCTTCACCAGGTGGTCCGCGGCCTTGCCCGCCGTGCCGTCGACGCACTCCGTGTCCACTTTGAACCCGCCGGAGGCGTCGGCGAACACCAGCACCGGCGCGAACCCGTGGTGCGTGGCGGCATACGCGTCGGCGGTCTTGACCGCGTTGCCCGCCCGGACCCAGTTGTCCGGCACCGCGTACTCCCCGCCGATCATCTCGACCACCGGAAGCTTGGGACGGTGGACGGACCGGAACCACGCCGGCGGGAGGTACACGTACTCGGTGCGGTGCTGGAAGCCGCTGGGCGTGGCGGGGATCGTCACCGCGACGATGCGGCCGGTCGTGGTGTTGCCGTGGATGCCCCCCAGCTGATCCATGCTGATCTGCTGCGGCAGCGCCTGGTCGGTCAGTTCGCCGTACATGTCGGCCAGCGTCGGGTAGTAGCCCAGACCGATGTCCAGGGCGTCGCCCGCTGTCAGCAGCGCCATGACCAGGGCGCACGGCGCCGCCGTCCGCTGCCACCAGCGTGACCCGCGCCAGCAGACCGCGCCCAGGCACGCCGCGAGCGCCGCGACCGCCAGCCAGAACCACAATCCGAAGGGCAGCGGATCGGTGATCGCGAACACGGTCCGCACCAGCACCGCGCACAGCACCCCGAACAGTGCCGCGCCGCCCAGTACCGCCGGCAGGCGCCGGACGAGGAACCTCCGGTCCCGCAGCCGCCGCCGGCCGATCACCGCCGCCACCAGCACCACCGTCAGCGCCCGCAGCGTCCACGGCAGCCACCCGCCCAGCAACGACACGTCCACATGAAGGATCATCGGCCACCGGCGTGTCAAGACCCGGTAAGCGGCGCTGGCAGAATGGCGCCATGGCGGTGACCGACGAGGCGATCGAGAAGATCAAAGAAATGATCATCAAGGGCCGGCTGCGGCCCGGGGACCGCCTGCCCAAGGAGGCGGACCTGGCCTCCGAGCTGGGCCTGTCCCGCAGCTCGCTGCGCGAGGCGGTGCGCGCGCTGTCCCTGATCCACGTCCTGGACGTGCGACAGGGCGACGGCACCTACGTCACCAGCCTGGAGCCGGCGCGGCTGCTGGAGGCGATGAGCTTCGTGGTGGACTTCCACCGCGACGACACCGTCCTGGAGTTCCTGGAGGTCCGCCGCATCCTGGAGCCGGCCGCCACCGCCATGGCAGCCCAGCGCATCACCGACGAGGAGGTCGCGGGCCTGCGCGCGCACCTGGAGCTGATCGGCAACGCGCCCACCGTCGAGGACCTGGTCCGCAACGACCTGGAGTTCCACAGCCGGATCGCCGCCTGCTCCCGCAACGTGGTCCTGGCCTCCCTTCTGGACAGCCTCTCCGGCCCGACCACACGCGCCCGTGTCTGGCGCGGCCTGACACAGGAGGGCGCCCTGACCCGCACGCTGATGGAGCACAACGCGATCCTCGACGCGCTGGCCGAGCGGGACTCCGAGGGCGCCCGGGCGTGGGCGACGATCCACATCGTCAGCATCGAGCAGTGGCTGCGCAAGACGCTGAGCGAGGACCGGAGCGCGGCTTCCTAGACGAGGACGACGGACTTCGGCTCGCGCGCGGCGCGAGCCGCACGGTAGGCCGCCAGGGCCGCCGGAACCTGGAGGGCCAGCACGAGCACGCCGCCAGAGCCGACTGGACGCCCGCCGCCGCGAGCACGCGGCGCCGGGTCCAGTTCCTCGGCCTGACGTCTCCTGTCGTGTCAGTCATGGTTCGATGATGTACTCCGGCGCTAGTCCTGTGCCGCCCCCGACGTGTACCGCGACACGATCAGCGCCACCAGGATCACCACCCCGTTGAAGAACTCGATGTCCTGCGCAGACACGTGCCCGAAGGTCAGCACGTTCTCGATCAGCTTCAGCGTCAGCACGCCGGTCAGGGCGCCGAACAGCGAGCCGCGCCCGCCGTTCATGCTCACGCCGCCGATCACCGTCGCGGCGAACACCTCGAAGATCTTGCCGGTGCCCTGGCTCGCCGAGGCCGAGCCGAGGCGGCCGGTGTAGAGCATCCCGGCGAAGGCGGCCAGCATCGAGCCGATGATGAGCACGATCCAGATCGTGCGTTCCACCCGGATGCCGGCCGCCTTGGCCGCGGCCGGGTTCCCGCCGATCGCGTACAGCGCGCGGCCGTGGCGGTACCAGCCCAGGGCCGCGATGCCGACGGCGAACAGCAGCCCGCACACCCACACCGAGGCGGGCAGCCCCAGCCA
Organism: Catenulispora subtropica; assembly: GCF_039531675.1. Lineage (NCBI taxonomy): Bacteria > Bacillati > Actinomycetota > Actinomycetes > Catenulisporales > Catenulisporaceae > Catenulispora > Catenulispora subtropica. The sequence continues at coordinate 5,133 of NZ_BAAAQM010000095.1, forward strand.
GTCGTGGCGGCCCAGGTAGGCGAAGGACGGCGGCAGCGTGAAGATGGTCTGCCCGCCGTCGATCACGATCACCAGGCCGTGCAGCATGGTCAGCATCCCGAGGGTGACGACGAAGCCGTTGAGGTTCATCTTCAGGATCAGGAAGCCGTTGACGGCGCCCACCGCCGCCCCCACCAGCAGACAGGCCGGGATCGCCAGCCACGCGGCCCCGAACCCCAGGCCGTTGAAGCGGTTGCCGGACGTCGGCAGCACCAGCCACAGCGCCACCACCGGCGCCAGCGTCACCGTCGACTCCAGCGACAGGTCCATGCGGCCGCTGATCAGGATCAGCGCCTCGGCCAGCACCAGCACGCTCAGCTCGGTCGACTGCTGGAGCATCGCCAGGAAGTTGTCGCCGGTCAGGAAGTCCGGCGACTCGATGAACCCGATCAGGACCAGCAGCGCCATCGCCGGCAGCAGCGAGAACTCCCGCAGCCACCGGCCGCTCGGCCGGGTCCGGCGGGCGGCTCCGGACGCGTCGGCGGCCGTCCCGGTCGCCTCGGACAGCGTCGTGGCCTCACTCATGGCCGGCTCCTTCTCCCGGCGCGTCGACGCCGTCGTGGTTCTGGTCGGGGCCCTGCTCGGGGTCCTGGTCGGGCTCCCGGCCGGCGTCCGGCCCGCCGAGCCCTTCGATCGCGGCGATCAGCTCGGCGTCGCCCCACCCGCTCGGGAACTCCGCGACCACCGCGCCCTTGAACATCACCAGCACACGGTGCGCGATCCGCAGATCGTCGAGCTCGTCCGACACCAGCAGCGCCCCGCAGCCGTCCTCGGCGGCCTGCCGCACCGTGCCGAGCAGCGATTCCTTCGACTTCACGTCCACCCCGGCGGTCGGCCGGATCAGCACCAGCGCCTTGGGGGAACTCGCCAGCGCCCGGCCCATCACGACCTTCTGCTGGTTGCCGCCGGACAGCGCAGACACCGGCTGGTCCGGCCCCTCGGCCTTCACGTCCAGCCGCCGCATCAGGGCACCGCCGGCCCGGCGCAGCGACTCGCCGGTGAAGAAGCCGTGCCGGCCGAGCCGGTCCGTCGCGGTCAGCGTGATGTTCTCGGCGATCGGCCGCAGCGGGATCACGCCCTGCGCGTGCCGGTCCTCCGGCACGAACCCGAGCCCGGCGCGCAGCGCGTCCGGCACGCTGCCGGTCCGCACCGGGCGCCCCGCGACCTCGACCGTCCCGGCGCCCGGCCGGTGCAGCCCGGCCACGGTCTCGCCGAACGTCACCGCCCCCGAGCCGCCGGCGCCGGCCAGGCCGACGATCTCGCCGCCGCCGACCGTGACGCCGACGCCGTCGAACGCGCCGGTCAGGCTCAGACCGCTGATCCGCAGCGCGGGAGCCGTCCCCGCCGACGGCGGCGTGTAGCGGTCCACGGCGAACTCGGCGCGCGCCGACCGGTCCTCGCCGGTCATGGCCTCGATCAGCTCGTCCTTGTCCAGGCCCGCGACCGGCGCGGTCAGGATGTGCCGGGCGTCCCGCAGCACGGTCACCGTCTGGCAGACCTCGTACACCTCGCTCAGATGGTGCGAGATGAACAGGAACGCGACGCCCGCCTCCTGCAGGCGCCGCAGCCGGCCGAACAGCGCCGCGATGTTCGCGCCGTCGAGCTGCGCGGTGGGCTCGTCCAGGATGATGAACCGGGCCCCGAACGACAGCGCCCGGGCGATCTCCAGCACCTGCCGCTGGTCCACGGCCAGCGTCGCGGCGGCCGCGGCCGGGTCCACGTCGATGTCGTACTCGGCCAGCAGGGCGGCGGCGCGGGTGCGCAGCGCCTTCCAGCTGATCCGGCGCGGCCCGTCGGACTGCCGGTTCAGAAAGAGATTCTCGGCCACCGACAGCGTCGGGATGATCGTCGACTTCTGGTACACGCAGGCGGCCCGCGCCTGCCAGCCGGCCCGGTCCGCCACCGGCGGCGCCGGCTCGCCGTCGAACAGGATCCGGCCGCGGTCCGGTTTGACCAGCCCGGTCAGCAGCGACACCAGCGTGGACTTGCCCGCGCCGTTGCGGCCGACCAGGGCGTGCGCCTCGCCGGGGGCGACGGAGACGCCGACGTCGATCAGCGCCCGGGTGGCGCCGAAGCTCTTGGAGACGTCGATCGCGGCGGCGACGGGGCGGCCGGGGTCGCCGGCCGCCCTCAGGTCGTGCGGGGGGTTGTGCGTCGTCATCGCGCGATCACTTGCCGACCTGGTTGCCCCACAGCGAGGGGTCGCCGACGTTGTCGGCGGTCACCAGCGGCGCGGGCAGCTGGTCCTCCAGGCCGTTGGGCAGCTGGATGATCGTCGAGCCGTGGTCGGTCGGCCCGGGGGAGAAGGTCTTCCCGGCCAGCGCCTGCTGGGCGTAGTAGAGCCCGTACTTGGCGTAGAGGTCGGCCGGCTGCGACACGGTGGCGTCGATCTGCCCGGCCTTGATGGCCGCGAACTCCGCGGGGATGCCGTCGTTGGAGACGATGAAGATGTGCTTGGGGTCGGTCGGCGGCACCAGCAGGTTCTTTTGCTGGAGCAGGGAGATCGTCGGCGCCAGGAACACGCCGCCGGCCTGCATGTAGATGCCGTTGACGGTGCCGGCGTTCAGGGCGTCCTGCAGCTTCGCCGCGGCGGTGTCGCCCTTCCAGTCGGTCGCCTCGGCGAGCACCTTGATGCCGGGATAGGTCTTGCTCATGCAGTCGCCGAACGCCTCGGAGCGGTCGCGGCCGTTGATGGACGTCAGGTCGCCCTCGAACTCCACGACGGTGCCGGTGTTCTTCAGCTTGTCGCCGAGGAACTTGCAGGCCTTCTCGCCGTAGGCGCGGTTGTCGGCGCGCACGACCATGTAGACCTGCCCCTTGTCCGGGCGGGTGTCCACACTGACCACCGGGATCTTCTTGCCCGCCAGGTCCTCCAGGGTGCTGGCGATCGCGCCGGTGTCCTGCGGCGCCATCACGACGGCCTTGGCGCCCTGGCCGGTCAGGGTGGCGACGTTGGAGACCAGGACGTCGGTCTTGTTGTTGGAGTTGGTCGGGGTCAGGGCGTCCAGCTTCTGATCCTTGACGTCCTGGTTCACGTACTTGGCGTAGCTGTTCCAGAAGTCGGAGTCCGAGCGCGGGAAGTCGATCCCGATCTTGCCGCCGGAGCCGGACTTGCTCCCGGAGCGCCCGCAGGCGGAGGCGCCCGCGCTGAGCGCCACGACGGCCACGAGGGCCAGAACTGTTCTCGACGTGCGGTGAAGCCTCATGCCGTCCTCGCTGGGAGAAGGGGATTGATGGAAATCCGCGGAGGGAGTGATGCAAGTCACGCGCCGTGCAGTCATCCGATGTATAGACCCCGTTCGGGGGGCTGGCAAGGCCTCGTTTCGGAATAGTTACCGGGTCCTGCGAGATCAACTTAAAGAAACGGCAGGCCGAGGCCGAAAACCGATGCAGAAAACGATCTCGCCCTGCTTGACGATAGATCCGATGTTTGCTTAGAGTCCCGAGGCGTGAAACTCCTCCGCCTTGGCGAGCCCGGCCGCGAGCGCCCCGTGCTGCTCGCCCCCGACGGCCGTCATCTCGACCTGGCCGGCGTCGCCGGCGACCTGGACCGCGCGTTCTGGCTGGACCGGGGCCCGGACCGCGTGCGCGCCGCCCACGAGGCGGGCGCGCTGCCGGAGATCCCGGCCGAGGAGGCCGCGGGGCTGCGGGTGGGGGCCGCGGTGGCGCGGCCCGGCAAGGTGGTCTGCATCGGGCTGAACTACCGCGACCACGCCGAGGAGACCGGCGCGCCGATCCCGCCGCGGCCGGTGGTCTTCATGAAGGACCCTTACACGGTCGTCGGCCCGCACGACGACATCCTCATCCCGCGCGGTTCGGTGAAGACCGACTGGGAGGTGGAGCTGGCGGTCGTGATCGGCAAGCGGGCCCGGTACCTGGACTCCGACGCCGAGGCGCTGGACGTCATCGGCGGCTTCGCGGTCAGCAACGACGTCTCCGAGCGCGAGTTCCAGTTGGAGCGCTCGGGGCAGTGGGACCTCGGGAAGTCCTGTGAGACGTTCAACCCGCTCGGGCCGTGGCTGGTCACCGCGGACGAGGTCCCGGACTGCCAGAACCTGGGGCTGCGGCTGGCGGTCAACGGCGAGCGGCGGCAGGACGGCACCACGAAGAACATGATCTTCCCCGTCGCCGAGATCGTCCGCTACCTGTCCCGGCACATGGTGCTGGAACCCGGCGACGTGGTGAACACCGGGACTCCGGCCGGCGTCGCGCTCGGCATCGAGGGCAACCCGTACCTGCGGCCGGGCGACATCGTCGAGCTGGCGATCGACGGGCTCGGGACGCAGCGTTCGAAGCTGGTCCGGGCATGAGCCGGATCATCGGGTTCGAGACCTACGACGTCCGGTTCCCCACCTCGCGCGAGCTCGACGGCTCGGACGCCATGAACCCGGACCCCGACTACTCCGCCGCCTACCTGGTCCTGCGCACCGACGCCGAGGACGGCCTGTCCGGCCACGGTTTCACCTTCACCATCGGCCGCGGCAACGACGTCCAGGTGGCGGCCATCGAGGCGCTGCGGGAGCACGTCGTCGGCCGGGACGTGGACGAGGTCTGCGCGGACCCCGGGATCGTCAACCGCGCCCTGATCGGCGACAGCCAGCTGCGGTGGCTGGGGCCGGAGAAGGGCGTCATGCACATGGCGATCGGCGCGGTCGTCAACGCGGTCTGGGATCTCGCCGCCAAACGCGCCGGCGTGCCGCTCTGGAAGCTGCTGGCCGACGCCGACCCGGAGTGGCTGGTCTCGCAGGTCGACTTCCGGTACCTCACCGACGCGCTGACCCCTGAAGAGGCACTGGAGCTGCTGCGCCGCGGCAAGGAGGGCGCGGCAGAGCGCGAGGCCGAACTGCTCGCCGAGGGCTACCCCGCCTACACCACCTCGCCGGGCTGGCTCGGCTATTCCGACGAGAAGCTGACCCGCCTGGCCCGCGAGGCGGTGGCCGCCGGCTTCCGGCAGATCAAACTGAAGGTCGGCGCCGACCTCGCCGACGACGTCCGCCGCTGCCGCGCCGGCCGCGCCGCGGTCGGCCCGGACGTCCGGATGGCGATCGACGCCAACCAGCGCTGGAACGTCGGCCAGGCGATCGAGTGGGTCAAGGCGCTGGCCGAGTTCTCCCCCTACTGGATCGAGGAGCCGACCTCGCCGGACGACGTGCTCGGGCACGCCGCGATCCGGGCGGCGGTGGCGCCGGTGAAGGTGGCGACCGGGGAGCACGTGCAGAACCGGATCGTGTTCAAGCAACTGCTCCAGGCCGGGGCCATCGACTTCCTCCAGCTGGACGCGGCCCGGGTCGGCGGCGTCAACGAGAACCTGGCGATCCTGCTGCTGGCCGCCAAGTCCGGGGTGCCGGTGTGCCCGCACGCCGGCGGGGTCGGGCTGTGCGAGCTGGTGCAGCACCTGTCGATGTTCGACTTCGTGGCGCTGTCCCGGACCCGCGAGGACCGCGTCATCGAGTACGTGGACCACCTGCACGAGCACTTCCGGACGCCGACCGTGATCGCGCACGGCGCGTACCGGGCTCCGACGGTGCCGGGCTTCTCCGCGGAGATGCTCCCGGCGACGCTGAAGGAGTATTCGTTCCCTGACGGCTCGTTCTGGCGCGCGGATCGAGGAGAGGTGTGAGATGCGGGACTTCGAAGGGCTGAAGGCGGTCGTCACCGGCGGCGGCTCCGGCATCGGCGCGGCCACCGCGCGGCTGCTGGCCAACCGCGGCGCGGCGGTGGCGGTGCTGGACCTCGACCCGGCCGCGGCGGTCGCGGCCGGCCTGCACGGCTTCCGGGCCGACGTCGCCGACGACGCCTCGGTGCGGGTCGCGGTGGCCGGGGCGGTCGAGGCCCTCGGCGGCCTGGACGTCCTGGTGAACAACGCCGGCATCGGCGCGGCCGGCACCGTCGAGGACAACCCCGACGAGGAGTGGCAGCGGGTCTACGACGTGAACGTGGTCGGCATGGTCCGGGTCACCCGCGCCGCCCTGCCCGCCCTGCGCCGTTCCGCGCACGCCGCGATCGTGAACACCTGCTCCATCGCCGCCACCGCCGGCCTCCCGCAGCGCGCGCTGTACTCGGCGACCAAGGGCGCGGTGCTGTCCCTGACCCTGGCGATGGCCGCGGACCACGTCCGCGAGGGCATCCGGGTGAACTGCGTGAACCCCGGCACCGCCGACACCCCCTGGGTCGGCCGTCTCCTCGACGCCGCCCCCGACCCGGAGGCCGAACGCGCCGCCCTGGAGGCCCGCCAGCCGATGGGCCGCCTGGTGAGCGCCGACGAGGTCGCCGCCGCCATCGCGTACCTGGCCTCGCCGACCGCGGCGTCGGTGACCGGCACGGCGCTGGCGGTCGACGGCGGAATGGCGGGCCTGCGGTTGCGCCCAGTGGGACAGTAGGCGCATGCGAGTCAACGACGTCGAGCTGACCGGCCTGTCCTTCGGCGGGGCCGGGCTCGGCAACCTCTTCACGGAGGTGACCGACGAGGACGCGCGCGCCACCGTCGACGCCGCCTGGGAAGCCGGGATCCGGGCGTTCGACACCGCGCCGCACTACGGGCTCGGGCTGTCGGAGCGGCGGATCGGGGCGGCGCTGCGGGACCGGCCGCGCAGCGAGTTCGTGCTCTCGACCAAGGTCGGGCGGATCCTGGAACCGGTCGCCGAGTACGAGGGGACCGACGCGGAGGGCTTCGCGGTCCCCGCGGCGTTCCGGCGGGTGCTGGACTACTCCGGCGACGGCGTGCGGCGCTCGATCGAGGCGAGTTTGGAGCGGCTGGGCCTGGACCGCGTCGACGTCGCGCTGATCCACGATCCCGACTTCCACGAGGAGCAGGCGCTCCAGGAGGCGTTCCCGGCGTTGGCGAAGCTCCGCGAGGAGGGGGTGATCGGGGCCGTCGGCGTCGGGATGAACCAGACCCGGATCCCGTTGCGCTTCGTGCGGGAAACCGATATCGATGTGGTGCTGCTCGCCGGGCGCTACACCTTGCTGGACCGGTCGGGCACCGAACTGCTCGACGCGGCCGCGGAGCGAGGGGTGGGCATCGTGATCGGAGGGGTGTTCAACTCGGGGCTGCTGGTGGACCCGCAGCCCAGTTCGACCTACGACTACCAACAGGTGGCGCCCGACGTCCTCGCGGAGGCGTTGCGGCTCAAGGAGATCAGCGAGCGACACGGCGTGCCGCTGCGCGCCGCCGCGCTCCAGTTCCCGGCCCGCCATCCGGCCGTCCGGTCGGTGCTGATCGGCGCGCGCTCGCCGAGGGAAGTGGTCGACTGCGTCGCGATGGCGCACCTCCCGATCCCCGACGCGCTGTGGACAGAGGTCTGAAATGCGCGTCGCGCTGTTCATCACCTGCTACAACGACGCGCTCTTCCCGGACACCGGCAAGGCCGTCACCACGGTCCTGGAGCGCCTCGGCCACACGGTCGAGTTCCCCATGGAACAGACCTGCTGCGGGCAGATGCACTACAACACCGGCTACCGGCGCGAGGCCGAGTCGCTGGTCGGCGCTTTCAACGACGCCTTCCGCGGCTACGACGCCGTCGTCACCCCGTCGGGCTCCTGCGGCGGCCACGTCCGGCACCATCACGTCACCGAGACGGCCCCGCTCGTCTACGAGTTCTCGGAGTTCCTGGTCGACGTCCTCGGCGTGACCGACGTCGGCGCCTACTACCCGCACCGCGTCACTTACCACCCGACCTGCCACAGCCTGCGCATGCTGCGGGTCGGCGACAAGCCGCTGCGGCTGCTGCGCGCAGTCGAGGGGATCGACCTGGTGGAGTTGCCGGAAGCCGAGTCCTGCTGCGGCTTCGGCGGGACCTTCGCGATGAAGAACTCGGAGACGTCCGTCGCGATGCTCCAGGACAAGATGGCCAACGTCCGCACGACGAAGGCCGACACCCTCTGCGCGTCCGACAACTCCTGCCTCATGCACATCGGCGGCGGGCTCGGGCGGATCAAGTCCGGTGTCAGGACCCTGCACCTGGCCGAGATCCTGGCGGACACGCGATGAACGGCGAGGAAGTCAACGTCGTCTGGCTGGGGTCGCCCACATTCCCGGACGCGGCCCGCACCGCGCTCCAGGATGACCAGCTGCGGCGGAACCTGAAGCACGCCACCACGACCATCCGCGACAAGCGTCTGCGCGCCGTCGCCGAACTCGACGACTGGGAGACCCTGCGCCGCGCCGGGTCCCAGATCAAGGACCGCGTGATGCGGCACCTCGACGAGTACCTGCTCCAGCTGGAGGCGTCGGTCACCGCCGCCGGCGGCGTCGTGCACTGGGCCTGGGACGCCGCCGAGGCCAACCGCATCGTCGTCGAGCTCGTCCAGGCCAAGGGCGCGGATGAGGTCGTGAAGGTCAAGTCCATGGCCACCCAGGAGATCGGCCTCAACGAGGCGCTCGCCGAGGAGGGCGTCACCGCCACCGAGACCGACTTGGCCGAGCTGATCGTGCAGCTCGACGGTGACCGCCCCTCGCACATCCTGGTGCCGGCCATCCACCGCAACCGCGCCGAGATCCGTGACATCTTCCGCCGCGAGATGGGCAAGAACGGCGTCCCGGCCCCGGACGGCCTCACCGCCGAGCCGCGCGTGCTCGCCGAGGCGGCGCGCGTGCACCTGCGGGAGAAGTTCCTGCGCGCCAAGGTCGCCGTGTCGGGCGCGAACTTCGCGTGCGCCGACACCGGGACGGTCGGCGTCGTGGAGTCCGAGGGCAACGGCCGGATGTGCCTGACGCTGCCGGAGACCCTGATCACCGTGATGGGGATCGAGAAGGTCCTGCCGTCGTTCGGGGACTTGGAGGTCTTCCTCCAGCTGCTGCCCCGCTCATCCACGGCCGAGCGGATGAACCCGTACACGTCGCTCTGGACGGGGGTCACGCCCGGCGACGGCCCGCAGGAGTTCCACCTGATCCTGCTGGACAACGGCCGCACGGCGACGCTGGCGGACCGCGTGGGCCGCTCGGCGCTGCACTGCATCCGCTGCTCGGCCTGCCTGAACGTCTGCCCGGTCTACGAACGCACCGGCGGCCGCTCCTACGGCTCGGTCTATCCGGGCCCGATCGGCGCCGTCCTCACCCCGCAGCTGGTGGGCGTCGGCTCGTCGAAGCACGCCGACTCGCTGCCGTTCGCGTCGACCCTGTGCGGCGCCTGCTACGACGCCTGCCCGGTGCGCATCGACATCCCGGAGATGCTGGTGCACCTGCGCGCGAAGGTCGTGGACGCCCACCGCGGCGACCGGAAGCTGAAGCCGGAGGCGCTGGCGATGAAGGGGGCGCAACTGGTCTTCGGATCCCCGCGGCGGCTGGCGTTCGCGGAGAAGGTGGGAGCTCTCGGCGGGCGGATCGCCGGCATCCGCGGCGGCCGGTGGTTGCCGGGGCCGGCGCGCAAGTGGACCGGGGCGCGGGACGTGCCGGTGCCGGCGCGCGAGTCGTTCCGGACATGGTGGCGGAAGGCGGGACGACGGTGAGCACTTCCTCCAGGGACCGGATCCTGGCCGACATCCGCGCGGCGTTGCGCGACGTGCCGTACGACGAGCGCCCCGAAGACGTCGCGGTGACCCGCGAGTATTTCGCCAGCCACGCGGACGGCGACGTGGTCGACCTCTTCGTGGAACGCGTCGAGGACTACCGGGCGAGCGTCACGAGGGTCGCCGTCGAAGGCGTTCCGGCGGAGATCGCGCGGATTCTGAGCGAGCGCGGCGTCGAGGACCTGGTCGTGCCACCCGGCTTCCCCGAGGAGTGGCTGGCGGCCTACCCGGGCGCCCGGCTCGCCGACGATCCGCCGCTGACCGCCGCGCAGCTCGACGCCGCCGACGGCGTCGTCACGCTGGCGGCGCAGGGCATCGCGCTGACCGGCACGATCGTCCTCGACGCCGGCCCCGGCCAGGGCCGCCGCGCCCTGTCGCTCGTTCCGGACCTGCACCTGTGCGTGGTGCGCGCCTCGCAGGTGCTGGCCGACGTGCCGGTCGCCGTCCGCGCCCTGGTGCCGGACCGGCCCACGACGTTCATCTCCGGACCGTCCGCGACCTCGGACATCGAGCTCGACCGGGTCGAGGGCGTGCACGGCCCGCGGACGCTGGCCGTGCTGCTCGTTGTTGATTCCTGATTGACTCTGTTTATTTCTGCGAACTCCGCTAGGCTGGGGTCGTCCAACCGGTCAGTCTGGAGGTCTCGGAAGCATGCGTTTGCTGGTCATTGGGGGCGCGGGGTACGTCGGGTCGGTCACGACCGCGGTGTTGGTCCAGGCCGGTCACGCCGTGACCGTGGTCGACGACCTGTCGACCGGGCACCGGGACGCGGTCCCGGCCGGCGCCGCCTTCCGGCACGCCGACGTGCTGGACGAGCGGCAGCTCGGGGACGTCTTGCGGGACGTCACCGCCGACGGCCCGATCGACGCGATCCTGCACTTCGCGGCCCGCTCGCTGGTCGGGGAGTCGGTCGCCGAGCCGGCGCGCTACTTCCGGCACAACATCACCACCACGGCGAACCTGCTGGAGGCGATGCGCGACCACGGCATCCGCACCATCGTCTTCTCCTCGACCGCCGCGACCTACGGGGAGCCGGAGACGTCGCCGATCACCGAGGACGCGCCCACGGTGCCGACCAACCCCTACGGCGCCTCGAAGCTGGCCGCCGACCAGCTGCTGACCTTCGCCGCACCGGCCTACGGCATCGCGGCGGTGTCCCTGCGCTACTTCAACGTCGCCGGCGCGTACGGCGCCCAGGGCGAGCGCCACGAGGTCGAGACCCACCTGATCCCGCGCCTGCTGGACGTCGCGGCGGGCCGGGCCCCGGAGGCGGCGGTGTTCGGCACCGACTACCCGACGCCGGACGGGACCGCGATCCGCGACTACATCCACGTGCGCGACCTGGCCGAGGCGCACCTGCTGGCGCTGGACGCGGCGAAGGTCGGCGAGCATTTGATCTGCAACCTGGGCACCGGCACCGGGTTCTCGGTCTACGAGGTGCTGGAAGCGGTGCGCAAGGCCACCGGCCACGCGATCCCGGCGACCGAGAAGCCGCGACGCGCGGGTGACCCGGCGCGCCTGGTGGCGTCCTCGGAGCGGGCCCGGGCGGTGCTGGGGTGGCAGCCGGAGCGCACCGATCTGGTCGGGACCGCGGCGGACGCCTGGGAGTTCTACCGGCGGGCCGCCTCCGACCGGTGAGGACCGCCTTGCCTTTGTCGGGAAGAAAGCCCCGAAGGCAAACGAAAAGCCGCATCCGGACAATGTCTGGATGCGGCCTCACTTTTTGCCGCGAAAGGCGGAACCCTTACAGCGGGCGGACGTTCTCCGCCTGCGCGCCCTTCGGGCCCTGGGTCACCTCGAACTCCACGCGCTGGTTCTCCTCCAGCGAGCGGTAGCCGTTGGTCTGGATCGCCGAGAAGTGGACGAACACGTCCGGACCACCCTCGTCCTGCGAGATGAAGCCGTAGCCCTTCTCGCCGTTGAACCACTTGACTGTCCCCTGAGCCATCCTGCTCTCATTTCCTGCTTGAAGAACTTGTTGTCGGCCTGCGGTCCCAAGACGAGAACGGCCCGGCGGAATTCGATCCGCTGGGCCTTAATACCGCGAACTTACGACCTTGGCTGCGAGTGTACGCGATCATCCTGCCCCCGGCGAACGGGTAGATCACGATGCAGCCACGATGCGATCACGCCCGGGCGGTTTCGCTCATATCGCGCGCGCCCCTTTAGCCGATGCGGGGCTCTGAAGCAAGGGGTGCTGTTCTAGGCTTGGACGGTTGAAACCCGGCAGTCCAAAGGAGAACCGCCCGTGTCCGCCTCGCCCAGCGTGTCCTATTCCATCACCGTACGCCTGGAGGCGCCCTCCTACGGCAACGCGGTGAGCGGAATCACCCGGGTCGTCGAGGACGCCGGCGGTGTCGTCACCGGCCTGGACGTCTCCGGCTCCAGCCGGGACCGGCTGCGGGTCGACGTCACGATCGCGGCCAGCAGCGAGGAGCACGCGCGGGCGGTCACCGAGGCGCTGGGCAAGATCGAGGGCGTCGAGGTCGGCCGGGTCTCCGACCGGACCTTCCTGATGCACCTCGGCGGCAAGATCGAGATGCGCTCCAAGGTGGCGCTGCGCAACCGGGACGAGCTCTCCATGGCGTACACCCCCGGCGTGGCCCGGGTGTCGCTGGCGCTGGCCGAGAACCCGGACGACGCGCGCCGGCTGACCATCAAGCGCAACACCGTCGCCGTGGTCACCGACGGTTCGGCGGTGCTGGGCCTGGGCAACATCGGCCCGATCGCGGCGCTGCCGGTGATGGAGGGCAAGGCGGCGCTGTTCAAGCAGTTCGCCGGCGTGGACGCCTGGCCGCTGTGCCTGGACACCCAGGACACCGAGGAGATCATCCGGGTGGTGAAGGCGATCGCGCCCGGGTTCGCCGGGATCAACCTGGAGGACATCAGCGCGCCGCGGTGCTTCGAGATCGAGCGGCGGCTGCGCGAGGAGCTGGACATCCCGGTGTTCCACGACGACCAGCACGGCACCGCGATCGTGGTGCTGGCGGCGCTCACCAACGCGCTGAAGGTGGTCGGCAAGAAGCTCGGGGACGTCCGCATCGTCGGCTCCGGCGCCGGGGCGGCCGGCACCGCGATCCTGCGCCTGCTGATCGCCGCGGGCGCGAGCGACATCACCGTCGCCGACTACCACGGCGTGGTCCACCGCGAGCGCGACGACCTGGACCGCGACCCGGAGCTGCGCTGGGTCGCCGAGCACACCAACCCGGGGAACCTGACCGGCACCCTGAAGGAGGCGCTGGCCGGCGCCGACGTCTTCATCGGCGTCTCCGCCCCGCACATCCTGACCGGGGACGACATCGCCACCATGGCCCCCGGCGCGATCGTCTTCGCCCTGGCCAATCCGGAGCCCGAGGTCGACCCGGACGAGGCGCTCCGCCACGCCGCGGTGGTCGCCACCGGCCGCAGCGACTACCCGAACCAGATCAACAACGTGCTGGCCTTCCCCGGCGTCTTCCGCGGCCTGATCGACGCCCAGTCCAACCACATCACCCCCGAGGTGCTGGTGGCCGCCGCGCGGGCGATCGCGTCCACCGTCGGCGACAGCGACCTGAACCCCAGCTACATCGTGCCGAGCGTGTTCCACCGCGACCTGGCGAAGACCGTCGCCGAGGCCGTGGTGGAGGCGGTCAAGGGCGCGTAGGACGCTCGGGGGAGCGGCGTCGTCATCGGGGCCCCGGCCGGCCCCGATGACGCGGCTCGTCCGGGGGTGACAAGGCAGGCAAGTCGGCATCGCTGTGATGCGAGGGGCAGGGCGAGTCCACCGTGACCATGCAGTAGCAGAACGTGGTCGATCGAGGCGCGGGGGAGTAGCGTCGGCGACATGGGTACCGAGACGGAACCAGCTGGACGCCCGGCCGGGCGGGCTCAGACTCTGCCGATGCAGGGCCTGGTCAACGCGCTCACGAAGACGGCCTTGAGCACCCCGGGGGTGGCCAAGGGGATCGGCAAGTATCTGATCCTGCTGTATGTCGTGGGCCGCACGACCGGCAAGACCTACACCGTCCCGATCGCCTACATCAAGCACGACGGGAAGGTGCTGATCGGGACGCAGTTCGGCTGGAGCCGCAACCTGGAGACCGGCCAGGACCTCAAGGTCCGCTACAAGGGCAGGCTGCGGACCGCCGAGGTCGAGGTGGTGGACGACGAGGAGCGCGTGGTCGAGCTGTTCGGCCTGCTCTGCGAGGCCAACCACAACTTCGCGAAGTTCCACAACATCGCGCTCGACGCGCAGGGCGTGCCGGATCCCGTGGATGTGCGCGAGGCCTACAAGCTCGGGGCGAAGGCGATCCTGCTGACACCGAAGCCGTAGAAGGACCCCGGTGGCCGCGGATCCTGATCCGCGGCCACCGGGCCTCGCCGAGTGGAGTTCCCCTGACCCGCCCTCGCCGCCGCGGATCTGCACGTGGTGGTGAGTTGTGCGCCGTGCCCTGTCACCTGTGCGCCGTGCTGGGCTGCGTCGTGAAGCGGGGAATTGAACCCCTGCACTGCCCTCCGTGCGCCAGGGATGGACCGAATGACCCGTCGGTCCGCGGGCGTGCACGCCTCCGCGGCGGCTACCGTCTCCACCCGGCCGTCGTGGGCCGGACCTCAGTCCAGCAGGTCGACCTCCCAGTTCGCGCGCTGGATGTGGGTGTCCAGCTCGCGGATCCGGCGCGCCAGCGCGTCGGCCTGGGCGCGCAGGTCGGTGACCGGCAGCGCGGTGAGCATCTTCAGCTCCGAGCGCAGCTGGCGGTTGTGGGGGCCGCCGGCGGCGGCGTTGGCGGCCGCGGTGACCACCGCGTGCCGCAACCGCAGCGTGTCGCGCGCCGCAAGGGCGTCGGTGAGGGTGCCCTCCGGCCCGATCACCGCCGCCGCGTTGGTGCGGTTGATCCGGCGGATCAGCGACTCCAGCTCGTCGAGCGCCTCGGCGGCCTCGGTGAGCAGCGCCGCGGGGTCCTCGGACGGCTCCTCGCCCTCCTGGAACCGGGCGTTGGCGACGATCCGCGCCTTCAGTTGTTCGATCCGGCGTGCCGCGTCCGCGCGCAGCGCCAGGGCCTCGGCCACTTTCATCGGACTCTCCCCGTGGTCTGCGCGCTACGCCGGCTGGCCGAGTTCCACGTCCGCGCCGAGCGCGGACAGCTTGGCCTCGAAGTCCTCGTAGCCGCGGTGGATCAGGCTGATGCCGTGCACGGTCGACGTGCCCTGCGCGGCCAGCGCCGCGATCAGGTAGCTGAAGCCGGCGCGCAGGTCCGGGATGGTCAGCTCGGCGCCGTGCAGCTTGGTCGGGCCGGAGATCACCGCCGAGTGCAGGAAGTTGCGCTGGCCGAAGCGGCAGGCGCTGCCGCCGAGGCACTCCCGGTACAGCTGGATCTGCGCGCCCATCCGGTTCAGCGCCTCGGTGAAGCCCAGCCGCTGCTCGTAGACCGTCTCGTGGACGATCGACAGGCCCTGCGCCTGCGTCAGCGCCACCACCAGCGGCTGCTGCCAGTCGGTGGACAGGCCCGGGTGGACGTCGGTCTCCAGGGCGAGGGCGTGCATCGGGCCGCCGGAGTGCCAGAACCGGATCGAGGGCTCGCCGGGGGTGTCGTCGACCTCGAAGTCTCCCCCTATGCGGCGGAAGACGTTGAGGAACGTCATCATCTCGCCCTGGTTGGCGCCGACCACGCGGATGTCGCCGCGGGTGGCCAGGGCCGCGCACGCCCACGAGGCCGTCTCCAGCCGGTCCGGCAGCGCGCGGTGGGTGAAGCCGCCGAGCTGGTCCACGCCGATGATGCGGATGACCCGGTCGTTGTGGACGGAGATTATGGCGCCCATCTTCTGCAGCACCGCGATCAGGTCCACGATCTCCGGCTCGGTGGCCGCGTTCGACAGCTCGGTGACGCCCTCGGCCAGCACCGCGGTCAGCAGCACCTGCTCGGTGGCGCCGACGCTGGGGTACGGCAGCCGGATGTGGGTCCCGCGCAGCCGCTCCGGGGCCAGGATCAGCAGGCCCTCCGGGCGCTTCTCGACCACGGCGCCGAAGGACCGCAGGGCGTCCAGGTGGAAGTCGATCGGGCGGTCGCCGATCTTGCAGCCGCCCAGGTCCGGGATGAACGCGCGGCCCAGGCGGTGCAGCAGCGGGCCGCAGAACAGCACCGGGATCCGGCTGGTGCCGGCGTGCGCCTCGACCGCGGCGTCGCTGGCCGCCTCCACCGAGGCCGGGTCCAGGACCAGGGTGTCCGGGTCCGCGCCGCGGGTGACCGAGACGCCGTGCGCCTCCAGCAGACCGGTGACGATCTTGACGTCGGAGATGTCCGGCACGTTGTGCAGCACCGAGGTGCCATGGCCGAGCAGCGCCGCGACCATCGCCTTCGGCACGAGGTTCTTCGCGCCCCGGACCCGGACCTCGCCGGACAGGGCGGTTCCGCCGTGCACTGTCAGGACGTCGGAGGCGGTGCTCTGGTCCATGTCTCTCCGTAGGTGTTCTGATGCTTCGGACCGCACCGGTGGGGCGCGGTGGAGCGGGTCGGCGGCCGATCCAGGGTACTCGAACACAGGGGTGCGGACGCCTAAGCGCGCGGCGGGCAGGGGAAAGCACCGGTGCCGCGTGCGGCGCGCCGGTCCCGCCACCACGCGACGTGCTGATACGAGCGCTGAGGGTCAACAGAGCGTCAAGACCGCGTCGCGGACGCGCGGTCCTCGGGCAAAAGGCGCCAGCGGGCCGCCCGGTGCGGGATCATGTCTGCCATGACGGACGCAGGGCGCGACGCGGGGGAGCAGGACGGCGGCCGCACGCCGCTGGAACGGCTGACCGGCAAACTGCTGGTCGCCACCACGGTCCTGGTCGACCCGAATTTCGACCGCACCGTGGTGCTGGTCGTCGACCACGACGACGACGGCACCCTGGGCGTCGTCCTCAACCGTCCCGGCAGCCTGGACGTCGGCGACGTGCTGGAGGCGTGGGCGCCGCTGGCGGCCGAGCCGCCCACGGTGTTCCTCGGCGGCCCGGTGGCGCTGGACTCGGCGCTGGGCATCGCGTGCGTGCGGCCGGAGGCGTCGGTGCCGGGGGAGGAGCCGCTGGGCTGGCGGCAGTTCTCCGGGCGGCTGGGCCTGGTGGACCTGGACGCGCCGCCGGAGGTGCTGGCCCCGGACCTGACCGCGCTGCGGATCTTCGCCGGGTACGCCGGGTGGGGCCCCGGGCAGCTGGCCGGGGAGCTGGCGCAGCGGGCCTGGTACGTGGTGGAGCCGGAGCTGGGCGACGTCTTCACGACCGAGCCAGATGATCTGTGGCGGCGGGTGCTGCGGCGCCAGGGCGGAACCATCGCGATGGTGGCCAACTGGACGGAAGACCCTGATCAGAATTAGCGGAAGTACGTATATAAAGGCCCGGTCCCGTTCCTCTTCGGCGGTTCCGGGCCTTTCTTGGTTCTTCCGGCGGTTTCCCGCGGCTACTGCTGCGAACTGAGCGTCCCGGTGATGTCCTTCATGCTCGGGATCTCCGAACCGACCGCGCCGGTCTTCAGCAGGATCCCGTAGAGCACGACCGCGAGTCCGAGCACCAGCGCGGCCTGTGCGAACGCGCGGGACCACAGCTTGTTCCGCCGGGCCGTCCACAGGCCGAGGACCAGCAGCGCCAGCAGCACCGCGAGCAGGCCCAGGATGATGTGCGCCCAGGACTGGTACTGGATCCAGTCACGCTCGGTGCCGAACGGGTCCTGTCGGGCGCGCGGGACGTTGTTCTTGAAGTCCGACCAGGTGCGAGAGGCGCTGTGCGCCTGGACCAGCGGGTAGACCAGCAGGTAGGCGCCGGCCGCCAGCATGCTCACCAGCAGCGCGAGGACCGAGGCGGCCTCGATGCCCGGCAGGAAGGTGGCGGCGATGCCGGTGCTCGGCGTGTCCGGGCCGACGGGCTCGCCGTAGCCGGCCTCTTCTTCCGGGGGGACGGCCCAGGCGGGTTCGGTGGTCGCTTCGGTGGCTCCGGCGGGCTGGCCGGGTTCGCCGGGCTGCGGCGGCTGGGCGGCGGTAGCGGCGGTACCGGCGGCGGTACCGGCGGCCGCGGCG
>NZ_BAAAQM010000096.1:0-21302 GCF_039531675.1 Catenulispora subtropica
TCACCACGCGGCCCAGGAACTTGTCGCCGATCGGGGTGGACAGGATCTCGCCGGTACGCGTCACCGGCTGCCCCTCCGAGATCTGACCGTAATCGCCGAGAACGACCACCCCGATCTCCCGGACATCCAGGTTCAAGGCGATGCCCAGGGTGCCGTCGGCGAACTTCAGCAGCTCGTTGGTCATGGCCGAGGGCAGACCCTCAACCCTGGCGATGCCGTCACCGATCACCGTGACAGCCCCGACCTCATCTATGGGCGTCGCCGCAGTCTTATAGGAAGCGACAAAGCGCTCCAACGCGGCCCGGATCTCTGCCGGACGGATCGTAAGTTCTGTCATAGGTGTTCCTGTCCTCTTGGATCGGGCGTGCTGCGTTCGACATCTGCGAAGGCATCGGCTGCGGTCGGATAGCAATGCAGTATCGGCATCAGCCCCGTGATGCCGAGCACCGTCCGCAAACCGGGGCCGGTACCACACAGCCGGGCCCACCCGCCGCCGGCGAGAGCCCGGTTGCGAACGTGGAGAAACGCGCTCAAGCCCACGCAGTCACAGAAGGACAACCTGGCCACGTCGACGACGACATGCGGCCGACGGTGGACGTCGAAAGTTTCGAAGAAGACGGCCTCGACCGCGGGAGCAGTTGCGACGTCCAACTCACCGGCCAAGGCGATCACCGGCCTGCCCGCAGTCATGTCGACCGAGATGCGCAGCAACGTCCGCGATGTGCCGACGAGCATCTCCCGCCGACCGGGATCGGCACTCGGATCTGTGGGGATGCCCGCCATGAAAGCCTCCTTGGACGTGCCGCAGGTGTGCGAAGCGTCACCGGGGTCCAGGGAGACGGGCCCAGATTGGCCGGGCGTACCCCGAGTCTAGACCTCTCGGCTTGCGAGGACGCCCCCGATCAGAAGAACCGACGGGCACGGGACGGACTTGACGTGCCCTCGAGCAGGTGCATCCCCGCGCAGCCGGTCGGGCCGGAGCCGCCGGCGCGGCAAAGATCTTCACCGCCGGCAGGGCAGCCCGCCGGAACACGGCTTCCTCGTCCTCAACGGTCGGAACATCGTCGGTACCGATCCCCGGGCGCCCTGCACCAGCGCCGGCCCTGGCCGCCGTCTACTCCGCCGCACGGACGCCACGATCGCCGACTGCCTACGCCTGCGGGGCGCTCGAAGCCGGCGCCGGCCTGCCGCTCGGCGACTCACCGACCTCCGCCACACCGAGTCGGTCAGTGCTGGACGCAGTCAGCCGGGACTCCTCTACCAACCTCTGACGACCGCGCCGACGGCTCGTGGGCCGCTCCGACCGTCGGCTCCGGACGGCACCGCCCTTTCAGCGCTACTCCTCCCTCGCCTCGATCTCTTCCATGAAGCGAATGCCCTCGTGGGTCAGCGAGATGGCGGCGGGTGTGGCGTGCGATGTCCAGTCGACGGCGATCAGGCCCTCGCCGGCCAGATAGGTGCATGCGGCGGACAGGTCCTCCTCGGGCACGGAAAGCCGGTCGCGAAGCGATGCACCGCTGACCACCGGACGATTGGTGGCGACGGCCTCGTACAGCGTCTTGAGGACCGTCGTCCGGAAGGCCTTGCGTTCATCCAGTGTCGCCATGACTTCGCTCTTCCGATCGTGGCCGACGATACGGGCACCATTGCGTGACGCGGGCTTCCGCCGCCATCGCCATCCGGTCACGCCTCGTCCGCTCCGGAGGTGACCAAGGAACAACCAGTCACCCGCCGACTGGTCAGCTCCGCTGCGCCTTGGCGCGCCCGACGCAGCCCACACGCACAACAGCGTTTTCGGAGTCGCCCCTCTAGCGTATTCCCGGTCAGGTGGGCTCCGCTCGCCGAGCCCCATTCACCGCTGAACCGCCAGAACCAGTCAGCTCACCGCGAACCGCGGAGATCGTTCAGCAGTCACGGCAGCGTCCGCTCCTCCACGACCGCACGACCGGGCCCTGTCAGGAACCGTCCGCGCGACAAAGGTCCTCACCGATGCCGCTGCCGCGGGTGACGCAGCCGTACCACGCCATAGACGAGGTCCGCGACGAGGAGCACGCAGCCGATGATCAGCAGGTAGAACAGGCCTCCGGCGACGGCGCCGATGATGCCGAGCACGACCGCGACCAGGATCACGAGCAGGAACACAACCATGGCGCTTCTCCTGTTGAGCACTGATGGTCAGCGGCGGGCGAGTTGCCGTTCGCCAGAGGCACCTGCCTCATAGGGCAACTCGTAATGGTGGAATACGGCTTCCTCGTCCTCAAAGGGCAGAACATCATCGGTGCCGATCGCCGGGCTACCCTTCACCAGCGACTTGGCGTAGTTGACCTTGACGTAGCCGGGTCCCACGATTGCGCCGTCCAGGGGGACGAACACCAGGCGATGCCTGGTGGGCAGGCCCACCCGGACGGTGGCCATCGCGGGTTCGTCGGTGCTGGTGTCCACGTAGACCGCCTCCATGGAGCCGATCTTGTGCCCGCCGGCGTCGACAACATCGCACGTACGCCACTCCCGCAGGTCCGCTGCCTGGATCATCACGCCTCCTCCCGCACCGGCCAGGGCGTGTGCTGCTCCGACCTTGCGACCGTTGACCTGTGGTTCTTCCATTATGCTCCGAATGAAATAAATGAAACGTTTTGGGGAAGAGCATGGCGTTCCGCGCAACTCGCAACAGAGCTCAAAAGCCGGCGCCGCAAGGAGATGCAGGGACCCAGATGGAGCCAGCCGTTCTCGATGCCCAGCACAAGATGCCGCGGCCCACCGGGCCGGGTCGGTGAGCTGCGCCTGGCCGCCCCGGCCGACCACCCACAGCCAACCGGAGGATGAGGGAGGTCGTCCGGGACGCACATGCTTGCTGCTGAGCCGTTTCGCGACTTCCCATGTCAGCTGCGGTTCCGTAGGCAACCAGTCAGCTCACCGCGAACCACGAAGATCGTTCAGCAGCCATGGCAGCATCCGCTCCTCCATGACCGCACGACCGGACGCAGTCAGGGCTTGGGCCAGCGCCGGGTCCCAATCGCTGGCCGCGACCGGACCGGTCAAGGGCGTCGAGTCGCCGGCGGCGAGCGCTTCGAGGTAATCACCGGCTGCCATCCGCCACGGCTCCGCGGTGGCGTGCCGCAGGAGCGAATCGGTGATTCGCAGTCCGGCCCAATCGAAGTCGGAGCGGACTCGCAAGCGGGCGCCGCCGCCCACGATGGATCGCAGGAGCCGGTGACACGCCGCCGAGGGGACGCCCTCGGTGCAGATCAGCGCGGCCGAGCCGGCGCCCAGTTCGGCAGCCGCGACCCGCAGCACCGCGGGGTTCTCGCAGACGTGGACCAGCGGTGACGTCACGGTGAGCGGTGACTTCGACAGCTGGTGCAGCGTCAGGCGGAACGGGATCCCGGCTCCGGCCGCGTCGGCGAGCCAGCCCGCGACCAGCCCGTCACGCGCCACGCGCAGGTTCAGCACCAGAACCTGGCTGGCCAGGTCGTCGGCGACGACACCGAAACGCTCCCACAGCTCGCGGGCCGAGGCCGCGTCACGCGGCGGGTCCTGGTCGGCGCACGCGGCCAGCGCACGCAGCACCAGCGACGTGGTCCCGGTACCGGGGATCAGGGCCTTGGTGTCGCCCGTGGCCCGCTCGGCGAGCACCGGCAGCGGGAGCGGCGCTCCTGCGGCCCGGACCGGCAACAGGTCCAGAATCCGTACCGTCTGCGTGATGACGTGCTCCTCGCCGCGGCGAAGCAGCCGGGTCAGGGTGCCGTCGGCCGTGACCGCCTCGGCCCAGGCGTCGTACCACGGCTCGCCGGCGTGGATCCCGGCGGCGATGACGGCTGCCAGGCCGGAGCGGCCCGCCGCCTCGGCGGCGCGATCGGCCGAGCGGTCCCGCAGCGGGCCGCCGAGCCGTTCCAGCGTCTCGACCAGGCCGGCCCCGTGAGCGCTGCGCAGTCCGTCGTCGAGCACCGACAACGGCACGGACAGCCGCCGGACGCCCTCGGCACGGTAGGCGCCGGTGACCCCGATCACCACCCGGCGCTCAGCATCTGTCGGAGCCGTGATGCCGACCGAGCCCGAAAGCCGGCCACCGGTCCGCTCCAGGCGGCGGCGCGCGGCGGCCAGCAGCCGTTGCCAGCCGGGTCCGCGCAGGTCGTCCAGGGTCATCGCCGCTTCACAGGGCTCGTGCCGTGGCAGTCATCGACCGCCCCTCACGCCGCCGGGACCCGCCGGGTGCCCGGCGAACCGAGGGCCGCGCCCAACTCCCCGGTGTCGTCGGCCAGCAGTTCGGATCCGTCCCATACCAGCAGCAGGGCGCTGACAGCATGCTCGACCGGGGAGTGCGCCAGGTCATAGTGCGCGGCGGCCGGAACCGATGCGTGCGCGGCCCACAGGTCGTAGCCGGTCATGAACAGGTCCAGATCGAACTGGGCGGCCAGCGCGAGCAGTTCGCCGCGACCGGTGTCGTCGACACCTGCGAACGCCTCGTCCAGGGCGAGCAGCCGCGGCGCGTGCGGCGCGGCGGAGTTGAGCATGGCGTGGGCGGCGGCGAACAGCGGCAGATGCAGTGACACCGACTGCTCACCACCGGACAGCCGGCTGTGCCGGGCCCGGGTCAGCCGCTCCTCACTGCCGTCCGGACGCACCAGGTGGAACGCGAACTGCCGCCAAGCGCGGTAATCCAGGACGTCGGCCAACAACTCCCGGTAGGGCCGATCGCGCCAACGCGCCCGCGCGTTCTTGATCTGCGTGGCGAAGTGGGCGCGCATCCGGGCCAGCGCGTCAGGCGTCAGGCGCGCGGCGTCGGCGTCCAGCAGGGAGCACACCGCCCGCTGCTCCGCGTCCAACTCGTCCGCCAGCAGCCAGGCCACGCCGACGGTCGCACCGCTGGACATCCTCCGGGATCGCATCTCGGTGTTCATCCGCCGGATCAAGTCGCGGGAGTCGACGGTCCGGTCATGGATCTGCTGCGCGAGCCGGGTCAGCAGGGCGTCCTCCAGGATGCGCTGCTCGGAGTCGGACAGCAGCAGTTCCTGGTCCTTGCGCGCGGAGGCGATGCGCTGCGCGAACGCGCCGACCGGAAGCGGTCCCTGCTCGTCGGCGATGCGCACCACGATGACGCCGTCCGCGCCGTCCCATTCCGGCCGGTAGTCCTGCCCGGCCGCGCCGAGCTGGGCCTGCAGATCGTCCAGAGCCTTGGTTAGGCGGGTGGTGGACGCCTTGA
This sequence comes from Catenulispora subtropica, assembly GCF_039531675.1. Taxonomy (NCBI): domain Bacteria; kingdom Bacillati; phylum Actinomycetota; class Actinomycetes; order Catenulisporales; family Catenulisporaceae; genus Catenulispora; species Catenulispora subtropica. The sequence goes on from NZ_BAAAQM010000096.1 coordinate 5,201, forward strand.
GGGTGTTCTCGGTCGGAGCCAGGTCCCGGGTGGCGGCACCGATCGCGGTGTGGATCGCAACGACCGCTTCCGGCAGGTCGTCCCCGGCCCAGTCCGCCTCCTGCGCTGGCCACGCCAGGCCAGGCGGGCACCTGAGCAGGTCCAGCAGTTCCCGCTGTGCGTACGGGGCCAGTTCGCGGGCCGTGTTCCGCTCCTCGGCCACCGCCACGGCCGCCGCCTCCCGGGCCGCGTTCAGCGTCGCCACGGCGCCGGACGTCGTGGAGAACGCCTCGCGCTCCGCCTCACGCGCGGCGGAAGACTCGCGATCGGCTTCGGAGACCACCTCCTCGGCCTGGTGCACCTGGGCCAGAACCGTGGCGGCGTCCGCACCGATGGTGTCGTGCAGGGCGTCGAGCTTGGCCTGCTCTTCGGCGTGCTTCAGGCCCGCCGCGGCCTCGTCCGAGGCCGCCTGGGCGAGCTCGTCGGCGGCCACGGCCGAGCGGCCCTCGGCCGCGGCCACGGTCTGGCGCTGCCGGTCCGCCTCCCGGCGGGCCGCCATCAGGGCACTGACAGCGGCGGTGAACCGGTGGACGGCCGCCTCGACGGCGTCGGCGGCCTCGGGGGCGATGCGGTGCTCGGCGGCCGCGCGGTTCATGGCGCGCTCCGTGACGCCGACCGCAGCCACCGCCGCGTCATAGCCGGCCTGAGCCTGGTCCGCCGCCTCCCGCCGGGTGCGCAGCGCCGCGTCGGCGCGGGCGAGATCCCGCTGCGCCGAGACGATCGCGCCGGTACGCGGCAGAGCCTCGCGCGCCGCGTCGAAGGCGGCCACGGTGTCGGTGATCTGCGCCGTCTGCCGGTCGATCCCGGCCAGTGCCCCGTCCAGGTCGCGCAGCCGGACCTCGCACTCGGCGATGCGGGCCTGCCGCCGCCGCTGCCGCGCGGTGGCGCCGATGTATTCGGCGTTTTCCTTGCGGTGCGCACCGATCTGGACGCCCTGGGCGTAGCGGCCGTCGGGGGTGACGACCGCCGGGTGGGCGGCCAGGTCGTCACCGGTGGACACCGAGCGCAGGATCGCGGTCAGCCGGGACGCGCTCACCGGGACGGCCGCGCGGGCCCGGACCCCGGCCTTGTCGCCCTCGGGAACACCGGAGACATCGGGCACCAGCACATCGGCCAGGCTCGGACCCGCCGCGGGCGGACCGGGCCGCAGGTAGGCCATGCCGTCTGCGGGCACGATCGACGCGTCGTCGGGGGCGACCCAGGCGTCCAGCAGACCGGCCGCGTCCAACGCGGCCTCGATACCGGCGGCTCGGGCGTCGTCCACGTCGTCAGCGAAGCGGACCAGCCGCCACAGCGGCGCACCCGGCAGGGCGGAGGTGTCGGCGGCCCGTCCGGCGCGGCTCGGCGGGGCATCGTCGTACTCTGCGGCGATCCGGTCTCGTTCCGCCGTGACGGCACGGTGTTCGGCCACCAAGCCTGAGCGCTCGGCGCGCAACGCCGCCTGGCGATCCCGCAGCCCGTCGGCGTGCGGCTGGACGGCGGCGGTGTAGACCGCGGCCAGGGCGGGCGCCTCGGGCTCGCCGACCGCCGCCAACGCCTCGGCCAAGGACTCGGTGAGCAGGTCGGGCACTGGCGGCGGCAGGCTCGGTCCGTGCTCACGCCACCAGGCGGCCATCTCGGATCCGGCCTGCGCTCGCGCCGCCTGGACCGCCGCCGCGGCGGCCCGTTCGGCGGTCTCGGCCTCCTGCAGGGCGGCCAACGCCTGGTCGAGGCTGACGCGCGCATGGTCGCGACCCTGTTCGGCCCGCTGCACCGCCGCCAGCGCGGCGCGGATCGCGCGCACCGCCTCTGTCCGGGCGGCGGCCTGTGCCGAGGCCCGTACCGCCAGGCTGGCCGGCTCGGCGTCAGCAGCCTGCCATGCGATGCCCGCGGCGGCGGCCTGGTCGGCCAGTTCGGCCGCGTGCCGGCCGACGGCGGCCGCCAGCTCGGTGAGTTCGGATTCGGCACGCGACACTTCGGCACGGGCCCGCTCGGCGGCTCTCCGGCGCCGCGCATGCTCGGCCGCCGCGGCTTCAGCGCTCTCGCGGCGGCTGCGCACCAGCCGTTCCAGATCGTCCAGCTGCTCAGCGGCCTGATACGCCGAGGACGCCTTGAGCTGGGACAGACGCGCCCGAGCCGCCGCCAGGGCACTGTCACACGCCGCCGAACGCTCTGCGGCGGCCTCCTGCTCCGCACGGGCTGACTCGGTGTCCCGCACGGCGCGGTCCGCGGCTTCGCGGCGCGCCGTCGCCGTCGTTCGGCGCTCGGTGAGCTTGTCGGCGGCCCAGCGGGCGTGGACCCGCAGGTACGTGCTGTAGGTGGCGAGGAACGCCGAAGCGGCCCCGTCGGCGGCGGCGAGTCCTTCCAGCGTCCGTTGGACGGCCTCCATGTCGTCGAACGAGCGAGCGGCCTCAGCGATCAGCTCGTCGTCGACCGGACGCAGTCCACCGGTCAGTGTCGCCGACAGCTTGACCGGGTCCAGGTTCTTGGCCAGCTGTGGCCGCCGCAGCGTGAGAATCAGGGTGAGCATCTGCTCATAGCGGTCGGCCCCCAGGCCGAACAGGCGGCGGTCCAGCGCCGCCCGGTAGTCGCCGGCGGTGTCGTAGAGGTTCTCCGCGCCGATCTGTTCGACCAGCTGCTTCTTCGTCAGCGGCCGGTCGTCGTCGGTGAACAGTGAGAAGTCCTCGCCAAGTCGGCCTTCGGCGACGAAATGCCACCGGGTCAAGGCGTCCCGATGCCGGTGGGCCTGCATCCCGATGCCGATGGTGACGCTCTGGCCGCAGTCGCGGCGGCGCAGCTCCAGCCAGACATAGCCCAAAGCGCTGTCCTGCCCCCGGAACAGCAAGTTCGACTTCATGGTGCGGTCTTCGGCGGCGAAGGGGTTGAGCCGCTTGGGGTCGATCCGGCCGTCCAGAACGAACGGGAACAGCACCTCGAGTGCCTTCGTCTTGCCCGAGCCGTTGGGCCCGCGCAGGATCAGCCAGCCGGAGGCGAAGGAGAACTCCTCATCGCGGTAGTCCCAGAGGTTGACGATGCCCGCTCGCGTGGGTTGATAACGGTCGGAGGCGGCGGTCTGGGTCACAGGGTGCTTTCCTCAACGGCGGGGGTCTGGGACACGGTCTCGAACAGCGAGGGCTGAGTGGGCTTCGGGATCGCCGGAGCACGGGTCTTCACCTGCGCGGTGACGCTCCGATAGCGACCCAGCAGCGGCAGCGCCAGAACGCCGCCGGGAACGGGGGCGACCAGCCGGAACGACGCCAGCAGCACGACCGCCTGCGCGGTCAGCCGATCCGGGTCGTCCCGCAGATCGCTGGACATGCCGGCGCCGAACTCGGCCGCGAGGCGGTGCATGGCCGCGCGCAGCCAGGCATCGGGCAGGAACGGGTACGTCGTCTCGCGGGCGCCGTCGCCGTCCCGGGCTCCGGCCGGCTCGGCGGCGTCCAGGTCTTGCTCGCCGACGGCGGCGAGGCCGCCGAGGCCCTCGAGGTCGTCGACGGCAAGGGCGTCCAGGACCGCCTGGAACCCGCCCCGATCCGGCAGCGCGCCGTCGATCCGGGCCGCCGCCGCGGCCAGACGTTCGGCCGCGCTCGCGGCGGGCAGCCGCGCGACGCCCGGCTTGCCCACCTGCTCGGCGATCTTCGCCGCGAGGAGGACGGCGGCTTGCGCGACGGTGCCGCCGGCGGGAAAGCGCGCGTCGGACAGACGGCCGGAGACATCGATCAACGCCACGCCTTCGGCCCGGCGTTCCATCACCAGCCCGGTGAGCCGCTCCAGATCCTCGGCGAGGGCACCGCCCCGCAACTGCCCGTGCAAGGACTCCTCGACGTCGGTGTAATAGACAGCGGGCTGCTCCAGCACCAGCCGCCGCGCTCGGCGGGCCGCCGAGCGTCGCTGGGTGTTGCCGCTCAGCGACGTTCCCGACACCCCCCGGGCCGCGCCGCCCTTGCCGTCGCCCAGCAGCTCGGTGACCGACCGCAGGTGTTGCAGGACCCTGTTCGGCTGGTAGACGGCGCCGGTGATCCCCCGGTCGATGTCGTACAGAGCCTCCGCCTTCTCGGGGTCGCCGGCCCAGGCCGCGGCGTTGCCGTCGGCGGTGCGCAACGCGCCGCGCGCCTCGAGGAAGGCGATGGCGTCGACGAAGGCGTCCCGATCCGCCTTCCGCTCGGTGTCCATGCCGAGCCCGTCCACGCGCGCCGCGTCGGCGGCCACGCTCTCGGCCAGCTCGGACAGCGTGATCTGGGTGCCGGACCGGCCCAGGGCGGCCAGGGCGAGCACCAGGTAGGCGTAGCGGCGGCGGTCGAAGGGACGCCCTGCCCGGGTCAGCGCGGGCTGGGTGGCATCCAGCTCATCCTGCACACGGACCAACCGCGCGGTGTCGGCACTGGTCACCAGACGGTAGCCCAGCACCTCAGGGAGATCGACGCGCAGCCGGTCGGCCCACCGCCGAACCAGAGGCAGGGCGGCGGCATCCGGCCAGATCGGGGTGACGAGAGGGTGCCGCAGCAGCAGCCGGACGGCCTTCTGATAGTCGGCCAGCTCCAGCGGGCCGACGTCGGCCGCGACCCGGTGCGCGGTCAGGGTCGGCTGGGCCGGCCGGGCAGTCGGAGTCTGGGTCATGCCGTCTTCCCCTCCGCGGCTCTCTGTGCGGCGCTCCGGGTACCGGCGGCGGATTCGGCGACCTCCAGTCGCAGACCGTCCAGATGCAGGCGGCCGCGCACCGTGGCCACCGTCGTCGAGCCGGCACAAGGCACCAGCGTGAGCCGCACACCGTGCGAGCGTGCGGAAGATCCGGAAGATCCGGAGCGGCCGACACCGGAGGAGACCGGCACCCGCGCGACCAAGGCCAGGTCGAGCAGCCCGAGCAGGGTCCGGGTCTCGGGCTCGTCCAGGACCCGTCCATAGACCCCGTCCGAGGCCAGCGACGCGGCGGCGGCGCGCGCCTCGGCCTGGGCCTTCACCTGCAGGGCCCGCAGGTGGTGACGCTGCGCCTCGGCCCGCTCGACCCGGCCGGGGCCGGTCAGGCGCGGGGTGCGGCCGGACTGCACCAGCGTCCGGGACAGCTCCACCGCATCGGCGTCCCACCATGACTGCCGGGTGCTGATCAGCTCCGGGTCCGCGTGGGTGACGGCGACGTGCCGGGGCGAGCCGAGGTCGAAGGTCGCGCGGAACAGGGCGTGGGCGTCGTCGTCGGTGGGGCAGGCGGCGAACCACTGTGCGAGGTGGCGCAGCTGGCTCTCCCGGCTGACGCCGCCGCGGCGGGCCTCGGTGACGCGGCGGAGCAGCGCCAGCACCCCGGAGATGGCGGTCACGGTGGCGTCCTGGAGCCGCTCGCTCTCGCTGTGCTCGCTCGTCGCGAACCAGTGGACCAGCCCGGACCAGCGCTGCGTCCAGTCCGCGACCCGGTCCGGCACGGAGCGGAACAGGCGTTCGTCGGCTGAGGCCGCGAGCCCGGCCAGCCGGTCGAGGCCGGTCGCTTCGACGTCGGCGACGGCCTCGGCGAGCAGCGGGGAGAACCTGGCGAGCTCGGCGGTGAACTCGCGCATGTGCGCCAGCAGGGAGTCCTTGTGGGCCAGGAAGACTTCCGGGCGGGTGTCGTTGGTGCGGGCCAGATCGCCGAGCATGAGGTAGAAGCGCGCCGCGCGCTGCGCCATGTCGGCCAGAGCCCCGTCGAGGCGGGAGAGCTTGCGATACACCTCCTCGGCGTCGCCGGCGGAGCTCGCCGCCGCCAGGGCCCGCAGATCCGCCAGGATGTCGGGGAACACCAGCCGGGACAGCTGTGCGTCTTCAAGGCTCGCACCGAGCACGTCCTCCACCGCGCGGTAGGCGCGGTACCCGGCTTGCGTGAACTGGTACACATAGTGGCGGTTGCGGTACTCGGCGAGGTTGGCCGCGCGGGTGCCGTCGTAGCTGCGGTCCAGCACCTGCCAGTCGGTCAGCGCGTCCAGCAGCGGCTGGACATCTCCGACCGTGGCCGCGTCCGCGTGATCGGCAGCCAGTCCGGCCAGTAGGTCGCGGGTTTCGGAGGCGTGCAGCAACACCTGGTAGTTGGCCCGGCCCCGATCGAACGCCCGCAGCACCCAGAGATAGTCGTGCCGTTTCTCAGCCGCCGCGAAATGGAACAGACGCAACCGGTCCTCGGCGGTGAAGGCGTCGATGCCGAATGCGGTCGACGCGGGATCCGTCGCCGTCTGTGTCTCGGTGGCCGCTTCCGTCACCCGGCCATTCTCCCTGACGCCGCAGCGGCTCCGCGCACGTTCGCCGAGTTCGCCACCATCACCGGCGACGCCGCATCGAGGTCCCGGTCACCGTCTGGAGCCAGCCCGGCCAGCGCTTCCAGCGACTCCAGCGCCGCGCCGCGGGCCAGCCGCTCGTGATGATGCTCGTTGCGACGGTTGCGCAGGCAGCCGTAGCAGGATGTCTCCGGGCCGCAGTCGCAGGCCGACAACCGTTCCCGCGCGGCGGCGGCCACGACGTCCAGATGAGCGCCGATCCGGCCGGCGCCGCCCGCGCCGCCCGGCACCGTGTCGAAGATCACCAGGCCGTCACGGCCGCCGGGTCCGGACGCGCCGGCGTGCAGCGCCCCGTCGATGTCGTCCCGGCTGATCTCCAGCCCGGTGCTCGCGCCCTCCAACAGCGCGTACAGCAGCGACAGACGCCGATCGGTACCCGTGGAGCCCGGAGCGTCGAATGTAAGGGCCAGGATGTCGGTCTCGTAGCCGTGGGCCAGGGACCGCCATTGCAAGGGCCCGGTACAAGTCTTCCCGCGCAACGGATCGTTGTGGTTCTTCGGCGTCTTCCGCTCGTTCGGCGTCCCCCATCCGCACCAGGCACAGATCAGGTATCCGCCGCCGTTCGGTCCCTCGGACACGGTCACCAGACGCCCGCGCGAGCCGGACCGGCACCAGGCCACCGCACCGCCGGCCGAGCGCCAGCGGGTCTCGGCGGGGTCTTCGCCGAGGGAGACGATGTGAGTTCCGCCCGACCAGGAGCGGGACGGCGGGGTGCCGGAGGGTTTGCCGGTCCGGTGCTCGGCGACGAACCCGAACTCCGGGACCAGATACTCCCGCACCGGGCCGTCGGCGGGATGTCCGCACGCCGGGCAGGCCGGCTCCAACTCGTCGCCGCCCTCCCGATAGTGCCCGCACTCCCGGCACACGAGATAGCGGCGGCTGATCAGCTCGCGGCCGGGCAGGCGGTAGACGCCGCCGGAGCGCCACAGCACGCCGCCGGCCACCACCTCGGCGCCGGGAGCGTACTCGTGGATCGCCACCGCGAGATCCCGGCTGAGCTCCAGGCGCGCTCCGACCGGGCTGTCGCAGTGCGCGGTCCGCAGATCGACGGTGTCCACCGGGAAGCCGTACTTCGGCAGGATGTTGCGGTTGGCCAGGAACCCGATCAGGGACCTGCGGGTCACCGTGTTCACACTGCGCTCGAACCGCGCCGCGACGTCGCTGCGGCGCTTGGCGAACGCCTCGGTCCGGCGTTCCTCGAACAGCGCCACGTCGTGCGCGAGCTCGGCGGCGACCTGCTCCAGATGCGCGGCGAGCTGTTCCACCCATGAGCCGTCCTCGACGCCTATCTCCTTTCGGACGCTCGGGGGGAGCACCGCCTCCAGCGTCTCGCGAACGTCGCCGGGGACCGGGGTCAGGAACGATCGGATCCGCGTGTACGGAGCTTCGCCGGCCTTGTCGTCCGGGTCGCGGAGGAAAAACGCCCCCGCGCTCTTGTAGGTCTCGCCCCAGCTCTCCTTCGCGTGCCGGAAGAAGGCCGCCAACGCCACCGAATGCGCGTGGCGGCGGTCGATGCGCGCGTTGCCCAGGGGGACGTAGGGCGCGCGCAGCTGTCCGGCGATCATCTGCTCCGGCGCAGCGAACCGCGACAAGTCGTGGGAGCGGCGCTGGGCGTAGGTGAGGACCAGCGCGGCCGAGGCCGCACGGCGTCCGGCACGTCCGGCCCGCTGGATGTAGTTCGCCGTGCTCGGTGGCATGTTGCGCAGTACGACCCCGGACAGTTCGCCGACATCGACGCCGAGCTCGAAGGTCGTCGAGCAGGACAGGACGTTCACCTCGCCGGCCAGGAACCGCTGCTGGATGTCCGCCGCCTCCAGCGGCGTCCACTGCGCGGTGTGCTCGCGGGCGACCAGCGGGATCGGCGCTGTGTTCTGATACAGGACCCGGTAGTGCTCGTCTTCCTCGGGATCGGCCGGCAGCAGGGCTCCGGAGCACCGGAGGGTCGGGCACACGCCGCGCACCGTGCTGACCGCGATCCGCCGGCAGCGATCACATCGGAAGATCCCGCCCCCGGTGCCGGAGGCGATGGTGAGCCAGGTGTGGTCCACCTGCCGCACCCGGCCGAGCTGCGGAACCAGGGCCGCGGTCAGCCAGCCTTCCGGCAGAGCGGTCAGATAGCGCCAGCACCCCGCCAGCAGTTCGCGGGCGTCGGCGCCGCCTGGCGGCGACAGGACCATCAGAAGCCTGCGCAGATAGTCCAACCGCCGGTTGACCCCCTTGGTCGGCACCCAGCTCAGCACCTTGAGCCGGGCCTCGGCCCCGTCCCCGCGCACATACACCGGGCCGCGCCGGGGATCGAAGAACTCGTCGGCCGGATCGACGTCCTCCGGCATCGTCAACGCCCCCTGCAGACGCAGGGTCCGCAGCAGCTCGGTCAGCAGCGCCCACGCCTCGTCGGCGGTCAGGCCCAGATCGAGCAACGGCGCCGGCGGCGACCACGACGGCTCCCGGCCCAGCCCGACCCGCATCAGGCCCAGACCCTCAAGGCTGTGGCGCTCGTCCAAGGCCACCAGTTCGCGCAGCACCCACCGGCCGACCTCGCGACGGCGCTGCTGCCGGGAGTCCCGCCGGGTGAACGTCCCGGCCGAGGCCGCCGCGCCCGCCGTGGCCTCGATGAGATCGTCGACGCTCACCACGGTGTCCCGGGCCGTGGCCGTCTCCAGCCCCGCGAGGATCAGCCGGCGTCTGCGCACCGAGGCGTGGCTGGACTCCAGATAAGGAGCGAAGAACGCCGCCGCCTGCCGCGAATCACTGAAGGTCAGCAGCTTGCGCCCGCCGCCGGGCCGGTCGGCCTTGCCTTCCTCTGCGGGGAGGGCGGTATAGAAGGCAGTGGTCAACACGGCGGCGGAGGCTTCGTTCCCGCTCTCGAACTGCCGGATCGTCCCGGCACCGCGTGCGCCGCAGGCCCCGCAGCCGGACGGGGAGCCCGACGACGTCTTCAGCCGCCGCACCCGCCGGGCCGCCGCGGTGCCGCACGCACAGCCCGGGCCGGTGCCGCCCGCACCGGCAGCCCTGCCCAGCCGCCCGCACCGGGTGCACAGGAGAGCCGACTCGTCCCCGTCCCGGGTGCGCTTGGTCTCGTCCAGCGTCTCGTCGTCCTCGTCGGCCGTGTCGGTGCCGTCACCCTCCTGCGCCGCATCCGGACCGTCTTCGACGAGCAGCCAGGTCCTGCGCTCCGCGCCGGCGATCCGGGGGCTGAACACCTCGCCGCCGTCGGCTTCGACCGTCCCCACCAGGTGGACCGCGCCGCAGCGCTGGCAGGACCCGAACTCGAAGACCGTCCCGGCGCACCGGTCGCAGCGCTCGCGGCGCCCGAGACACACGTGCGGACCGTCGGGCGTCAGACAGGTGAAGGCGCCCTCGGTTGCCCGCGCGAACAGGTGGTAGCGCGCCGAGAGCACCGGCGTCCCGGATGCGTCGCGCACTCTGCCGCCGACGGCCACCAGCGCGGCGAGCCCGTCCAGGCCCAAGCCGGTGACATCGGCGAGTTCGCCGAACGGCCGGGGTCCGGCGGCCAGCGCCGCGCGCGCCTCGGCCATGGTGCGCTCATGCGCCAGGACGGTGGACGCCTCGCCGACGTGGGTCGCCTCCGCGGACAGCCGTAGCAGTTCGGCCCCGGCATCGGGGGCGTCAGCCAGCGCGCGGTATGCCGCGGCGTCCAGCGGCCCCCAATACGGACCGGCCGGGATCGGCACCCGCTGAGCGGTCACCAGATCCTGCCTCGCCGCGTCCTCCGGCTCCCACTCGAACGGCAGGTCGAACAGATTCGAGGCGAAGGCCGCCACCGCCTCCGGCCGGTCCCCGACGGTGGCCGACGTCGCAATGGCCTGTAGCCGCCGTCCCGCCGAGACCCGGTGACGCAGCCGGCGCAGCAGCATCCCCACCTCCTCGGCCTTCGCGCCGTCGTAGACGTGGGCCTCGTCCAGGACGACGAACCGCCAGGAACCGCCGTGTGCGCCTTCGAACAGCTCCAGATCGGCGGGCCGGAGCAGCAGGTATTCGAGCATCGCGTAATTGGTGAGCAACAGGTGCGGCGGCTCCGCGCGCATCTCCTGCCGGCTGAGCAACTCGTTCGGCAGCCGGGGCTCGCCGGGGTTCAACGCCTCGAACTGGTCGGCCCCGGCGCGCGCCTGCTCGGGGGTCTCCCCGGTGTAGCGGCCGAAGGTGATCTCGGGCGTGGCCGCCAGCAGCCGGCGCAGGCGGCGCAACTGGTCGTTCGCCAGTGCGTTCATGGGATACAGGAGCAGTGCCCTGACACCGGGGCCGAGGGTCCTGGCGCTGTGCTCGGCGGCGAGCGCGGACAGGACAGGCAGCAGGAAGCTTTCGGTCTTGCCGGAGCCGGTGCCGGTCGCCACCACGAGGTTCCGGCCTGCGTGGACCTTGCGCAGGGCAGCCTCCTGGTGCGCGTACAGCGGACGGTCCAGAGGCAGTGCGGCGCTGTCGAGGCGTGCGAACCCGGGATCGAGGACTCCTTCGCCGATCAGGTCACGCAGACTCGCCCCGGTCCGGTAGGGCGGCGTCGCTTCCACCAGCGGGCCCTTGGTGAGCAGCGGGCTCGCTTCGATCTCCGCCGCCAGCGCCGCTGCCAGGGCCGGTTCCCGAACCGGCAGCAGAGAACGGAGATAGCGCCGGTAGGTGTCGGCGATCAGGCCGCTGGTGGCCAGGGGATCCACAGGTCGGTGCTCCGAGGTTCAGGCGGCGTCCGGACGCCGGTCCGGACGGCAGCGATCAACCCTCCACGGAACCGGTGGCGCGGGGCAGCCACGGGTCCTGCGCTGAGGCGGTGTCCAGGATCCACGCTACTGTCGCGGAACGGCCGTCGTGGACGAGTCTGAGAACCGTCTCCTCATGAGCCGTGACGGTGTCGAGGACTCGGCGCAGGTTGTAGCCGCCGTCCCGGTGCGGTCTCACCGACTGCACGACGCGTCCGTCAGCCACGACCTCCAGCGAGGGGAGCCGCTCGGCGCCGGGGAGCTCGATGAACAGCCGACCGCCGCGGGCCAGTTCGGCGCGCTCCAGTCGGGGCGGGCGGACGGCGTCCGCCTCGTGGACCCCGTCCTCGGTGCCGACCCGCATCCGGGGCGGTTCCACGACGAACCGCTCGCGGCGATGCCGGGTCACCAGGTCGACCGGCAGCCGAGGGCAGGTCGCCCCGAAGGTCAGCGCCGCCGGGACCGCGGTCATCCCCCGACCGGGATGCAGGACGACCTCGGCCGGCTCCAGCCCTTCGGCTCTGAGCAGACGGACATCGGGGAACCGCTCGACCGCGAGGGTCTCGGCGAGCGCGACACTTCGCACCATGCCCGGTCCGTCGCCGCCGCCGACCCGTACGCTGTACTCGCCGATCAGCGGACGCGGCACGGCATCCCAGAACGCAGACGTCTCCGTCACCGCCTCAGCCTGGCCGCGCACTCGCTTGCGGACCCAGACTCCGCCATCGCGATCACGCACCTCCACGGACCACTCGGCGGCCCCGGCGGGCAGACGCAGCACCGGAGGTTCGGCGAACACGGGACGGCCTGCACCGTGGGTCAGACCCGCCAGCGGTGCGCCGGTCAGCAGGGTCGGTCTACTCCTGCCGCCGACCACACGGCGCGCACTCCCGGGCTCCCCCGCCCGCAGCCAGGTGACGTCTTTCAGATCGGCCTGCACCAGCGACCAGCCCGGCCAGCGAGCCGGAAGTAAGCCGTGGGCCACGACGCGGAGCGTCCCGCCGGCCACCGGTGGGGTATCAGCCGGATACAGAAGCCACACCGTGGCCGGAGACAGCACCAGGTCCTCTGCCACCGCGGCGTCGTCCTCCCCGAACACGAACAGCCGGCCGCCGACGTCGGCCACCGCGGCGGGCGCTTCGGAGCCGTCAGCGCCGACCAGCACCGGACCACGGCCGAACGGCTCGATCCGCAGGGCACGGCGGTTCGCGCCGATCACGCCTTCGCGCCGAGACCGGAAGTCCGCCATGGCGTCGAGGAACCGCCGGGGCAGTGGATCCCGGACAGCACCGGTGTCGCCGATCACGGCCATCGCGTCGTGACAGCGGCTCACGAACGGCGCGGCCTCCGGCTGTCCGATCAACAACGCCACGGGAGCGCTCACCGGCGTTCCCAGCCCCCTGACGAGCGCAGAGCACAGATCTTCGAGAAAGGCGTCGGGAACACCGGTATGCAACAGAATCGCCTCATCACCGGAACGGTCACCGAACTCGGCGAGCCCGAACACTGTCGCAGCGCTGCGGAAAGCCCGCTCCCACGCCACAGCCCCGGCAGCGGACGACACCCGCTTGCCGCAGGCGCGCCACCACACGGACCACGCAGATCCGTGGCGGTAGCCCGCCGCAACGGCACCGACCACCGACATCAGCAAGCACGCGGGCCACCGCTCGGCCGCCGTCCCGGCGCCGCGACGGCTGATCGCGGCAGCCACCGCCGGAAGAAGGTCGACGCGCAGCTCCGGCTCAGCCTCGGCGACCAGAACCTTCCCGCGCAGCGCCGGAGCCCACGCACTTTCGCACAGTTCGAGCAAGCGGCCGGAGTCGCGAGCGACTGCTGAGCCTGTCCGCATCCACCCGACCTCCTCCTCACCGCCGCCTGCCCAGCCTACGGCTCGCGCGTGTGACTCGACGCGGCGTCCACCGCGGGCGATCTGCTCAGACCCGGACACTCCAGGAGCGCCGCCGCCTCGGGGTGCAGAGTCATACCGCCCCGACGGGACACCGGCGAAGGCTTCCTCAAGATTCGCCGGCTGTGGAAGATCCGGAAGAAGTGGCCAGAACGGCTGACGCTGTCCGACGTGATGTGTACCGGCTACCACGCGGCCCACACCGCAGGCGTCAAGCCCGGCGAGCGCGTCACCGTGATCGGCGACGGCGCGGTCGGACTGTACTCGGTCATCGCCGCCAAGCCGCTCGGCGCTGAACGCATCATCCTCATGGGCCGCCACACCGCCCGCACCGACCTGGGCCGACAGTTCGGCGCCACCGACGTCGTCGCCGGCCGCGGCTCCGACGGCGTCGACGCCGTCAAGGAGATGACCGGCGGGTTCGGCACCGATCGCGTCCTGGAGTGCGTTGGGCTGGAGGACTCCCTCAAGCAGGCCGCCGGCGTGGTGACCGACGGAGGCGCCATCAGCCGCGTGGGCGAACTCAGTACCCGGCCATCCCGTTCGGGTTCGGGGGTTTCATGCGCAACCTCACCCTCACCTGCGGCGCCGGCCCGGCCCGCGCCTACATCGAACAGCTCATGCCGCACATCCCGAACGGCGCCATCCGCCCCGGCCGCGTCTGCGACCGCACCGTTCCCCTGGAGCAGGTGGCCGAAGGCTATCGGCTGATGAACGACCGCGAAGCACTCAAGGTCGTCATCCGCCCCTGACATCGTCGACCCGCGCCACCACCCCGCACAGCAAGGACTCGAGCGTGGACTCCATCACCTTCGTCAACAACGGCAACACCGTCGTCGGAAACCTGTTCAAGCCGGACGGCTTCCAGCAGGGCACGAGGTACCCCGCGATTGTGATCACCCAGCCCATCGGCGCCGTGAAGGAACAGGTCTCCACGACCTACGCCAAGCTGCTGGCCGCTCAGGGCTTCATCGCCCTCGTCTTCGACGCCTCCTACCAGGGCGAAATCGGCGGCGAGCCGCACTTCTCGGACTTCCCATCCGCCCGCGTGGAGGACATTCGCTGCGCGGTCGACTTCCTGAGCACCCCCCGACGTGGAGCCCGACCGCATCGGAGCCCTCGGCCTCTGCGCCGGCGGCGGCTACACCGTCAACGCCTCGCAGACCAAGATGCGCATCAAGGCCGTGGCCAGCGTGAGCACCTTCAATATCGGCGCCGCCCGCCGTGACGGCGTCGGGCCCCTGGGCGCGCAGACGGCCGAGTACCGCACCAGCCTGCTCGAACGCTCCGCCCAGGCCCGAACCCGCGAGGCGGCCGGCGGTGAGGTGGAGATGTTCTCCCTGATCGCGGACAACCCGAAGTTCGCCATGAACGACCTGTCCACCATCCCGGCAATGTACCTGGAAGGCTACAAGTACTACTCCGAGACCGACCCCAACCCGCGGTTCATGGGCACTTTCGCCCTGTCCAGCCTCAGCCGGCAGACGGCGTTCTTCCCCTTCGAGGGCATCGAGCTGATCTCCCCGCGCCCGCTGCTGCTGATCGCCGGGCCGAAGGCCGACACGCTGTACTACAGCCAGGATGCCGTCGAGAAGGCGCAAAAGCCCAAGGAACTACACGTCATCGACGGCGCCTCGCACATCGACCTGTGTTGGAACCCCGACTACGTCCCGCAGGTCGCCGACAAGCTCACCGACTTTTCTCCACCCCTGCGGGGCGACGCCTGCGGTGCTCCGCTCCTGCCGCGGCTGGCCTTGGAACCGGCCCTGTCGCAGACCGGGGTGTTCGACGGGGCCTGGTGGCCGCGCTCGAACCACGTCCAGGCCGAACTGCCGGACCTGATCACGGCGCTGACCGCCCACCTGGGCCGCATCGTGCGGGTCGGCCTTGACACCGAGGCCTGGGACGATGTGCCGCGCAGCATCACCGTGGACGGCCGTGTGATCAGGATAAGCTGGTTCCCGGGCAGTGACCGGACCATCAGCCTCAGCCTCGGGTTCCAGGACCACTTCCTGTTCCTGGTCGTCCCGCCATGGACCGGCGCGGGAGCCGCGAGGACGGCCATGGCCGAAGCCGCCGGGCGCGACAACCAAGCGACGGCTGCCGAACTGCTTCCATGACAGCTCGGCCTTGATGCGCGAACTGCCTCCGGTGGTGCGCCCGCGGTCTGCTGCTGCCGCACCCAGCCTGGTTGAGGTCGCCAAGGCGTGGTGAGTACGAGTTTTCAGACGGCCTGGAACAAACTTGGCGGTAGCCGCGAAGAGGCCTGCTGATACTGTCGGCAGTGACACCGTCGTCCAGTGGCGGTGCAGCCCACCGGCACAGCGAAGCCTCCTGCTCCGCGTCTTGGTCCCCGGTCAGGGTCGTGGTCGCCCTTCGCAACGCGATCGCCTCGAATGCTCAACCGCGGGCAACCGCGGGCAACCGCGAAACCGCCGCTCGTCCTGCTGCCGATCGACGAAGTGAGGGCTCCGCCATGACCAGTTCTGGCTTTCTGAGCACCTACCCGCCCACCCAGTGCGGCCTTGCCACTTTCAGCGCGGCCCTGCTGCGGCACCTGACCGGCCGATCAGCCTGCCCGGAACAAGCGCGCGGGCGGCTTACCGGACGGGCACAGTGAGTCGGCTCTGGGCAGCTGGCGCCGATTGGTGGTCGAACGCTTGGTCGCGGAGCCGACAGATGGCGCTGTCCAGCAGGTCGGTGGCTTCGTGGAGCAGGGTCGTGGTGGGTTCGTCCGGAACGAGCCGCAGCGCTGCGTGCAGCTCCAGACTCGCGCTGAAGAGCCGTTCGATGATGGCGTTCTCGGCCTCGCCACCGGGCCGCGCTGTCGGAGCCATGCCCGTCACTTCCCAAGGGTGCTCACATGATGATGGGGATGCGAGACCGGCCACCGGGGTCCGGGGAGGTGGATCCGCTATGAGCAGCGTACTCCGTATTCCGATTGTCGAGTTCTGGATCATGCTGCCGGGTTCGACGACCGTCGGCCTCGCAGAGGCCGCGGTCCAGCGGGAACCGCACCGGCCCACGCCGAGGTCCACCAGGCCACGGGTGTGATCGGCGTCCAGCACAGACCGTTCGCCGCGTCCCTCGGCACGCGGCCGGGACTACCTTGGAGAGATGAGCGTGACTCGAGAGCAACGGCTCGTCGAGACCTTCGTCGACCTGGCCGACACCCT